>CALWTE010000017.1 GCA_944384375.1 uncultured Clostridia bacterium | reverse complement strand
GTTTAAATGAGACACATTTTCTATTTTTGGTCTTTCAAAATTAACAACAATTCCAAAACAATCCCATAAATAAAAATACGAAACAAATCTTAACGGTTGTTTCGTATGAACTTCTCTTGGCGGAGAGGGAGGGATTTGAACCCTCGCTACGGTTTCCCGTACTGCGTCCTTAGCAGGGACGTCCCTTCGGCCTCTTGGGTACCTCTCCAAAGACTATTAAATTTTCTTATATTACTTTTAATTTAATCTAATCTTTATTTTTGCCCATTCTAATAAACTGTATAAACTTTTTTAATTAAGCTATATCAATTTTGGCTTTAATACGCTAGACATGCTTAATTGCAAATTTAAACTATTATTAAATCTGCTTGTTCAACTATGATTAGATAATTTTCAATCACAATTAAAGTACTAACAAAATTCTATTAAATAAATTTTAATTATCCACTTCGCTTATGTTGTTAAAACAAGTAATATAAAAACTATTCTCTCCTATTGAGATAAAATTATTATATCATAGCGTTTTGGTTATGTCAATCAAAGTTATAAATATTTTTTATTTACTTTTCTAAATCAAATCAAAACCAAAATACAAAAATTATTTAATATTTACCATATTTTAAAGAAAATAGACTAAATATCATACACAAAGTTACGAAAAGTATAAAAAAATTTTTGCAAATTTATATAATAATTAATAACACAAACAATTTGAATTAGATAAAAATATGAAAAAAATACGACTTAACGATTTAGCAAATAAGCATGAGGAAAAAGCAAATATTTTTTACAAAAATTACGAGAATGACGAAAAGAAATTACAAGAGGCCGAGAGACAAGCAGAAATAACAGAAAAAAATCAGAAAATTGAAAAAACAAATAAACGAAAACAACTTTTAAATGAATTAAAAAAATACAGAAAGACAACAATAAAAAGCATAATTAAACGATTAAAATAAAAATCGCTTTCTTTTGAAATACACTCCTAAAGTGAACGTACCACAAAAGTTAGTTGCTTTTTGAGGTGTGTATTATTTGAAAGTGTCTTTTTATATTATTAGAAATAATGCACACACTTCCCCTATTTTTACAAAAGTTAAATTTAGTCTAATTTTAAAGGAAAAAAGTTGCATTTTTGCTGATATTTTTACAAAACAATTTGATTTTAGATATATTTTATGTTAAAATTAATTTAATTAAACAAAATAATTTAGGGGGTGTTGAATGATTTATATTGTAGGGGTGCCTAGGGCGGGCAAATCCACTTTGGCGTGGATGCTTAATTCGGTTTTCCCAAAGGTTAGCATAATTTCAAGTGAAGCGATGTCCAATGCTTTTTCTCACATTTTGCCCGATATTGCTAGCGATGTAAAAACAAACCAAAAAACAAAGGATACAATCATTCAATTTTTAGCAGAATTTGCAGAATGGAATGAAGTCCTAACAGAGCAAAAAAGCATAATTGACGTAGGGCTTGTACCTATAGAAATGATACACGCAGTAATGAAGGAAAATGACTATCTTGTTTGTTTAGGGTTTGGCGGGAAGATGACCAAACAGCAGATTTGGGACTTGATTACTCAAAATCACGAAGAATATGACTACACATACGGAATGGATTTAGACAGAGTGATTAAACTATGGGGTGATTTTGCAAAGCGAGATGCAGAAAACAAATTCTACTGTGATGAACACAAACTCACCTACTTAGACACTTCTAAAAACAGAGATAAAATTTTACTAGAAGAAGTGAAAAAACTAGCAAAAGATTTAGAAGAATAGCAGATGGAATAAACCAAAAAACTAGAAACCTTTAGAATTTACTCCACAAAAAACTATTCTTTTTTTATTTTTTAATAAAAACCAGTTAAAATTAGAAAAAAATATAAAAATTTACTTAATTTAATTATTTAACTTGTATTATTCTTGTTTATGTAAATAAAAAATTCAAACACATAAATTTGCATTTTTTGTTTTAAGCTATTTCTTTTTGTGAATGATGTATAATTCTAAAATTTTATAAAAATAATTTGATAAAATATTAAAAATTATAAAACTAACTAAATAACATTTAACATTCTTAAAAACACCAAATTATTTAACTTTATAGCATTTTTATTGATTTTTGCAATTTTTTCCTATTTTTTTATTAATTTTATTGAAAATCACTTAGGCTTAGTTGTGTTGTTTTGCTAGGGGTATTGCATAACTCTTTTAAATTAGCAACCCGAACTCTATTCTTTTCTTGTGGAGTGATTGCATCTTGTTGCCCTTGAATAATCTCTGTTAACTTATTTTTTTCTGCCGTTTTTTTAGCGTTTGATGCATTTATTCTCTTTAAATTTAAATCTATATGTTTTAAAATTACTTCATAATCTAATTTATCCAAGTATTCAGGGAAATAAAATAATGTATTTAGAGCAGTTATATTATCATTTGCAGGGTTTGAAAAGAATTTTTTGTAATAGCGGTCATTATAACCTGTTGCTTTTAAGACCTCTAGAATATCTAAATTTTCAAAAATGTAGTCCACACTTTTTACTGTATCTGTTTCGTCGTGTCTATAAATTTCAGCAATATTCAATGTTTTTTGAGTAATATTTTTAACATATTGTGAAAATTCACGAGCAAAAATAACATCACTATCCACATATCCTTGACGGAAATTAAATAAATCTAATTTCATATCTGTTGTATAATAAGGCAATGAATCTATATATTTGTAATTAGACAAATCTATTTTTTCAAGCAAATTCACATATGGAATAAACTCTTTTATTTTAAAAACTTCTTGCAGTTTATCTTTATATAAATACAAAAAAGACATTAAAATTTTAGGAATTAAACAAGATTTTGGGAAAGTTTTTGCAAATTGCAGTAAACTGTCCTCGTCTTTTAACAGCACAAGTTCGTTAGCATATGTTAAAAAAGCATTAGCATTTTTATAAGCATTTTCACTTACTTGTGCTTTAAATGTATCATTTTGGTCTTTGTAACGCTTTGAGCATATCCATAAATCTTTTGTTATACCTTGATTACTCAACGTATCAAAAATTATTACATGCGTATCTTTGTCGCACAAACCATTTAAAATTAAAGCATCAATTTTTTCTATTTGTTGTTGTTGCAAACTGGAAAAATACTCATAATATTTTTGCACTTTGTTATGCAATAATTGTTTTTCGTTACAAAAATCTTGTTTTTTTACATCTTTTTTATATTTACGAATCATTTTTATTCCCCTACATTTGTAATGAATTAGAATTACTTAAATTTTTTATTGTTTGATTTATTAACAATTTATCTTCATCCATTAATATTGCATTATCCAGCAAAAACTGAAGTGCTTTTTTATTATCGTTATTCGGGTTACTAAAAATTGTATTTACGTCTTCTTGATATAAACCAGTTTTTTCAAACACTTCTATTAATGGCAAATTAAATCTAGTTTTTACAGTTGATAATTTAGAAATATCGCCATCTTTAGTATGTTTAACTGAACTTATTTTTATTATCGCTGTATCAAACTCATCGTTATTTATCTGTCTAAAATATGATTCTATATACGGTTTAAATAACTTCCCAAAATCTGCTTGTCCATTAAATGCTATATAATAATTTAAACGAAAATGGCTCGCTTCTGGAAATCTATCAAAATACTTATATCCATTTTTGCTTACCTTTCCCCTAATTTGAGATAAAGGACAAATTTTATTAAGTTTATTTACAATACTATCATTTTTAATAAACATATTGTTATTATATATAGCAACCGCCAAAACAGGGTTAAGTGGGCAATGCGGAAAATCTTGCATAAACTTACACATAAGCGAAAAATCATCTTGCATAATTAAATCATTTACAAGCAAAGCCATATTACTACTATCTTCATAAGTAGATTGTTTAATTCTTGCTCTTATATTACGTTTAAGATTCTTATATTCCATTTTAATTAACACAAATTCTTTAGAATCTGCACTCTTATTTCTTTGTTTATAAACTAAATTATATCTATTTTTATCATATAAACCAGCAATTAACGCTCTATTAATTTTAGCCATTTCATCTTCTTCTTTATTTAAAAAATAATCATAAAGAGAACGAATTTCATTGTGTAATTTGGAATCAAAAGATTCTGTTTTTTCAACTATTTTATCAATTTTATAACATACTGCCATACACAAACCTCTTATAAAGATATTATACAATATTTTATATTGTTAGTCAATACCAAATTAAAGCATATCATATGCATAATACCTAAAAAACGCACCAAAATCGCAATAAAAAGTTGCATTTACGCTGAAAAACGCTGTTTTTAAGTAAAAATGCAAGTAAATAAGTTCTTGTAACAACAGATTTAATTTTGAATAATTATTAATTAATTTTGCATAAAAATTCGTAGTTTTATAAAAAATTTTAATTTTAGTATTGACAATTTTTACAATATTTGTTATTCTAATATTTAGAATATTAGTAAAAGGAGGGTAAAAAATATGATTACTTTAAAAGGGGTTTATGGCTGTTAGCCTTAAAAACAGCAATCAATCAGCAAAAAAATTTAATTAATTTAACATTTTTGCATTATTTTATATAGTTTTTACAATAAAATTTAATTATTATAATAATTTTAAATTGGCAGCATTGTGTTTTTTAAAAATTAAAAATTTAAATCCAACTTAAAAAGTACAATAAATCAAAAAAATTATTAAAAAACAAATAATAAATAAAACGAGAAGGTGATATTATGTTAAAAGAACAGAAATCGCTTGCTCGTAAACAACGAAAAACCGAGAAATTAAAAAGAAAAGATGAGAAGTATTTTGCAAAATACGGAGTACATCTTAATGAAGTTCAAGACAAGAACGAGAAAGTTAAAATCAAATATTTATGGAAATTTTTACCCTTCTTCCGTGGTTCTCCAGCGCTTTTAATTTGCATAATAATTTTCTTTTTATTAACTACTGCATTAAGTATAGCCACACCTTTTATATTGTCTTATGTTACTGATACAGCGGTATCTGGCAATCTATATACCGCTCTAATTTGGGCAATTATTTATGGTGTAGCCGAAACAGTTATGTCTATAATAGTTTATTTTCAATACTATTTTTACACAAAATTTTTTACTAAAACGACACATAAAATCCGCATTAGTTTAATAAAAGACACAGCAGAAACAAAAATTAGCAAATTAAATGACGTTAAATCGGGCGAAATATTATCAAGAATTAATTATGACCCTGAAAATTTCTCTAATTCATTTGTAACATTAATAGACACTTTCCGTTGGTTAATTAGACGTGTAGGTCGTTTAGGAATTGCGTTTATATTTAGTTGGAAACTAGGCGTTTTCGCTCTTGGTGCTGGAATTATAATTTTTATTATTAATAAAATTTATCTAAAGAAAAAATTAAGACAAAATGAAATACTTGATAAACAAATAAACGACAAATATAATAGCCAAAGTACAGAAATGGTAAGAGGCATTAGAGATATTAAAAATTTAAATATTTTTTCGCATTTTTACGAAAAATTTACAAAATTATCTGTGTTTAGAAAGAATACGCAAACAAATTTATCAAATTCAAGAGACTTCTCTAATATCATTTTGTCCGATGGTTTAGTATTTTTCTTTGGTATAGGCCTATATGCCCTAGCAACAGTGCTAGTAATTTCAGGAGAAATTTCTATAGGTAACTTGACAACAATTTTATTATATAATTATGATATGCTCAGCGTGTTTGGCCTTTTGGGGCAAATGAACAACAATGTTCAATCTATGGAAATTAGTGCAAAACGTATGTATGAGTTAAAAGATGAAAAGCAATATCCAAAAGAAGTTTTTGGCAAGAGTGAACTCACCCACCCTGAAGGCAACATTCGTTTTAAAAATGTAACTTTTAGTTATGAAGACGAAAAAGTTTTTGATAACTTAACATTTGAAATAAAAGCGGGTCAAAGTGTGGGCATTGTGGGGCGTTCGGGCGAAGGAAAAAGCACAATTCTAAATCTTATTCCACGAATTTATGATGTAGATAGCGGAAGTGTAGAAATTGACGACATAGACGTACGAGAACTCACGCAAGACAGTTTGCGAAATACGGTAAGTATGGTATCTCAATCGCCGTATATATTTGATTTAACTATTGAAGAAAACTTACGCTTAGTTAAGCCTGATGCCACTGATGCAGAATTAGAAGACGTATGCAAGAAGGCGCAAATTTTAGACTTTATTCAATCCAAACCAGATGGTTTTAAAACGCGTATTGGTGAAGGTGGCGTCGTGCTAAGTGGTGGACAAAAACAACGTCTTGCACTTGCTCGTGCTTTCCTAAAAAACAGCAAAATACTTTTGCTAGACGAAGCAACCAGTGCGTTAGATAACAATAGCCAAGCACTTGTTAAAGAAGCAATTTATAATTTGCAAGATTCTTGCACTTTGGTAATTGTGGCACACAGGTTGAGTACTGTAATTGATTGTGATAAAATTTTAGTTTTGAATAATCATAAATTAATTGCACAAGGCACACACAAAGAACTTTTTAAAAATTGCGAAGTTTATCGTAAGTTATACGAGCAAGACGACTTATCATAAAACGCGTATAGAAATCACTCTATATGTGTTTTTTTATTTATTTTTATAAAAATTTGCCTTTTTTATGTTTTTATTAATTTATATATTTCTGTTTATAACTCTATTTAGATTTTTTAATATATTTTGGTTTTTCAATTTTTTCTTATTTCTTCCCTTTGTTTTGTTTTTTACTCCCATCATTTAATATTTTTGTCTTAATTATCTTTAAAATTAAAAAAATACGGTATTTTACAATAAAAAAATACAAAAACAGTATTGAATTAAATTTAATTTAGTGTTATAATACTATAAGGAGTGCGGAAAATGTTAAGTGAAAAAAATATCAATTTTATAAAACAAGAACAACAAAATAATCACGATTTTATTATTTATGTAGCGGAAAATTTTAATATGAAAGAGTCTAGAAATATTTTAAAGGAATTAAAATTTTTATCAAAATCAAATATCGTTTTAGATTTTTACGCTGATACAAATCAAAACGACGTGACTAATTATTTATCATTGTTTAAAACAGATGATTATTCCACATATTTAAAAATGTCAGCAATGGCTCCTAAACATATTAAACGTATTTGCAATTTGTACACCCATATCAAAGCAAATGATGATGCCATTTATCTAGTTGATGCCTATGGTAATACGGAAAGGTATTCTTTGTCGCCTTTGGTTAAAGTATATCCGAAAGATGAATTTGAAAAAATTAAACTTTATGAAATTTGCAAAACTCACGATTATTTGAAGTATAAAGAAATGCAAAATGGCAAAATTATAAACATTTACACACGCTTTTTTGATGAAAAAAGCACCACTTCTTTTAAAGAGGATTTTCTAAAAAATCGTCCTAAGATTTTACAGAGCACTTTAGAATTGTTAGACAATTTTGACGTGCGTGCATTAGACGAATGTGGTCAAGTTTTAAAAGAAGGTCAAATCTTAGCACATCAAAAAAATAGTTTTAGTCTAGGGAAATTAATGTAGTAATACATTATTTTTTTTATTTATTTTTATACTTTTTAAATAATTTTAATTATTAGTTTTTTAATTTATTAATGCTATTTATTATTAATTTAATTAAATTTTTTATTTTTTTACTATTTTTTAAGTACTATGCATAGTACTATGCATTCACAAAATACTTTTTTGTTATTATTTAAATATATTTTTTGAATTTTTATTAACTTTAATTTTTTATTATTAAGTATATCTCAAATCAAGAAATTAAATATAAATCTTATAATTAATAATTTTAAAAAATAAAAACATCTAATTAAAGATTTAATTACAATAATTTATAACTCCTTAATTAGACGTCTATTTTTTAAGTTAACTTAATTATACCCAGTGTGATATTACACAGATTTTCTTTATTTAGATTCTTAACAACAATATTCAAAGCAATTTTAGTTTCACTATCAAAAATATAGTGCATTGTTTTTGTAATATAGTCCACGCCTTCTTTCCCGAAAATTTCAGACATAACATCTTGAACTCCATCTATAGCCAAAACCAAACCCGCACTATTTTTTGAATTATGAGTTTGAGCCCCGTAGGTAATTTGGTACATACCTGGTTGCAGTACATACTCACAAACGCCTTCATCAAAAGTAATATCTTCTCTGCCTGTCGTAAAAATAGATGGATATGCGCTAAAATTAGCACTTCTGCTTACTGTCGCTGTATCGTTTGCAACTGCTACGCTATTAAAAGTTGAACCAGTGGCACCTGTTGGACCAGTAGGACCAGTTGGGCCAGTAGGTCCGGTCGGCCCGGTTTCACCAGTTGGACCCGTTTCTCCCGTCGGTCCCGTCTCACCAGTTGGACCTGTTTCTCCGGTTGGGCCAGTTTCACCAGTTGGACCTGTTTCTCCCGTCGGTCCCGTTGGACCTTCTGGTATAACAAAATCAAAGATAGCATTTTCGCTTGTACCAGAATTACTTACTTCTGCATTACTACCAGCAGGACCTGTGGTAGTAGTACCTACAGTTATGGTAGCACTGGCACCAGTTGGACCTGTTGGACCAGTTGGACCAGTTGGACCAGTTGGACCAGTCGGTCCTGTAGCGCCCGTCTCTCCAGTAGGACCGGTTGGTCCTGTCTCACCTGTTGGGCCAGTTTCTCCGGTTGGTCCCGTTGGACCAGTTGCTCCCGTTCCAGTCGCTCCCGTAGCACCTGTCGGACCTGTCGGGCCCGTAACACCTGTAGGTCCGGTTGGCCCGGTTGCTCCCGTTCCGGTCGCTCCCGTAGCACCTGTCGGACCTGTCGGGCCCGTTGGGCCCGTCGGTCCTGTATCACCTTGCGGAATGGTAAAGTCTAAAACTAAATCGCTAGAAGTACCTTCGTTAATGACCGTAGCATCTGAACCTGGCGTTCCTGTCCTTGTGGTACCTACAAGTACAGAATCTACTCCGCCCGCTGGTCCTGTCGGTCCAGTAGGGCCGGTTGGTCCAGTCGGACCCGTTGGGCCTGTGGGTCCGGTCGGTCCAGTGGGACCCGTAGCGCCAGTTCCGCCAGCACCAGTAGGGCCCGTCGGTCCAGTAGGACCTGTCGGTCCAGTCAAACCGCGTGGGCCTTGCGAACCTGCCGAAACAATAGTTGTCGTATTGTCTTCACACGGGCAACAACAATTTCTTCTTTCGTTACAATCGTCATTTGAATTAAAAAACATAAGCATTCACCTTTCAGATGCATATAGCATCTTTTTAGTATATGCTTTTTTAGATTTAAAGGTTAAAGAGCAATTTTTGATAAAATAAGTCTAAGATTTTTTGATAAAATATAAACTTAAATATCTTTAAAAGACAATAAATTTCAATAAATTAATTAACTTAATTACTTTTTTTATAAACTTAAATAAAAACTAAAATGACAGAACTAAACAAATAAAAAATTGCATTTATATAATTAATAATTTATTAATGCAAGCAATTTAACAGTACAAATTAAGACTAAAATAAAAATATTAAATAATAAAAAATTTCAATTTTTGCTACTATGCTGTAATTTTTAGCAACTTAACTAACGTTTTTTGCGGTTTACCTATCAACATTCGCAACTATACTCTCAAACTTAATTTGTTTTCTAACACTATTAAAAAAAATAAAAAGGAATAAAAATAAACGTGTCAACAATTGTTGACACGTACTATAATAATAATTAAAGATTGTAATTAAATTGATTTTTTGCTTTTTAAAGCGGATATGATATATTAAATAAAATAATAAATATATTCTTGCCTTAATTTTCAATTTTCAATTTTCAATCCAAAAACTATATAGTTTTGGCAACTATATAGTTTTTGTTACTTGTCTGCTTTTTTGATGCTCAGGGCAAGGCGGTTTTTCTCTAAATCTACGCCGATTACGCGCACGCGCACATTGTCGCCCACGGTTAAGACTTCGCTAGGGTGTTTTATGAAGTCGTCACTGATTTCGCTGATATGTACCATTCCGTCTGTATGCACGCCCACATCAACGAACGCACCAAAGTCTATAACGTTGCGCACAACTCCGTCTAAGTCCATACCTACTTGCAAATCGGCAAGCCCTAGCAACTCACTACGCAAAACAGGTTGTGGCAAACTATCACGGACATCGCGTCCTGGCTTTAATAATTCGGTTACAATATCGTTTAAGGTTGGTTCGCCCACGCCACAAATTTCGGCAACTTTACTAGCGCCTTCGCTCTCAATTTTTTGTGGCAAAGTGCTAATATTCCCCGCCATAATATCTTGCTCGGTAAAGCCAAAATGATTTAGTAATTTATGCACGGCTGGGTAACTCTCTGGATGTACCGCCGTATTGTCCAAAATATTTTTAGCATTAGGAATACGCAAGAAGCCCGCACACTGCTCGTATGCCTTTTCGCCTAGTTTGGGAACTTCTTTTAGTTGTTCACGAGACACAAAACCGTGATTTTTGTCCCTAAACTTCTCAATTTCGGTAGCAATTCCGCTATTTAGCCCGCTGACGTGAGTAAGCAAAGGTACACTGGCAGTATTCAAATCTACACCTACCGTGTTTACGCTGTCTTCCACCACGCCGTCTAACACTTCACTAAGGCGTTTTTGTGGCATATCGTGCTGATATTGCCCTACCCCCAAAGATTTAGGGTCTATCTTTATTAGTTCAGCCAAAGGGTCTTGCAAACGTCTAGCAATAGAAATTGCGCTACGCGTGGTTACGTCATATTGCGGGAACTCCTTTGCGCCGAGTTTGCTCGCACTATACACACTGGCACCCGATTCGTTAACCATTGCATACTGTACAGGTCTATTAACGGCCTTAATTAATTTGGTTACGAAAATTTCGGCTTCTTTGCTGGCTGTTCCGTTACCTACTGCGATTGCGTCCACGCCGTGTTTTATAATTAAAGCACTCAAATCGGTGATTGCTTCGTCTATTTTATTTTGCGGTGGTGTAGGGTAAACGACTGCTTTGTCTAGCACGTTGCCGTTTTCATCTATAACTGCGATTTTGCAACCCGTCCTATATGCGGGGTCCACAGCCATAATTACTTTATTTTTAAGTGGCGGCTGCATAAGCAAAGGCTTTAAGTTTACCTCAAACATCTTGATAGACTGCTCATCTGCCTTGTCTGTTAATTCGTTGCGGAATTCACGCTCTAAACTAGGCGCAAGCAAACGCATATAGCCGTCTACCACCGCTTGCGCTACAAACTGCCTAGAATTTAGTGTGGTATAATCAATTGATTTTGGCAATTTAATCTTGCTCTGCTCATCAAATTCGGGCAAATACTCCTTGCTATCGCCCTTAACAAACTGCCTTAGCAAACTCTCAAAAACTTTAATATAGCCGTTGCGGTCTAGCAACATATCCACTTTGAGCGCGCCTTCCTTTTCGCCACGGTTAATGGCTAAAATGCGGTGAGCGGGCAAAAATTTGATAACTTGGTGGAAATCTTTGTAATTTTCATAGACTTTTTTCTCGTCTTTGTCGGGCTTCCACTCAGTATGAATAAAGGCACGTGGCCAGTAAATATTACGCAAATTTTTACGCGCGGTAGGGTCATCAGCCACCATTTCGGCGATAATATCGCTAGCGCCAGCCAACGCTTCTTGCTCGTTGTTGATGCCTTTTTCTGCATTTATATAAGGCTTAGCAAGTGTAACCAAATCGTCATTATCTTGCTTTAAAATCAAGTCTGCCAAAGGTTGTAGTCCCGCTGCGATTGCCACACTGGCACGGGTCTTTCTTTTTGGTCTATAAGGCCTATAAATGTCTTCAATTTCGGTTAAAGTAATTGCATCGTCAATGCTCTTTTGCAATTCAGGGGTAAGATTGCCCTGCTCGTCTAAGAGTTTGGTAACTTCGGCCTTTCTCGTGTTTAAATTTCTTAAATAGTTCAGGCTGTCTGCAAACTCTCTAATCGTTTGGTCATCGCAACTGCCGTGCATTTCTTTACGATAACGCGCGATAAATGGAACAGTACATCCTTCGTCAAGTAAATTAATTAAATTTTGCGAATAAACAGGTTTAATGTTGAATTTTGTCGCTAAAACTTGTGAAATTTCCATAAAAATATGCTCCAAATAATTTAAAATAGTAAAATAATTATACCAGTTTACCGCCCTTTTGTAAACTAAAAAAGCAAAATAAACGCAAGCAAACCGCTTAAGAATCCTACTAATTTAGCGTCTACTCTAAAAAATCAATATCCTTTAAAATTTTTATAAAATTTTTGTTGATTTTAATTGCTTTTAAATAATTTTGTGGTATAATGGTTGTATACTTCAATGCATTGAAGTATTTTGCAAGAAAATTTTAAAACATATTAAAGCAAAAGGAGAAAATTTATGGAATTAAACGAAGCGATTGCTAAAAGATTACGTGAAATCTTACAAGAAAAGCAAATGACACAATATGCGTTATCCAAAGTTAGTGGGGTGCCACAATCAACCATAAGTACAATTTTAAAGGCAAATTCCAAAACGGTAAAATTAAGTACAATTAGTGATATTTGCTCTGGCTTACAAATTGAAGTGCGCGAATTCTTTAATAAAGATTATTTTAATATAGAAAATTTAGATGATTAAATAAGACTTGCTACGTAAAGCAAGTCTTTATTTATTTAAATCAAGTATTTTTACATTTCTTTGTCTCTATCTTCTAACAATAAATCAAATTTTTTAGTTTTCTTTGGCTCTTTCTTTGCCATTTCGTTTAAAAATGGACTATTTTGCTTAAATGCGTTTGTATCCTGATTTTTAATTTCTTTAATTTCTAAATTTTTAAAATTTTCAGGTTCCAAGGGCGTTTTTTCAACTTTCTCATATTGTATAGACTTATCGTCTGTAATAGTAGAAGTGCTAGTATCATCTTGTATTTTTATTTCATAAGAATCGGCTTTATCATTAAAGGTATTCTCTTTTTTGTTTAAATTAGATTTCTCTTTTTTGTTAGACACAAATTTTTCTTCTGTAATCTTATTTTGTGCGTTTCCCGATTTTTGCTCAACCTTTTTATTATATTGTTGAATAATCGGTTTTTGATTTTGTGGAATTTGTGCAGGCTTTTGTGGTTTTGTCCTAGCATCTAACTCTCTCAGTAGTCTCATATCGTCATCGCTAAGGGGTTTTTCTTTTGGCTTTGCCATATTGTAATATGCAACAGAACCGGCCTGAAACATCATATCAAGTTTTAAATCTCTATATTCTTTTTCTTCTTTTGTTTCTTCTGGCTTTATCATTTCAACATCTTTTTCTTCGCAGATAAAGAAGGTTTCGCCTAAATTCTTGCGCTTTCTCGCCTGTTCTAATTCAGGAGCATACACAATAAAAGGAATACGCGCATCGCCCTTGAATGTTACTTCTTTACAAAGTGTCATAGGTTCCCGTTTATCCGCAATTACCCCATAAAGTGTCATAAGCAACATTAATTTTTTATGTTGAATTTTGTCCAAAGCGGAATTATTTTCAGCCAAACGTTTAGAAAACACAAAGGGTGCTGGTTCACCTTTTTCCTCGCACTGTTCTAATATCGGCTCTAAATTATAATTATTGAAAGGTTCAATTTCGCGTTGAATTCTGCTATAATATCCGCCATTTTTAGCCCTTGCCCTAGCCGAAAACTCGTCCGCAATGCTATCTAGGAAATTTTTTAGCATTTTTTCTGTCATATAATTTTTGCAATATTTTGCGTTTAATCTAGCATCGTCACTTAAACCTAGAATTGCTAAGTTACTCTGCTTGGTAATGGCTTGTGCTAAAGCATTTGGTAAAGCGAGTTGTAACTGTATAGGATTAAATTCTGTTTGCGTGATTAAGTCTTTGAATTCATAATTAAAGTAATATGCGTCTTTGGTTTCTATCAAGAAATTTTTATATTTAGTAGAAGCAAATGGTAAAATTAAATCATCAACAAAACCATTTTTAGCCGCATCTTTTTTTACCGCATTATAGTAATCATAAAGAGCCATTTTTGTCAAATATGGCCTATCAGTAAATCTAAACACCTGAGCAAAGACATAGTCACCAAAATTACTTATATAACACTTGCGTAAATATGAATTATTTGTATTAAGATTATCATAATATTTTAAACGCAAAAACATTGTTTCCATTTAGTCTATGCCCCCTTCTGTTTATTATCATTCTGCTCTTTCTCGTTGATTTTGTCTAGTTCAATTAGCACATTCCACATATCGTCACCCAACTTACAATTATCACACAAACTCTCGGGCGAGCGCGCGTTCCGTGCCAAATCAAAGTATGTAAAAATATAATCAATCATACACGCGTAATAGTAGTTGCGTTCTTTCTCGTCTTGTGCGCTTTTCTGCAACCAGTCCGTACTTTCTGGTCTGTCTGCTTCCTTTTTTGCCAGTGCTTCTTCAATATTATAAAATTGTGCTTTCTGCAAACTTTTCGCAATCACCGAATTTGGGTATTTTTCAGGGTGCATCAAGGTTTCGGCTCCGCTAAATTCAGCTAAATTGCCATAGACACTAGCGAATTTGTCCAAAGTCTGCGAATCTATGCGGTTGTAAGTATTTAGCGTATCTAAATTCAAATCACCAGACAGCCCTAAGTAAGCGAGATTTTCCTTATCATTTAGCACTTTCTGTAATTCGGGCGGAAGTTTCTCTGCAGTTACTCGTACATTTTCTAATTCTAAACTAAGTGCCTGTGAAATGAATATATAAGTATTATCCACAAAAAAGCAAAAGTCTTTAAGTTTAACCTGAGTGTTATCAAACAACAAATTTGGGTTATACGCGCGCCTAACTGCATTTTCATAGGCGATGACAGCGTCCATAGTCAAATACGGCCTATCCGTCTCCGTAAAAATGCGGTAAAGACAATAATCCACCATACCGAATAGCACTGTTTGCTCTTTACCGTCTTTAGTTAAATAATTATTTGTACTTAAAACTATCTTACGCATTTTACAACTTCCTTTTTGCTATGTTAAATATAACTATCAAAAATCTAACAGCAAAAATATATTTACTAAAAAAATTATAACACAAAACGACACATTAGACAATATGAGATTTTAAATTTTAATATATTTTTTTGTGATATTTATCAAAAATAGTTTTTTATTCCTAAAAATAAAACGAATTTTGCCATTATTTTATAGCGATTAACTTTTATCATTCGGCAAAATAAATTAAAAATGCAAAATATATTAAAAAAATTGCTAAATTATTTGTATTTTATTTGCAATATTTTGTAAAAATTTGTTATACTATATTTGTTAAAATAAAAAAATAGGGGTTAAAATAACTATGGCTATTAATATAGAAAAACAAGGTCTTCGTAAAGGTTATATAGCGGGTGGTATTTTTGCCATATTGCTAGCGGCGGTTTTGGTAATTCTTTATTTCCCTACCTTTTTGCAAGACCTATTTAACATTAGTCCTATTTGGGATTTAAGGACGCCGATAACAAACCTAATAGGTGATAACTTTTTAGGAATGATTGACGAATGGGGCGTAATCGCTGTGCTTGCACTATTCTTCCTACTATACTTTATATGTTTTAGTGCAAGACCTAGCACGGCTTCAACATTCTTCCGTCTATGCTGCCTTTTTGCTTGTCTAGGCATTGCCCTACCTTTTGTCTTAGTACAAGTGCAATCACTCCTAGGCGAATTTGATTTAACTACATATGTAAATTATGCAATTATGGGCTTGTTCGTACTCTGCTTTATCTTCTGGCTAATCGGTTTGATTTCACGTTGCGTAAAGAAATACCACAAAAACAAACCTACCACAGTACTTGCCTTTACCGCGACATTCTGGCTTATTTTACTCGGGCTATTCGCTTTTGATGCATTGAACGCGACTTTCTCATTAGGCATTGACTTTACAATGATTTCTAGCATTTTATACTCTACACCTGACTTCCTATCAATTATTGCTGTATTTTTAATCATTGACGCAATTTGGATGTTTATCACCGTGCCAAACAGAGTACGTGTGGAATACAACACCAGTACTTCTAGTGCGGGCAGTAACCGTCCTAGAGTGGTTGACAGCACAGCCCTAAACGCAGCAGGTGCGGGCGCAACAATGACTCAGCAAGGTAAGTTCGCTCACAATTACACGAACACACAAAACCAAAACTTCAACAATAATCCAGTTTTAAATGACAGTACTACTACACAACCTCTAAATGCTTATCCGCAACGTCCTGCAAATATTAGACCTACTGTACAACCTGCTACCGCCCCTACTCCAACAACTCCTACTAGACCTGCGGTGCAAAATCCATTAAATCAATACAACACTACACCTTCGCAGAACAACTTTGCTTCGCAACCTTATCAAACAGCACCTAGACAGAACGCAACCCCATTTGGTATTAATAATCAACCTGGGCAACCTAGACCTGCACAAACTCCTTTTGGGCAAAATCAAATGCCAAATAACCAAAATTATAACGCGCCTAGACCTATGCCACAGCAAGCGCCTAGACCTACTCCATTTAATACACAACAACCCGCTCAAAATCCTTACGCGCGCCCTACCCCAGCACAGCAACCTAGACCAGCACCATATAATACTCAGCCACAACAACCTAGACCACCTGTTACTCCATTTACTGGAGCCAATCAACCTAGACCAGCGCCATATCCAAACCAACAACCATTTAACGCTCAACCACAACAACCTAGACCGCCTGTTACTCCGTTTACTGGAACCAATCAACCTAGACCGACACAATATCCAAACCAGCAAAACCCTAACGGCGTACCACCTAGACCAAATAACAACGGTACAAACGGCAATAACTAGTAATTAAAGGACTAAATTATGCAAGTAGATTGGGACGAAAGATTTTTGGAAATAGTTGATTTAATAAAAGATTGGTCAACCTGCCCTAGAATTGAGCGAAAAATCGGCGCATTGATTGTAAAAAATGGCGAAATACTAGGCTATGGCTATAACGACGTGCCTGCCGACGTGATTAAAAACTGTACTTTGCGTGGCAAGTGTATGCGCAAGGAATTAAACATTGAGAGCGGCACAAGATTAGAGCATTGCTACAACGTTTGTGCCGAGCAAAGTGCCATTCTTTCCGCATACAAAAACGGACACGAAGATTTGACAGGCGCCACACTTTATACAAGTTGTTACCCTTGTTCACTTTGCGCGCGCTGGATAATAAAGGCGGGCATTTCGCGAGTAGTTTATAGGAATGATTATCCGCGCGCATTCACAAACGATTTATTTAAAGAAGCAGGCGTAAAAGTCTTGCAAAAATAAAAGACACTAAAAAAGCGTTTCTTATTAGGATATGCTTTTTCTATGTTTTAATAAAAATTAAAATTTACGGCAATTTTAACTATTTTTTAGCGATTTTTTAGAAATTTTGTAAAAAAAGTTAAAAAACAAGTCATATTTAAATGACTTTGGCGTAAAATAATGTTATACTACACTTAGTATGCAATAGCATATTTGGAGTGTTTCACTTCCCTACTAATAAAAGGAGAGATTAGAATGGCATCAAACAAAGCATACTTCGGTTTGGATTGGATAATCAGTTTGATTTTGGCTATTATTCCGTTTACAAACATCATTTTAGGTATTATTACCCGTGCTATGAGAGGTAATATCGTAGGTTTGATTTTGAACATTATTTTATGTCCTATCTTCTACATTATTGACCTTGTAACGATTATTGTAAACAAAGATTTGACCGTTTTGGCTTAAAATCTATTTGATTACCACCGTGGTTTAATTAAATTGATTATCATCTATTTAGTTACCATTGAAAAAACGCACTTGTATAAAGTGCGTTTTTTGTTTTAGTTTAGAAATTTCGTTTATGCAACTTTTTGTAAATAAATTTAGGCGGTTTTCCACCAAATTTAATTAAATTGTTGATATTTTTAATTATTTTTATAATTTATAAATGTTTTAATCTCTTTCTAACTTTTCGTCTAGCCAGTTTGCGATATAATCATAGACTTGCGTGCGGAAAGTTTCATTTAAAATCTCGTGATAGCCGTTTTGCCAAAGTTTATAGGTAACGTCTTTGATTCCGCTCTTTTGGAAAAGTGGTGCAAGTTTGTCTAAGTCCTTGTGATTTTTGCCACCGACAGGGTCTTTCGCACCACTGGTAATCAAAATAGGCGTATCTTTATCAATCATATTTAAGCCAGCCGGCGTGTACAAATTACTTAGAGCCGAGAAAAATGAACGGTAAAACTGCGCGGAACAAACATTTCCGCAATATGGGTCTGCCTGATAATCAGCAAAAATCTTCTTATCGTGAGTGAGCCAGTTGCCGTCTTTCAGCCCTTTTGCATAAGCACCAAACGTCATTTTGTAAATCATTTTTGCTTTTGCTTCTCGTCCGCAGAACAGCGCGGTAATGTCGGCCACCAGTTTGCCTAGTTTGTGGTCTAACTTTCCCTTAAAACAAGACGAACCTATCAAGACTACCGCCGAATGGTTGTGGTAATTCTGTATAAAATCTTGCGTTATAAAACTACCATAACTATGCCCCATCGCAATCAAAGGCAGATTGTAGCGCATTATTAATTCGTCGGCTAACTTAATATTGTCACGTACAATGTCCTTAAACATATCGCCGTCATACTGCCCTACACGTTCGGGCGCGCCCGCTGTTTTACCGTGTCCACGCAAATCAGGCAGAACCAAAATATATCCCCTAGAATTTAGGAATTTACCAAAATCATTATATCTTAGCCCATGCTCTACCATACCGTGAGTGAATAAAATCACACCTTTTGGATTTTGGACTTTGTCCCAAATACGGACAAAAATTTCATCATCATTAAAACCTTTAAAAATAAGCACATCAAATTCCTGCTTGCTTTCTTGCATTAATCTTGCGTCTAGTTCTTCAAAAGCCGCTCTCTCTTGATTTAGTCGTTTACTTGCCGATTTTTGCGGGTTACCCGCAATTTTCGCAGACTTAACTGCATTGTTTCGTGCGTTTTCTATGTTTTCGCTGTCTTGTAAATTTAAATTATTTATTTGTTCATTTTCTATTTTTTCGCGAATTTCTTCAATTTTTTGAATTGAATTATTGTCTAAATTGTTATTATTTTCTTGCCCTAAATTATTGTCTAAATTGCCGCCATTTATTTGATTATCTACTTGATTATTAACGTTTCCGTCCTGCTCTACGCTTTGAGCAAGTGTTTTCTCCTTTTCTTTTTCTTGCATTATATATTACCCCCTTAGTAAAATCAATTATACAAGAAAACCAAAAAATAAACAATCAATTTTGCACTAAAATATGGAAAATGTAAAACATCTAGGGTTGCAAATATGTCCCTAAATTTTTAAATAAATATGTTATAGTCATTTTATATTAAATAAAAGGAGCGAAAAATGGAAGAAATTTACAACAAAGAACTACTGCTAGACTACTTAGAAAAACACAAAATGTCTGCAAAAACTCTTTGCAAACTTTGTAACATTCCACAAGATACGGTGCTAAAAATAATGAATAATTCTTTAGACATAGATTTAGTGGATATTGTAAAACTGCTTAATTTTACAGAAATATCATTTACCGATTTTTTAAAAGACTAGAAAACTAAAGAATTTTATTATTTTTATGTAAATCTTAATTTTCTATATGTGAAACATTTTTGATAAAATTTTTTCAATTTGTTTCACATTTTTATTTTTTATAGTATTTTTGGTTTTTGCTAGTTGGTTTATCTGGTTCAGTCATTTCAATCAAGCCCATTTCTAGAGCGGGTTTAATGTAATTTTGCACAAAACTTATACGTGACTTTAAATTTAATTTTTGCATAAGTTCAACAGCAGATTGCGGGTAAAATTCTATTACTTCTAATAATTTGGTTATTTGGTTATTCATATGATTTACGTGATTTTTTGTATCGTTTATAATGTTTTGAATTGCTTCATTTAGGCAATTAAGCATAAACAAAATGAAAATATTAGATTTCCCCTGACTTGTAGATAAAGTAATTGCCCGATAATAACTTTCTTGATTATCTTTTATTATACTTTCAATAGGTATCCACGCAAAAATTGATTTCCATTTAGACAAAAGCGCTGTTTGCCAAAATCTGCCCATTCTCCCGTTACCATCGCAAAACGGGTGGATAAATTCAAATTCATAATGGAAAACGCAAGATTTTATCAACATATTTGCCGAAGAATTTTCCACCCAACTAAAAAGCTGTGCAAGCAAACTGTTTACCATATCAGTAGGCGGTGCCATATGCACAACATCGCCTTTTTCGTTGTAGACGCCAACTTGTTTAGTTCTAATTTGCCCCGCTTCTAGTACCAAACCGTTCATCATAGTTTTGTGAATTTTCAGCAAATCATTGATACTAAAGGGATTAATATTTTCTAATTCTTTATATGCAAAATTTGCATTTTTAACTGCTAAAATATCTTCTTGCGGGCCTAAAATTCTTTTTCCGTCAATAATATCAGTAACCTGTTCCATAGTAAGAGTATTATTTTCAATTGCCAGAGACGAATAAATAGATTTTATTCTATTGATTCTACGAAGTTTGGGTAAGCGTTCTAATTCATTAACATTACTTAATTTCCCCAAATTTTCCATAATTTGAGAAACGATTTCCAGCATTTCATCTGTTATATCATAAGGTGGGATATATTTTTCTTCCAAAGCTACTACCTCATATAATTTATAAAACTATTATAGCCAAATTCACCAAAAAAATCAAGTATCTTATATGTTTTCTTATATGTTTTCTTATATGTTTTTACCGATAAAGATATAAAAAACGACTAAAAATTGCACATATTTACGTAAATTACGTTAGCATAATACCATTTATAAAACTATTTTATATTAAAATTTTGTATTTCTTTCTTTTATTTATATAAAGCATTTTTATAGCATTATTTATGAAAAATTTGTTCTTGATATTTGTAACTTTGTTTCTATATGTGAAACATTTTGAAGAAATTTTGCCAAAAATGTTTCACATTTTTATTTTTTGTGGTATAATATGTGAAACAAAATGATAAAATTTAAGTAAATTTGTTTCACATTTTAAAATTGCAGGAGTATAATATGGAAAATAAAATTGAAATTATTGAAAAAATAAACGAAAAAAATCGTCTAGTAAATGAATTAGCAAATTTAATCTATGGTTCAGTAGAAATTCGCACGCAAAAAGGAAAAAAGTATATATATGTGCATTTTAGAGATGACGGGCTGCCTTTGACTAAGTATGTGGGCGAATATACAGACGATTTATATAACTTAATTTTAAATAACAATATACGTGCCAAAGCAATAAAAAAAGATTTACGTTCATTAGAGAAAGAGTTGCATGCCGCGGGAGTTGTAGAGCAAGATTTAGACGAAAAAGTCGCCTTAAATATTGATTTTGCACGTAAAAATATGGTAAATACTATTTTTAAACAGGCAGTTTTAGAAGGTATTGCCACGACTTATGCCGATACGGAAACCATAATTGAAGGTGGAAAAGTGCGCGATATGACGGCAACCGACATCTTAAAAGTTGTCAATCTAAAGCATGCGTGGGAGTTAATTCTAAATAAAGGTGTAATCACTAGCCCCACAAATTTTGCGCTTTTGTGTGATATAAACCGTCTTATTGAACAAGGTTTTTACTATAACGCAGGCAAATTGCGTTCTACCCCTGTGAGCATAGGCGGGACAAACTGGAAACCCGAATTACCAATAGAGAGCCAAATTAGAGACGATTTAGACAAATTAATTAATTCTAAACTAGATATAGTAGATAAAGCGATAGAACTACTACTCTATGTAATGAAAAAACAAATTTTTCTAGACGGAAACAAGCGTACCGCTGTAATTATTGCAAATCATTTACTAATCAGCCATGCAAAAGGGCTAATTGCCATACCAAACGAAAATGTTGATACTTTCCGCGATTTATTAATTGATTATTACGAAGGCAAAGACGAAATATATATAAAAGAATTTTTGAAAAATAAAGCATATCAACCGTTATAATAGTAAAAAGCATTTAATTATTAAAAGATTAAATGCTTTTTTAATTTTTTGCTATATTTTATAAAGTTTGACTTAAATTTTTAATTTTTTAATAAAAATATAACTTTTTATATTAATTTTTAAAACAATTTTAATTGCATTTACACTAAAAATTAAGAGTAAATTTTGCTGTTTTTCACCCTAAACTTGCTAAATTTTTGGCAATATCTTTTACAGTGATTAAAATATTTATATTGCTTTTTCTTTTAAAATTTATATGTAATTTTTTTTGTACATTCTATCCCAAATTTATATATGAAATATTTTGTGCATTTTGTACAAAAAACGGGGTGGAATTTAGGGTAAAACTTTAAGTGGAATTTAGGGTAAAATTTTAGGTGAAATTTGGAGTGAAAATTTGACAATTTTTGCAGGTGGAAAAAGTTAGTTTTTTTGCCTTTAAAAATTGACATTTTTGCAATTTTTTGATATAATGTTTAGGAATGAAAATTCCCCTTAGCAAAAGGCTTTGCGAGCATTTTTGACAATCTCAATTTTATGGTTTTTAGACTTGTTTAAAAATCTCAAAAATAGACGGTTTTTTGGCTTAAATAAAAATGCTAAATTTTAACGATTTTTGGGCTTGTTTGAAAATGGCAAAATTATACGATTTTTGATGCTCTAAATTTAGCCTAATTAGGTGGATTTTTATTGCCTTAATTTTTTTAAAAATTTTTATAAGGAAGTACAAAGTATGACTCAAAAAATTACAGAGCAGTACACCGAAGATGCTATTCAGGTTTTGGAAGGGCTCGACCCAGTACGCAAACGTCCTGGTATGTACATCGGTAGTACAGATGAGCGCGGGTTGCAACATTTGATTATTGAAATCGTGGACAACTCCATTGACGAAGCGCTCGCGGGTTATTGTGACACAATCACTGTTACCTTAATGAAAAATGGTGCTTGTTGTGTGCGTGACAACGGTCGTGGAATTCCTACTGGTATGCACAAAACAGAGCACAAGAGCGCGGTAGAAGTCGTGCTAACTAAACTACACGCAGGTGGTAAGTTCGGCGGTAAAGGTTACAAAATCAGTGGTGGGCTACACGGCGTAGGTCTTAGTGTAGTTAATGCCCTATCTACCGAACTAGAAGTTGACGTTTACCAAAACGGCAAGATTTACCATCAGGACTACAAGCGCGGTATTCCGCAGAACCCTTTGACTGTGGTGGGTAGCACAAATGAAACAGGTACGCAAGTTACCTTTATCCCAGACGGCGAAATTTTTGAAACGACTGATTTTAATTATGAAAGCCTAAAAACTCGTTTTAAGGAAATTGCGTTCTTAAACAAAGGTTTGTCTATTACCTTAGAAGACCAGCGCGAAGGCAGAGAACGCAAGGAAACCTTTCATTATGAAGGCGGTATCGTGGAATTTGTGGACGCAATTAACAAAGGCAAAGAGACCTTATTCCCGCAACCTTTCTATATAGATAAGGAAGCGAGCGACCACGAGATTGAAATTTGTTTTCAATATAATGACGGCTACAATGAAGTGATGCACGCGTACGCAAACAACATCAACACGGAAGAAGGCGGTACTCACCTAGTCGGGTTTAAAAATGCCTTGACTAAAATCATTAATGATTACGGCGTGCAGAACAAACTCCTAAAAGAGAATGAAAAACTCGCGGGCGAAGACGTGCGCGAAGGTATTACAGCCATTATTTCGGTTAAACTTACCGAACCGCAATTTGAAGGGCAGACAAAAACTAAACTAGGTAACTCAGAGATGCGTGGCTATGTGGAAAAGGTTATGCAAGATTCTTTTGGCACTTACCTAGAAGAAAACCCTGCCATTGCACGTGAATTAGTGTTAAAATGTGTAACCGCACAAAGAGCAAGAGATGCGGCACGTTCGGCACGTGAATTGACTCGTAGAAAGGGCTTTTTGGAAACTACTACCCTGCCTGGTAAACTAGCAGACTGTACGAGCAAGGATAGTTCGCTATGTGAAATTTACCTTGTGGAAGGTGATAGTGCGGGCGGTACAGCCAAAGAAGGCAGAGATAGGCGTTTTCAAGCGATTTTGCCTTTGCGTGGTAAAATTTTGAACGTTGAAAAGGCGCGACTACACAAAATCTTAGAAAATGCCGAAATTAAAGCAATGATTACCGCATTTGGTTGTGGTATTCACGAAGAATTTGACGAGTCCAAACTGCGTTATAACCGTATTATTTGTATGACCGATGCCGATGTAGACGGTAGCCATATTAGAATTTTGATGCTGACCTTCTTCTTCCGCTTTATGCGTCCATTGATTGAGCACGGCCACATTTACATTGCGCAACCGCCACTATACAAGGTGCACAGACCGACAGGCGACAAGTATTTCTTTAACGACGACGATTTGAACAATTACCTAGACAGTCTAGGCAGAAAGGGTTACGAGTTGCAACGTTATAAAGGTTTGGGTGAAATGAACGCCGAACAGTTGTGGGAAACGACTATGAACCCCGAAACTCGTACAATGCTACAAGTTACTATGGAAGATGCTTTTGAAGCGGACCAAATCTTTTCACTCCTTATGGGCGAGCAACCTGAGTTGCGTAGGGAATTTATAGAGCAGAATGCTAAGTTAGTAGAAGAATTAGACGTGTAATTTTTGCTTTAGAATTTTGTGTAATACTGCGTCGCTCATACTTTTTAGACCGCTTATGTATGTCTAATACACCGCGCGCCCTAAAAAACACTCGTTCCTTGTCTTCCGCAAAATTCTTGCGCAAAAAAGTTAATCTTAAAATTCGCGATTTTGTGGAATTGAAAACAGCCACTACACATTTCGTGTAGTGGAATTGAAAATTGAAAATTGAAAATGAAGGCTGGAATATATTTTTATTTATCATTATGTTTAATATTCAATATAATATTTATTAATTTAGCATTTAAATTTATATTAAAAGTTAAAGAAAAAATAAAGGTTTTATTATGACTAAATATCTACAAAATTTATGTTTAATATGTTGTTTATTTGTTCTTTGTTTTTGTTTCGTAGGTTGTGGTTCTAACTTAAAAAGTGATATTTACCTTTATAGTGTAAATGGTTCGGCCTATGGCTATTATAGTAGCAATGGCTATTTATATGACGAAGATACACACAGAGCAATAGCAAAATTTGATAAAGATAAACAAGTATTTTACAACAATTCTGGTTATTTCGGAGAAGTAATAGAAGATTGTTATATTGTTTACAATTTGAATTCTCCATATATCAACCAAACTTTTCCTACAATGCCAGTCGCCCCCATTATTGCACTACAACCTATACCGCCATTAAAGGCTATAATTCCCCTGCCCGCTGGTTATAGAGCAATTTATTAAAAATTTATTAAAAATATCCACTAATTGTGGAAAATGTGGAAAATTAAGGCAATTTTATTAATCTTATTTATTTAATATATCTATATATCTAATATATAATTTATTTAAATATTATCTCATTATTTAATATCATTCAAAAAATTATTTAATATGATATTTAATCTTGATATTTATAATTAATCAATAATTTAACAAATAATTTTACAATATTTAATTAAAATTTAGTAATTATAATTATTTAACAAAAAATTTTTAAGTAGGTTTTATTATGGAAGAAAAATCATTCAGTAACGAGAATTTAAAAATCGTTAAAGTCCCTGTTGTGGACGAAATGAAAAAAAGTTTTATTGCATACGCTATGGCGGTTAATGTTAGCCGTGCCATTCCCGATGTGCGTGACGGTTTAAAGCCAGTACACCGCCGAATTCTATACAGTATGCACGAACAAGGCTACACAAATGACAAGCCTTTTAGAAAGTCTGCGCGTATTGTAGGTGACGTTTTGGGTAAGTATCACCCACACGGCGACAGTGCGGTTTATGATGCGTTAGTACGTCTAGCGCAACCTTTTACTATGCGTGCTCCCCTAATTCAAGGGCAAGGTAACTTTGGTAGTGTGGACGGCGACCCAGCCGCTGCCAGCCGTTATACCGAAGCACGTATGAGCAAACTCGCGGGCGAAATGATGCGAGACATTGACAAAGACAGTGTGGACTTTGTGCCAAACTATGACGACACTTTGCAACAGCCTAGCGTCTTGCCTAGCCGTTTCCCTAATTTGCTGGTAAACGGTGCAGACGGTATTGCTGTGGGTATGGCGACAAGTATTCCGCCACACAACCTAGGCGAAGTGATTGACGGCGTGATAGCGCTAATTAACAACCCCGACATTGAAATTGACGAACTTATGACCTATATCAAGGCACCTGACTACCCTACTGGTGGTGTAATTATGGGGCGAATGGGCATTAGGCAAGCATACAAGACGGGGCACGGTAAAGTAATCGTGCGTGCCAAAACGGAGATTGAAGACGACGGCAACCGCGCAAAAATCGTGGTTACTGAAATTCCTTATCAGGTAAACAAGGCGCAACTTATTGTGCAGATTGCAAACCTTGTAAAAGACAAGCGAATTGAGGGTATTGCCGACATTAAAGAAGAATCAGACAGACAAGGTATGCGTATTGTTATTGATTTAAAACGCGAAGCAAACCCGCAAGTCGTACTGAATTTATTGTTTAAGCATTCTCAATTACAAGTAAGTAACGGAATTATCTTCCTTGCGCTAGTAGACGGCACGCCAAAAGTGCTTAACCTAAAAGAAATGCTTTACTACTACCTTGAACATCAAAAGGAAGTAATCACCCGCCGTACTATTTACGACCTTGAGCGAGCAAAAGAAAGAGCGCACATTATAGAAGGTTTGGTGATTGCCCTAGCCAACATTGACGAAGTTATCCAAATAATAAAGACCAGCCGTGAGCGAAGCGATGCAATGGCTAGACTTTGCCAAAACTTTGAGCTGACTGAAAAACAAGCAAACGCTATACTTGATATGCGTCTTGCAAGGCTAACCGCACTAGAAGTTGAAAAATTGCAACAAGAATTACGCGACTTGCAAGCTTTAATTGTGGAATTGCAATCTATTCTAGACAACCCGCACAAAAAGTTAGCAATCATTGCAAAAGAATTAACCGAAATTAAAGAAAAATACAATACTGACCGTAAATCTGAAATCAGCCACGACATCGGCAACATTGATATTGAAGACTTGATTGCGAAAGAAGATACTGTCGTTTCTATGACTTCACAAGGTTATATTAAACGTATGGCGCTAAGCGAATACCACACGCAGAACCGTGGCGGTTTTGGAATTACGACACACAAATCAAAAGACAACGACTATGTAAACAGGTTGTTTATGGCTAACACGCACGATAGTTTGCTATTCTTTACTAACTTAGGTAAAGTTTATTCAATCAAGGCGTACGAAGTGCCAGAAGGCAGTAAGACGAGCAAAGGCCGTGCAATAATTAACCTACTACAACTCAATCAAGACGAGCATGCAACGGCGGTTATTTGCCTACCTTATGAAATGTTTGGCAAAAAACCAACTTATACTCAAACTGACGAAGACGACACAGTAGAAGAAACCGAACAAGAAAGTACCACAGACGACTTTATTGACGCAGTAAGCCCTAACGGATATCTTGTAATGGTAACAAAACGCGGGCTAATCAAAAAGACACCTATTGACCAATTCTTTAACATTATGAAAGTCGGCAAGCGCGCTATCACCCTTGATGACGGCGACGAACTAATCAAGGTAGAACGCAGTGACGGCAACGACGAAATTTTGGTGGCTTCTAGCAACGGCAAGTGTATTCGTTTTAGCGAAATGAATATTCGTGCTATGGGTAGAGGCGCACGCGGCGTACGTGCAATGCGTATTCCTGAAGATGCGACACTTGTGGATATGTGCGTAATTAAAGGCAATAATGAAGTGCTGACTATTACTTCAAATGCCTTTGGGAAACGCAGTGATATCAATGATTACAGGCTACAATCTCGTGGCGGTATGGGTGTTCGTGCTGGCGAATTTAACGAAAAAACGGGCGATTTGGTAGGTCTAAGGCAAATCAACCTAGATGACGACATTATGTTAATTACCAACAACGGTACGACAATACGTATTAGTTCTAATGACGTTAGGAAAGTTAGCAGACACTCAATGGGTGTGCGTATGATGAAATTGCGTGCGGGCAATACTATTGCAAGTATCGCGACCGTTCCGCCAGAAGCCAACGAGCCAGAAGAAAAAAGCGATTTAAACGGCGAAAATAATCAAGAAAATACAGAAAACTTAAATAGTGCTGAAAACAACTTAGATAGTACAATCAACTTAGAAAATAAGGGAAATAACTTAGAAAACAACGAAAATACTTCAAATAATAATAAAAATAACTTAAATAATGCCGAAATGGCAGAAAATTTAAATACAGAAAATGCCACAACTGAAAACGAACCAACTAGCGAAGTACTAGACGTACAAGCAAAAAACGGCTATGAATTGTTTGGAATTTCCACCGACACTACCGCCGAACTAGACATTGATGCTTTGCTTAATACCCCACTAGATGACGAAGACGAAGAAGAATAATTTTATTAAATTTAGCATAATCTTTTAAAGATTAGTAAAAAATTTAATTAAAATTTACTATAAAATAATAAAAATTTTTATTTCAGTTTTATAATTTATTAATAACAATTTAATTAAACATAATTTATTTAATAATGATTATTAATATTATTATATTTGTGGTTAATTAATTACTATTTACTAAAATAATCTACTATTTAATTTATTAAACAAAAGAATAAAACCTACTTAAAACAAAAAAATGATGCAAAAGTGCATCATTTTTTTATTATTTGTGATTATATTTTTACTTTTAATAAATTTACTTTTTTATTGTTTTTCTTTTTTAGTCAATTTTTATTTTATTTTTGCACTATTTTTTTTATGCAATTACTTACGCAAAAATCAAAGGTATTATTTCAGTATTTTCACTCAATTTACTTGCTTTTAATGTATTTATTAATAATTAATGTTTTATTTCCTTTGTTTTTAGTTTGTTGAATTATTAAAAAAGCAGTTTGGTAATTTTTACAATCATATATTTTAGTGTTAGTTTAATTTTAGGCAACTATCGATGCAAAAAACAATAATCAAAAGCATAATTTAAGCAGATTTTTACTAATATTTATTTTTTACGCAATTATCAATGCAAAAACAAAGTATTTTTTATAATTTTTACGTAATTTTGATTGTGATTATATTTTGCTTTCTACTGTTGTTTTGCTAGTTGCTGTTGCTGTATATCTTTACGTTTTTGCACTTCTTTTTCTAGTTCGTCCCCTATTCCGTGCAGTGCGACCGCGATTCCGCCCAAACCTTGTGAAACCGCACGTTCTTTTGCTTTCTTATCATTATTCATTTTTTCAATTTGTGCTTCATATTTTGCTACGACATTATCAATCATTTTTTGCATTTGTTCTTTTGTATAGACTTCGGCATCGTTATTTATGGTTGGGTTTTCTAGTTTTTCGCGATAATCGTATTCAACCACCGCTTCACTAATACTATTAGCTGCAATCAAATTAGTTTTTTGATTTTTATTAGACTTGATATTGCAAATGTACTTGTAGTTATCAAAATTTTCAAAGCCATTTTCGTCATACTGAGCAAAACAATATAACTTGTCTGGCCTATCAAAATAAACTAATGTATTACCTTTTGTAAATGTAATTTCGCCATTTTCCAAAGTAAAGTTACCACTTTGCCAAAAGTCGTCTTTGCGTTCTAGTTTGCCTTCATAAGTTTGCAAATCTTGTGTAGCGCCCGTAAAAATTGTACCGTTTTCGTAATGCTCACGTAGTTTACCTTTTTGAAAAGCAAAATCTTCTGCGAATTCGCCGTCATAATAATCGCCATTATCGGCATATTTAAGCAGCCCCGAATAACCAAACATATTCTGTTCAATATTAAAAGTTTTGTTTCCTACAAAATGAACTGTTCTATCATCAAGGGTGCGTTTTTCGTCCACATCGCCTTCTAAATGATTGTAGTTTTTATCAAAAAGCCCGTGTTTATTAAAAATCAAATTACCCTTGCTATCTTCTCTGCGCAGAGTACCTATTGCATAAATATCCTTTGCAAAACTAGATTGCGTAATATTGTACAACTCTTGCTCCAAACTGTGTGGTTCGTAAATTTTTCCGTCAAAGGTGTTGCCGTTTAGCATAACTTGTGTAAAACTACCTTTTATAAAATCTAGTTTAACGTCCATTGCACTTAGCATTTTGTTTGCGCCACGTTTTAAAACAATATCTCCGTCAAAGATACCTTCTCTATGCGTCTTAGCCGAATCAAATATCCCCTCAAACGTGGTATTAAACGAATCATGGTTATGCTTGTGAGTTTTGCTAAACTTACCTTTAAAAGTCGCAGCAAATCTTTCGTGCGGCAAAATTTCCACAGTACCAGATAAAGGATTTAGCATTAAATCAAATTCACCTGTAATCTTAGTTGTGTTGTCTTTATTCGTCAAAGTACCTTTATATATACAAGATTCGGTGATATAATTATTTGAATTTGCCTGCTCTATCCCCAACTTTACCCCATTAAAACTTCCATTATTGTCTTTTATCAAAACGGAACCACGTTCAAAAAGAATGGAATAAATATAGTCAAGATTTTTCACTTTGAAGGCTTTTTCGTAATTCTTCTTGCATTCGTCTTGTGCATCATCGGAATGGCTCTCAAAATTTTCGCTAAAATTATGGTAAGAACTATCGTTGTACGGGTTGTCACTATAAGGCATTGTCCTTATCACGAAATCGCCTTCAAAAATTTTGTAGGTTTCTCCCGAATCATATTCATACACGCCTTTAATCGCAAATGAATCATAATCGTATTTAGTAATATCGCCCGTAAGTTTTGCTTTTATCTTAGAATTTTGCGAAAGATTAAATGTAGCCTGTGCCTTTGTGCAAGCATACGTGCCTAAATAAAAGTTTAAAGGATAGTATTCCTTTGGGGCTTCAACTTCGGCAAATTCGCCCGCAATGGTGTTGCCGTCTGGATAAGTAATAACTGCCTGTATTTTTGGCGCTGTTTTATCATTATAAGCATATTGCCCTTGAATCACTTCGCCAAATTTATAAGTTTTTCTAAAATCTGTAGTCTTAAACTGCTTTGTTTTGGAGTCAGTCGCTCCCGTTATGTAGTCGCCATTTGGGAATGTAATTTTTCCGCTTAAAAAATGCAAGTTATCAAACTCACCTTCTAAAACTGTACCCTTGCTAGAAATTGCTTTGCCCTTAATAAAAGCGCCATTTTTAAAACGCCCTTCTATTACATCACCATTCATAAAAACAATTTTCCCGTAACCGTCTGGCTGGTTATTCAACAACCCCGTATTTACAGTCCCCGTGTATTTACCCTTTTTGCCGTCTATACTGTATCTAATGCTACTGACTTCTTTTTTGTCTGCCATATTTCCACCTGCCTTTTACTAGGCAGAATTATACACCAAAACAGCATTTTCGTCAATAGACATAGGGGTAAATGAAATTATTAAAAAACATAAATTTTAATTATTTTTGATAAATTCAATTAAATTCTTCTTTTTGTTTGCGGGCATAGATTGAATTAAACTTTCAAGTTCGCTATCTACATAATAATCTTCAATATTCGGGCAAAAAAATCTTTCAATAGGAAAGTTACAAATTTCCAAAATTTGCAATAATTTTTCAACAGTTAAAACTATTCTTCCGCGTTCCACTTGCGCTACATACTGCGGGCTCATTCCCAAACGTAAACTTAATTCCCGTGCCGAAAGATTAGCCGAATTCCTAACATAACCCAACCTAAACAAAACTTCTTTACTTGTCATATTCCCTTCTTTTTATATTTTTTATTTAATTTATTTTAGTGTTTGTTAATAAATCATTTATTTTAATTGCTTTTTTCTAGCAAGTCGTCAATCGGCACATTGAAATATTTTGATATTTCTATAAGTGTCTGTACATTAGGGCTTGTCCCCTTTTTCCAACGCTGTAAATTTGCCCTTGAAATATCTAATTCTTTGCTAAATTCCCTTTGCGATTTGCCTAAATTGTTAATTAGGGCAACAATAGTTTGATTTAAATTTTCTTGTTCTAATTTGTAAGGTTTAAAATTATTTGTATCTCTTAAATCTAGCAAATAGTCCACATTTACACAAAGATAATTTGCAATTTTGAGTAATGAACTTAAACTAGGATAGCGGTGTCTATATTTATAAAAAGTGTTTTTGGGAATAACGCCGACTTTAAATAAATCTTCCGTAGTTTTATTTTGTTCTTCTAAAACGTTTTTTACACAACTTATAAAATCAGACATTTAGCCCCCAAAACTTAACTTTCTTTAAATTATTGCCTTACTTTTCTTCAATTTCTAAATCATTAAAATCAAATAGTGGACTATCAAAAAATTCTGGCATAGACACGCCTAATGCTCTAATAATAAGTGCCATATTTTGAAAATTTGCCGATTTATATTTGCAATTTAAAATATCGGTCATAGTGCTATGATATAAGCCCGTTTCCTGCGCTAATTTGTATTGTGTCATATGTTTTATTTTGAGTAACTCTCTCACTCTTAACGCAAATGCTTTGTTTAGTTTCATAATGCCCCCCATATTTAGTGTTATCAATATATAGCCATTTTAGCCGAAATATAGTACGCTTTTATTTAAGGAAAAGCGGGCATTTGCTTTATTTTTAAAAATTTTTACTATATAATATTTAGGGAAAACCCGAAATGGAGATTTTATGGAGATTTTATGATATTAAAAATAAATAAAAATATTACAGTTTGTTTGACGGGGCATCGGCCTAAATCTTTACCATGGGGATATAATGAAAATAATCTAATTTGCAAAAAATTTAAAGAAAGAATAAAAATCATTTTTGAAAAGTTAATTAGTGATGGATTTACTACTTTTTTAACTGGTATGGCGGAAGGGTTTGATATGATAGGGACAGAAATTTTGTTAGACTTAAAGAAAAAACACAATCTACAAATAATCGCGATTGTGCCTTGTTTGGAACAAGAAAAGTTCTGGAAGCCAGCCCAACAAGAGAGATACAGACGAATTTTGCAACAGTGTGATGATAAAGTTATTTTATCTAAGCATTATACCAAAACTTGTATGATTGAGCGGAATAAGTTTTTGGTGGAAAATTCCAGCCTTTGCGTAGCGTGTTGGAATGGCAAGCCGAGCGGAACGGGTAATACCGTACGTTTAGCAAAAGTTAATGGCAATGATTTAATAATTATCAATCCTAAGGATTTTGAATATTAAACTTTTATGTGGTTTTATTGCGAGATATTAAGAAAGCACTTTAAAAGTAAAGTGCTTTCTTGTATTTGTGGTTAATAACTTAATTTAAATTAGGAAATTTTTTCTAACACATATTTGTTGTTTACAAATCCACCAAAAGTATAATCGCCAGACTTCCATTCTAGATACATATAAGTTTTGCCTTTAATATTTTTTATTTCATAATGGCACGCAACATCTTCCTTGCCACCCCTTCTAAAAAGTGCAAAATTTTTTGTCCATTTTTGATTACCTGTTGAATTATCTAACCACGATGTTATTAGTTTCCCATCGGGCAAAAATGATAAGGAAGTCAAAGGCAATTTGCCATCATCATATGTCCATTGTTTTGTCCCTGGAATATATTCGTCTTTAATACCTATAAAATCTACACTTTTCCACAAACCTAAAACGTTTGTATCGTTTTCAAAAGGCAAATCTATATTATCAATATGAGCAATATCTTGTAAGGTGTAAATTTTGTTGTCTGCCTTGCGATATACGGCGACACCAACTTTTTCATTTGAATATTTATCAAAAAGCATTAAAAACATTAAGTCTTTTTCTAATTCATATTCAAAAGGCTTTTCAATACTGAAAAATTTTAAAATACCCTTACTCCAATAATCAAAACACCAGTAGCCTTGACCATTTTCTAGGAAATAAATATTTTTAAAATTTGCGAAAATTTCTTTTTGGTCGGTGTATTTTCCTGATAAAAATTCTTCCTTACTATTAACTACACAAACACGTTCCCATTTACCTAAAACTTGTGAATCATTAATAAAATTTTGCATAATAAATTCTCCTTCGTTATTTTTGTAAATAAGATTGAGTTCGTTAAGATTTTTATAAATTTCTTCAATTTGTTTTTGTAGTTGCTTGGTCTTTGAAATTATTTGTTTTTCATCAAAATTAGCAATTTCCTTTAAAGAAAAACCTAGTTTTTTTAAATATAAAATTTCGCTCAAACGTTTAATACTTTTTTCGTCGTAGTATCTATAACCGGTGTAAATATCTACTTCCGCAGGTTCAAGCAATTTCTTTTTTTCATAAAAGCGAATTGTTTTGACTGAAACATCAAATAATTTTGCTAAATCACCTATTTTTAACATAATTTTGTAACTCCTTTTCTTATTTACGTAAAGAGAATATCATTACACCTAAGGGGAGAGTCAATACTCTTTTTTAAATTTTATAAAAAAATTATAATATTTTTTAAGTTAATAGTAAAGCAAATAATACTAACGCTTCTATTTTAAAGAAGTAAAATAAAAATTTGATAAATATATTTTTATCCTTAAATCTTATCAACCTAAATAAAACTCAACTAGATTTTAACAAAAATTTTAAAAAATTTGGCAAATTTAATTTATTATAAATAAATTACAGATTGTCATATTCAAAAACTTCAAAAAAACCTGTCCTTAAAACTTTACTTTTTAAAATTCTTGTGATAACATTAATTTACGTTTGATTGTGGCAGAAGTTTTTGCACTCGCCACATTAATTTTTAGTGGACAAAGGAGATATGAGTATGCAGAGTTTTTTGGATAGACAATGGGCGCTGTGCCTGGCAGATTTTGCGAAAAATATCAGTTCTGTTGGTATGGATTTGTGGATAAACCCGTTACAGCCGATTAACATTGAAGACGACAAACTGGTGCTTGTTGCCCCTAGTGAAATGTGTCGTACACAGATTTACGGCGTTTACTTAAAGCGTATGAGAGATGCACTAAAAGAGCATTTTAATCTAGAAGACGTGCACGTGCTGATTCCCGAAGAAAAAGACGAGTATATAGAAAAATTCAATCTCACGCACCCTACAAGTGAACAAGTATTAGACACCAAACCTGCAACTTTGCAAAACCCTTTTAACCCACGTTATACATTTGATAATTTTGTGGTAGGCACGACTAATCAAGTAATTTACGCTGCCGCTCGTGCTGTTGCAGAAGCACCTGCCGTTCGCTTTAACCCACTATTCATATATGGTGGTTCGGGACTGGGTAAAACTCACCTACTCCACGCAATCGGCAACTACATTTGGGAGCATAAGACCACTAACCTAAATATTGTATATGTTACTTGCGAGCAGTTTACAAATGCATTCGTTGAGGCAGTGCGTGTACGCCACGAAAAAGGAATGGACGCTTTTCACAAAAAATACAGGCAAGCAGACGTACTACTTATTGATGATATTCAATTCATTAGCAATAAAAAAGGTGTACAAGAGGAATTTTTTAACACCTTTAACGATTTATATCAAGCGGGCAAGCAAATTATAATTTCTAGCGACCGCCCACCTAAAGACATTGCTACACTAGAAGACAGGTTGCGTTCCCGTTTCGCTAGTGGGTTTATGCAAGATATTCAGCCGCCAGACTTTGAGACAAGGCTCTTAATCATTCAAAAGAAAATTGAATTAGAGCGCTTTGAATTTGAAAAAGGCATTGATTACGAACTTGCTGAACGTTTAGCAAACTTCAACATTCGTGAAATTGAGGCAATTTTGCGTAAGATTTACTTTTTGGCGAACTTGCACGGCAAAACGGTTGCCACTCGTGAGGATATGGAAGAAGTACTAGAAAAAGAGTGTGAACAATGCGTAGTAAGTGGTGCAAAAATTACGCAAGAACGCATCATTAATGCGGTTTGTGATTACTTCACTATTGACCAAAAGGACTTAACAGGGCGTAAACGTAACAAAGAAATTGTGGAACCGCGACAAATTTGTATATATCTTATGTGGTCGCAACTAGCCATTCCACTAGCCACAATAGGGCAAATTTTCGGCAGAGACCACACCACAATAATTCACGCACGTGACAAAATAATGGAATTGCTAAAAACTAACAAGCAAATCAAAAAAATCATTAACGAAATTACAGCCGAACTTAAAAAAGAGTAATTTTTAATAATCTTTTGCTGTTTTTTATGACTTAGAATTAAATTTTAAAACAATCTTGAAAAATAGATTGTTTTAATTTTATATAGCGAATTTAAATTAAAAAATTGTTTTAATAAAATTTGATTGATTTAATTTAACAATGTTGCTTAAAAGTTGTGTCAAATTAGGCCTAAATTTAATAAAATAATTAAACGCGGTTAATAATCAAATTTAATAAAGAAAGTAAGTTCTTCAAAAAATTCAAAAATAGACAAAATTTTTCATTTTTTTATTGACAAAAGCAAAGTATTATGCTAAAACGAAAAAAATCAAACAAGGGGGGAAGCGATGGCTTGGGTTGACATTGCCATAATTGTAATAGTTTTATTATACGCTATTATTGGCTTGAGTCGTGGTTTCTTGAAAAGTTTATTAAACTTTTTTGGCACACTAGCCACACTTGCCCTGTCAATACTTCTTGCAAAGCCAGTGAGCGGGTTACTGAATAACTGGTTTGGCTTGTCAGACAAATTAGGCGACTGGATATCGGGCTCCCTCGCCCCTTACTGCGTGTCGTCTTCAAATGGCGCGATTGATAACTTTTTTATGGATAAATTTGCCACACTCTTAATGGGTTCAAACTACTGGCAAAACTATGAAGGCGGAGTTTCTAGCGATGCCTTTATCTCGGCTTTTTCGGGGTCGGTAGGTTCTATTCTATGTGTAATTATAGCAGTAATTGCCCTATATATTATCATTAGAATTGTGATAGCCTTACTAGGCAAGTTATTCAAGTTCTTGACTCGCAACCGTGCAATCGGTGGCATTGATAGGTTCTTTGGTTTGGTACTAGGACTAGTGCAAGGGGCTTGCGTGATTTTTATAATCTTAGGTATTATTTACTTGATTGCACCCGCCATTCCAGCCCTTAGTGACCAGTTAATCGGCTTCTTAGAAACTAATCCACTCACCCGTGAACTGTACGAAATTATGGGAGACTTTATAGACGGAATTCTTATCCCGTGGCTGGGAATATAAAAGAAAAGAATGCTTGCAAAAGCATTCTTTTTTTTGTTAGTAAAATAAATTGAAAAACTTTCAATATTTAGTAATATTGTATTTGTTTCCCTTATATTAAAGCAAGTATAAAAGGAAAAAAATAAAATATTGATTTTAAAACTAAAAAATGCTTCAAATTAAATATGAAGCATTTTTTATTAAATTTGTCTAGCAATTTTTCTTAATTTTTTTAATTCTTTTTTAGGTGATAGTTTGTGGTGGTTGTCTTGAATATTTAAAATATACAGCGTATCACAATTAAGCAAATCATTTTCAATTTTGTGAATTTTATCTTTTGCTGTTTGTGATTTAATAGAATCGTCAAACAAATAATACTCCACCATCAATTTATTTATAAAATCATTCGTGGCATCTGTATCTAACATATTTTTACCCACTAAACTTGAAATGGTTTTTCGTAAAGTGGATAATGTGCCACTTTTTACATTTGTGGGTTTGTTAATTTGGTTAATATGCCAGTTTAGACGTGCTCGTAATGATTCTTTTATGGCTACACCTACATAAATACAATAGTAACCTTTTTTAACTTCTAAATAATTTTTTATACCGTCAAATTGCATATTCAATTTATCTAAAATTATTTGCAGAGTATCATAACTTGCCCACCATTTATAGTAGCCAGGTTTGTCATTTGGTATCTTTTTTAACTCGTCTTTGTCCCTTAGTTTATAGGCTGGTACAAAATTAGATTCCATAACTTTTTCTCCATTGCGTAATTGTACTTTTGGTTAAAGAAAATTTTACCTTTTATTGAAAAATTGCACCATAAAAATAATTTTTCTCCACCTAATATAACTAACAACAAAAATATTTTATTTCATATTTTTTATAGTTTTTGCGTATTTTTTGTGTTTTTTGCATTTAATAAAATAGAATAAGAAATAGTTTAAGGTGTTTAAATATTCTAATTAATTTAGCCGAATAATTCTAATTCGGAGTAGCGCCAAAGTGCTGCCCTATTTCTAGGGTCTAGCGCGTACTTGCTAGGCTCGGTTGGCTTTTTGTTAGCATATAAAACCACGTTGCTAGGCAATTTTTCTGCCATTGCTAGATAAATCGTAGTTTCAATGCCTTGCTCCACTGATTTACCCTTATTTTGCAAGTGTTTTTGGAATAACTTCTTTATCCCGCTAGTGTTTTTGGTACGTAATTCGGTGTTGACTAGCCCAGGGTCTACACAATAAGCGTGCAAGTCGTCTCTATTAGAATAGCGGTGGTCGTATTCCAGCGCAAACATCAAATCGGCTAACTTTGTTTGGTTATATACATCATCATTCGCTTTTTCTGCAACGCCACGAATATCAGCCCAGTTGAGTTTTGTCTTGTAATTTTGGGAATTTGTCGTCGTAATCACGCGCGCATCTTTTGATTTATCAAGGAGCGGTTGCAATTCGCGAGTCAGCAAGAACACAGACAAGTAGTTTGTAGCCCACATGTACTCGTGATTTTCGTAAGTGATTTTGTGCATATTCGTCTGCACACCCGCATTGTGAATCAGCACGTCAATAGCGTCTCTGCCGATTTCAGCAAGTTTTTTCTTGATTTCGTCAGCAAGAATTCGCACTTGGCTCATTAGACTCATATCAGCCACAAGGTAGTATATCTTGGCATTAGGAAATTCGCTCAAAATTTCGTTGCGCGCATCACGGCAAAAACTAGGTCGCCTACCCACTGCAATAACGGTTTGCCCGAGTTTTGCTAGTTCTCGCGCCATAGCAAAACCAAGACCACTAGTAGCCCCCGTAACCACTACAACCTTGTCCGTACCGCTAAAAGCCGTCTTATAAATAGGCTCGTTTATCACTTTTTGGACTGGTTGTACTGGCCGATGTGGAGTGCTAATATTTAATTTTTGCGTAGTGAGAGTATTCTCCATTTTTGGCTCGTTGTAAGCCACTTTCATTCCGCCTTGCACATCACCTTCTTGCAAGTGTTTAGCAGGATAAATATTTGAAACCTTATTTTTAAAAATTGTTGTTTTTTGTTCTAAAGCATCTCGGGCTGGTGTGTTCCCCGCACGCATTTCTGTTTCATCTTCCTGCGTAAAATCTATTACTTCCACAGGTTGCACAACTCTATCATTTTGTGCGTCGGATTCTTCGTAATTTGAATATTCGGCGGTATTTTCGTCTTGTGTGGTTTCGTCTTGCTCTGCCGTATCCAAATCATTCTTTAAAATGGATTGCGTATTTAAAGTTTCAATCTCAGCAAAATCATTTTCGCCCTCAGATGCGTCATTTTTATATGCAAAAGGCTCGGCAGTACTATTTGCCGTAGGCTCTTGCTCGGTTTGTGTCTTAGGGAAAATACTTTCGTTTTCTTCTTTGTTAGGCGCAGAACCCCATTTAGATTCAACATCTTGATAACTTACCACAGTTTCGGTAGGCTGTGTGGCGATTAAATTTTCGTTTTCGCTAATTTCGGGAGCATTTTCCACGATTTCGGTAGCCCTAGGGGTAGCATATTCCTTTACGCTTTCCAACTCCTGCACGTCGGCAAAAATAGGTTGTTTCTTAGGCCTACCGCGTGGCCTTTTTTCTTTTGGCGCACTTTCCACGCCTTCTTTACGCGGTCTGCCACGCGGTCTTTTAGGCAAATTCGCCGTCTCAGGGTCAACAGGTTTTTTTGGTCTGCCACGTGGTCTCTTTTCTTTTGGCTCCGTTTCCACAGGGTACTTACGTGGTCTGCCACGTCCCTTCTTTTGTGTGATTTCTTCAGTCATTTTTTCACCTCAAACTATTTTTCTCTATTTCTTGTTTCTATCTATTGTGCAGATTGCCCAACGATTTCTAGAACGGCTTCTAGACTCATATGTCTAATCGGCGTACCAGCAATAGTCTTGTCGTAATTAAGGCTATCTTCAATTACACCCGCATCAATCAAGTCGTCTATTGTAATGTTTGTTTTTAATTGCATTTTGTCTAACGTGCTAAGCGTCAAAGCATCGTAATTGACTAGCAAATTAAATATTTTAGGTTTGTTCTCGCCCACTACCGCACTTAAATGAACGTTGTTTAACTGCGCTGGAATATCTTTAATCGGTAATGCACCGTCAGGGTAGTTAGCAAGGTTGTACAACTCGTTTAGCACCCTGTTTGCGGCGGCTTCTTTGGCGCTAAACACATCGGCAAGTGTTACCGTGTCAATAATGTCGCTAACGGCACCTTCAATTACCGCACCAGCATTTGCACCTTCGCCGATTAAATCTTTCATGGTTAGGTTTGCAATAATTTCAATAAAGGTTGCATTTTGCCCTGTGCCAGCCTGAATGTTCAGCAATTCGCCTAACGTTGTGTAATTCCCTTCCGTACCGATTAACTTATTTTTAATCGCAGTACCAGGGTCGCCCCCGAACAATTCACTCACAGTTACCGTCATTACTCTGCCGATTAGCGGGTCGCTACTTGAATCAGCGCCCAGCAAACTATCCAAAGTCGTGGTTTGCGCTTTTTCGCCCGTCAAGGCATTTTGAATAGCCGTGCTTGCGTCATTTAATAAATCGGCAATTTGCACTTCGCTAATAATTCCAAACAAGCCCGTTTGCTCGCCACCTAGTAAGTCCCCCAAAGTGCCAAAATTCTCTAGCATTAGGCTAATCGCGTCATCACTTTCGGTAATCTCTTGCAAAGTCAAGTCCGCAATTCCAGCGATTGCTGTAACATTGTCGTTACCCAAATATTCGTATGTGCTGGCACTCGCCATCGTTTCGGCATACGTTGTAGCGGTCGTATTACCAAATAAAGCAACATAGCCCGAGTAACTAGAACAATCAATTCCGCTAGCCACTGCGAATGTATTTTCGCCACCGTAATTTGCTAGATACTCAGCCACTGTTAAGGCCTGTTGCTCTGGCGATAATTTCTCTAAATCTTCCGCACTAAAAATTTGGCTTAATGTGAGCGCATCGGCAGTTGCCTTGAAGTTAATTAATTTTGTGTCGCGCGGAATGTTGATAAATTCAGGTTTTGCAAACATAGTTTCGGTATCAGTTGCCACACCTTCGGCAGTGATAAATTGCCCGAGCGAAAGGGTCAAGAAGTAATTGCCCAAATCGTTTAAGTTGGTGTTGTAAAATTCTTCCGTCTGCGTAAAATCGTATGCAGATAAGTCAACCAAATTTACAAGAATTTCACCCGTTATGCTGGTCGTCAAATCTTCGGTCGTCATTTGGGTTACATTCAAAGCCTTTAATTCGGCATAAATATCGTCTTGCCCTGGCTCAATATCAGGGAAAAGTGACAGCCCAGCCGCATTTGCTAGTTCTTGAACGGTCAAATTTTCGCTCCCGAAATGCGCAGGTAACTGCTCTAACGCCTGCGTAATGGTCAAATCGGCAAGTTTTTTGTAGTTTGGCTGTTCGGTAGTACCTATATTATAATACTCGCCGTTTAGCGCTGGGTAGTTTAAATCGTCAAGAATGGTCGTTTGCAAGGTGTCCACCACTTGTTGCACGGTCGCATGGTCGTAAACCTTAGGTAGTACGGCGGAAACAAATTCGTCAAGGTTGTTCATTATATCTTGAATGCGAATTTTCTTCACCTGCACTTGTTGCCCCTGAAAAGCAATCACTTCGTTATACACTGGCGCAATGTTTAACTGCGTGCCTGGAATGGTTTCAGGCAACTGCAAGTCAAAATCAGCGTTTAAACTCTCCAAAGTGGCTTCGGTGATTTTGTCCTTTTCATTTAGACCTAGGTTAAGCAATTCTTTTAGCGAATAGTCGTGTAGACTGGTGTCAATAAAGGACAAGTCCACGCCGATTGTGTTTTCAATCTGGCGCAAAGTGAGATTGTAGTAAAGATACAAGACCGTTCCGCCGATTGCCACAAATAAGAAAATAAAGCAGAAAATAAAGCCCAAAAAGAACGTACCACAACCACCGCGCTTCTTTTCAACGACCTTAATCGTGGCTGGGGCTTGCGTAACTTCTTCCTGTTTCTTTTTTTTGCTCATAGTTACCCCTTAGAATATATTTTAATTATTATACAATATTGATTTTGAAAAAAGCAAGCAAACGAATAATTTTTTCCATATTTTTTCGTAATTTTTTAGGTGTTTTTTGATTATTAAAATTCCCCCGCAAAAAACCTATTCAAAAAACTTTGATTTTAGAGCCTTACATAAATTCTAATTAATGTTATTTTATGAAAAATCGCTAAAAAAATACACTTAAAACCTATTCACATATAAAAAATTAAAAAAAAATCAATCAATAAAATATTAAAAAACTTCTTTAAAGGAAAAATACAAAAAACAAAGGAAGCAACAAGTTTTTAAAATCAACAGCAACATAACAAAACAAAAAGCGGCATAACTAAAGAATCAAGCTATTACATTCCATAATCAATATTATTTATAATAAAGATAAAGTGATAAAAGATGCACGTGTCAACAATTGTTGACACGTACAACATATCTTATATATATTATATATATATTTTTTATTATTTAGTTAATTGCTAGTTAAAATTAAAAATATATTAAGCTTTAAAGCATTTTTGTTGTTTTTAGCATTTTCGCCATATTTTTGCTGTTTTTTTACGTTTTTTATAGTTTTTTAATGTTTTTTATTAATTTTTTATGTTTTTATGTTGATTTTTTACTTTATTTTAATATAATAATATATAGGAATTAGTTCAGCCCCAAAGGCCACTTATCTTGCGGAAACGCAACTCGGAACTAATTCCTTTTTTATTTTAAATTTTTTATTCATTTATATATATCGCTCGCTTGATGATTGTGCTTGAAAATAGGCGAAATTTTTATTTTGTTAGGGTTTTTGGTTTACTCGCCCATTTCGGGTTCTTTTGTGGAAGTTGTACTTTCGGGGCAGATGTTTTCGCTTGTTTGATGTGTAATATTCGTTTTATTTGTATTTTTATTTGTTTGGCTAGAACTTCCTTTTGCAAAAGTACAATGATTATTTTCGGGAGATAAATCTTCTTTCGCTGAATTTATTTGAGTGGAATTATAATTTACTTGCGTTCCTTTTCCGTTTGTTAAATTATTATGTATTTCTAGTGCTGTTGGGGTTTTGTTTGGTTGCGTAGTAAAGCCAGTTTTAATTATCGCGTCGGCAAGGGCTTGCTTGTTTAAATGTATGCCTGCCTGTAATTTCAAACTATCAAAAGGCAATTCGTAACGGGTTAAAATGTTTATTAGCGCCACAGTTTGTGCGTAAGACATATTTAAATCGGGCAAGTTTGGGGAATTTTTATCATATTTTTGCCAGTTTGCTTGTAATTCTTGAAGATTTTGGGCAGGTTCGGTTTCTTTACTGCCATAATTGTAATTTATGTGTATTTCCCTAGTGTCTTCAATCGCGAATTCCTCATAGCGTAAACTATCACTCAAATCAACACCATCGCACTGCATTCGCAAATCATATTTTATAACTTCAATATCTTGTTCATAACGAGCCACAGTTTCACCATTATTTAAAATAATGCCTTGTGGGGACGTACGAATAATTCTATTTTTAGTTTCATTTAAGTTTAAGAATTTTTCGCCTAATTCAATTAAACGCGGTTCAGGAATGGAAGCAACAAAACCTAGTTGCGAATTGCTAAAATCTACTTGTTTACTTTTTACTACTTCTCTAAAATTTCCCTTGCCGTTTATAATATCGGCTTCGGATAAATTATTTTTCTGCAACAACTCGCAAATATGGTGGACTTTATGTAGTTCATCATAATCTGCTTTCTGTTTATCATAAATGGCTTTTTGTTTCTTTTCATTAATATCGTTATTATAAGAATCTAACGTCATTTGATTAATTTTTTGCAAATCATCAATGCTTGTCATAGGTATAAAAGTCTTGTTAATTGCGTTCTTTTTAGAATTTAATACAGCACTTGCCAGTACGTTCGCAATACAATAGGTTGCACCTTGACTACGTTTATAAAAAGTCTTCCATTCCCTAGTACGATAAATATAACGAGTGCCGTGTTCGTCCAGTCCTGAATCATCTTCCCCGATTAGACTACCCACGTATAATGTTAAATTATTATTATTTCTTATCAACTTTCCCTGTCCTAAATAAGGCGGAAATTCGTCTATATTTGTTAATTCTTTACGGTAGCGGTAACCAAAACGCGAATCAGCAAAAGATTTAACAAAAAAGTTCGTTGTATAATCGTTAATAACATCAGGCGCATAACCGACCTGCACTATTTGAGACAAAATCGCTTTCTGCTCATTTGGGGAATAGCCGAGTTCGTCCATTAAATCCATACAGTTGAAAGCCAACTCTTTAACCACGTTTGCTCCGTAACAATGCGTGAAAAAATTCAAATTTCGCATATTTTTCTGCGCGGACTCCAAATCAAGGCGTTTGCCGTGTTCTTGAATCAATGGCAGGAAAAATGCACGTGAAATTTCCAACAATTCATCATCATTTAAAACACCCGTATCGCTGTCAGGCACATTGCCATAGTAAAAGGAAATTATAGGGCAATATTCTTGCGCTTCGCGAATGCCCAACCAGCCTTGCACTAATTTTGCATAATAATTCGCACTGCGGCTAGTGAGCGTACCATTGCCACCAAAACAAATTATTATAGGTTTAGTCGTGTCAACCTGTTCTAATTTCAGTGGCAACCAGCCCGTGTCGTTATTTCCCGCGCTTTTCGGCACTCTCTGCCCCAGCCCAAAATTGCTCTTTTCTACTTTCTTTCGCTTGCTATTAAAATATTTTGCATCTGGAAAATCACGAATAAAATCTTTGTCCATAACCCCTTACCCCTTTTCTAGTTTAATTATACCATAGATTAGGCATTTTGTCAATTTTGGCTGGTTTTGTAAATTTAAAACGCAAACACAATAAAAAATAAAACAATGCAATCAAAATAAAATTTTTATCAAAAACATTTATTTGACTTTTTATATTTTTAAAACTATAATAAAATCGTATTAAAATATAAAAATTCGCAAAAAATATGTAAAAAACACAAAAAAAATACGAAAAAAATGCTAATTTTTTGCAATTTTTTAAAAGGAAAATACTATGGCACACGTTTTTAAACATTTGGTTTTGGTATTAAAACACAAGCATAAAGTCTTTATAAACTGTTGTAAATGCGGGCTTTTTTGGCGGGGGCTGGTGCATGATATGTCTAAATTGTCGCCCACAGAATTTTTTGAAAGTGCGAAGTACTATGCGGGCAAACATTCACCTATTACTAACGCCCGAATAGATAAAGGCTATTCAAGGGCGTGGCTTCACCACAAAGGCAGAAACAAACACCATATAGAATACTGGTATGACAGCCAAAACAAAGAGCAAGCCGATATGCCCTATAAATATGCGGTGGAAAACATTTGCGATAGAATTGCAGCAGGCAAGACTTATCACAAACTAGATTATATGCCTAAAAACGTGCTAAATTACTGGCAACGCACAGTAGAACCGCAATACTATAATGAACGAATGTATAACTTTTATTTAAAGGTCTTTACCGATTTAGCCGAAAAAGGCGAAAAATACATTCTAAATAAAAAATATTTAAAAGCCACTTATTACGAATGTGTCACAAAACCAAAGCAAAGACGTTTGCCACCAGCGGAAAAGCAAATTCAAACCGAATTACCTACTGATTTGTAGAGATTAAAAATATTAATTACTTTTATTTAATACAAATATTTTATACAAACTTATAAATGATTATAAGCAAAAAAATACAAATATTAAAATTTTATTAATATTTGAAAAATAAACTAAAAATAACCAAAAAATATATCACAAATAATGCATAGTACCTAAAAAAATAATAAAAAATATGTAAAAAACGACAAAAAATGGCGAAAAATATATAATTTTTATTATTTTTAAATAATTTTAGCAAATTTTAAAAATTAAAAAAGCGGAGTTATCCACCGCTTTTTAGTTTATATAAAATCTTTTGTTTTAATATTATTTAAATATTAATTTTGCTTTAATTTCCTTAAATATATTGTATTGCATTTTTTAATAAAATTATTAGATTTTTATTTAATTTATTAATTATTTATCAATATATAATAACAAAAATAATTTATAGTGAAATTTTTGGTGTTTTAATCTTTATTAATTAAAAATTATTTTTATTTATTTTTTAATTACTATAATTTTAATAATGTTATTATCTTATATAAATGATATATAAAAGAATTTTATATAAAAATCACTTAAAAATCACTTGCCCAAGCAGAATTTTGCAAAAATTTCGTTTATAATTTTTTCGTTGGCACATTCGCCCGTGATTTCGCCTAGTTTATTCCATGCTTGCATCAAGGTAACAGCAAGACAATCTAGTGTGGCGGTCTGGCAATTATCAAAAGTTTCTTGCAAAGCGTCCCTTGCTGATTTCAAGTCTTGTATATGGCGGGTGTTCGTTAAAAAATCGCCGTCTGCATAAATTTTATCGTTTACCGTTTTATTAAAAATTAGTTGCTTTAATTTGTCTATATTTTCGCCCGTTTTTGCGCTAACTGCCAAATCGCAAGGGGTTTTTGGCTCTTTTTTATCAATTTTATTGACAATTTTTAAGATTTTTGCTGTATTTTTCTCTAATTTTTTTAAATCTTCGCTTTCTTCATTTTTTTCGGCATCTACAATACTCAAAATTATGTCTGCGTGCTGGATTTCAGCTTTGGCGCGCTCTATTCCAGCATTTTCCACCACATCTTGAGTGTCACGTAAGCCCGCCGTATCAATAAGATTAAACAACATTCCGTTAAACTCATAACTGCCACTGATTGTATCACGTGTAGTGCCAGCAATATCAGTAACAATCGCTCTGTCGTACCCTAAAAGGCTATTCATTAGGCTACTTTTGCCCACGTTTGGATTGCCTGCAAGCACGACATTTACACCGTTTTTTACCTGCAAACCTGTCTGCACGGTGGATAACTTGCCGTCAATTTTTTCCAAAAGTTGTTTAACCACTTCGGCAATTTTTTGTGCTGTGATGTATTCAATATCATGTTCTGGGTAATCTAGTGCGACGTTTACTTCACACATTATTTGAGTAATTTCGTCTTGCAACTCACCCACAAAGTTTTTCATAGCGCCCGCAAGTAGCCCCGAACCTGCACGCAATTGTGCCTGCGAATTTGCATTAATTATATCAATAATACCTTCCGCCTGGCTCATATCCATTTGTCCGTTTAGTACGGCACGTTTGCTAAATTCGCCACGTTCGGCAAGCCTTGCCCCTAGACTAATTAACTTGTTTACTAGACTTTGCGCCAAATAATACCCGCCGTGAATTTGCAATTCCACCACATCTTCACCTGTGAAACTTTTAGGGGCTTTAAAGTAAATTGCCAAAGCGTCATCTACCACATTATCAAAGTTTAACTTACCAAAAATGGCACGCCTAGGCTCCACTTTATCCTGCAATTTAGCAAAAACTTTGCCCGCAATCTCTAAGGCTCGTTCGCCACTAACACGAATGATAGCGACTCCGCCATTTCCTACGGGCGTAGCCACTGCGCAAATAGTATCTTCCATAACTTCTCCTAAATCAAATTTAATTTTTAAAAATCAAATGTATTCCTATATATTATATATTAATAAAGAAAATTTTTCAAGTACAAACTCACAAGACTTATATTTTAAATAATCTAATAGATTAACATAAGACGTTCAAAAAGCAACAAATAACAAACAAAAAAGAGCGTTTACACTCTTTCTCGTTCTTCACTTTCTTGTTGCTTACTTTTTAATGCCTCAAGAGCTTCCTTTCGGGCAAGTTCTGCAGCTTCAACTCTCTCTTGTTTCCGCTGTTTTGCTATTTCAAGCGTCTGCTCATATTCTTCTTCAGCTTCCATTATAGCAAGCTGTTCATCAATCAAAATTTCCTTTTCTTCTTGACTTAAAGGATTCTCTTTGATTGTCTTCAATTCTTTCTCAAGTGCCAGCATTTCTGCGCTTAATTCTGCCTTTCGTTGCTCGCTCATACGCTCGCCATTTAAGGCTATATACGCACTCAGACTCTCTATTTTTTGAACTAGCCTTACTCTTTCATTTAGAGTACTCCCACCGTGGTAATAATCAACAATTAACTCGGCTCTTGCCCTACGACCTTTGGGTGTTGCGGTTAATGGTACTGCGCCTTTATAAGGCTCATAAACTTTCATTTTCATAATAACCTGCTTAAAATATTTTTTGTTTGTTCAAACTATAACACACACCACACTTTCTGTCAATAACAAAATGCTAACTTATAGCTTAGATTTAGTGCCAGTTCAATGCAAATAATCAAAATCAAACTTATTAATTATTTGGCTAGTTTCAAAGTTTATTAGTCTTGCTCTTTTTTGGCTTTTATTAATTATAATATTAAACATTAATCAAACTTAGGGCAAAATACTTATCAATTTAATAATAAATATTACTCGTATGGATTGTCTAATTCTTTACGTCTACGCTCCAACTCTTTGATTTCGTCTAATTGTTTCTTTATATCCTTATTCTTAATCTTGCTGTCTTCTAGCGTCATAGTGTGTTTACGCATATTTGTCCAAATTAGCAAGAACATTAGCACAACAGCCACTAAAATTACTACAATTGCTATAATTAAATAATTTGTAGTATCTGCTGGTGCTGGATTGAAGTTTGGGTCTAAAGAAAGGGTAGCCATTAACATAATATCTTCATTAATAATCGCAGTATCAAAATTAAATGCTACACCAGTCGTATCAAAGTTTCCACTGGTATCAGGATTAATTATTTGCTCCCAGTGGTCAAATAAGAATCCACTACCGTTTACCATTCGGTTTACAGCGTCTTCAATTTCGGTTAAACCTTCCACGTCTTGTACAATTTCGCCCCTAAACACAGGGAATGTATATAGCATATTATCTTCTTCGCTAATACCTAGCACGTAAAACGTAATAGTAACCTGTTCGCCCCAAATCGCGTACAATGTTAAATCTTCGCTAGGCATTGTCATATTTTCGTCAATTTCCATAGCGCCTTCGTCATTATCTTGACTCCAAAATCTAAACCCATACCCCGCCATAGTAGGAATTATATCAGTATATTGATTTAGAGCGGATAAAACATTTTGACCAAAAGCGAGACTAATGGCTTTTAACGAACTGCCGTCAGTAAATGCTCCACCGTTACTACGTAAATAAATGGTGAAATTCTCCGTTTCCCAAACAATATAAAGTTGCAAACTGCTAGCAGGCATTAAGTAATTATTATTATCAATAGAAACAATATCCCTTACATCAAAATTTGCGCCCGCACTATAAGAATTCACACTCCATAATAATACACCATTTTCGCTCAAAGGAGAGAACCCAGCATAAGTAGGAGTGCCAAAATTGCTAGATTCACCTATAATTGCTTGAATAACGTCTTGCCCGTATGGTACATTAAATCTGTACGTACCTACACCATTACTAAATAATCCGCCATTAGCATTCAATGTCAATTCAAAAGAAACTACTTCCCAGCCTACATAAATATGTGTTTCGCCTAAAATAATAGTATCAAAATCAAATTCAGTACCAGCGACACAATCTAATGTAGTATAAAAATCTTGTATTCTATAACCATTAGCATCTTTGGTACTATCTATCATGGCATAATTAATTTCCGTATCGTCAGGAATTTGGTCAACAGGAATAGCAGTATTATAATCAACAGTAATTGTAACAAGTGTTACAACAGTACCGTCTAAACCTTTACTTGCAAAAATTACGTTTTGCGATGTAGCAATCCATTGCGCATACAAGATTATGCCATCTTCTGCAAATCCAGAAGGACTAAGTGAATTACCACTTAAATCAGTATATTGTACTGCACCTTCATTAGGCGTAGAAAAGTACCCCATAAAAGACCAACCGTCATGGTTACTAAAATTAACATCAAGGGTATATGTTGAATTGTAAGTTATTTGTACTTGCTTTGTCCTACTACCATCAGCAAAGGTCATAGGTGTACTACCGATAGAGCCTGCATCTATGGTTACTGTAACTGTAACAAATTGAATACTACCATAAATCACTAGTCCGTCTGTATATTGCACGTTTCGGCTAAAATCTAACGTTGCTTGACTATAATCTTCAGTCAAAATGCCGTTTAACGCACTTTCTCTATCTGTCCACCAACCTACAAAAGTGGTACCCGTACCCGATACACCATCAATTCGCATAGTAGCCGTTGGGTCCAAAGTGTATTGTATAGTCAAACCATCCCAATATTCTGGATAAGTTACAAAATCTGTTACTAAATCAAAACTGCCAGTTTCTTGATTATATAGATAGAATATAACATTATACTGCTCGCCTTCCCACGTCAAATAAACCGTAGTATCTTGATAAATTGCTGTATCAAAACTAAATTCGCTAGCAGTGTTTTCTTCCCCAATGCGCCAAACCTCAGTATACCCATCAGCATGTGTATAGGTGTTTTCGGCAGGCTCGCTTAATCTCTGCCCTGCATTTATATATTGTGTACCGTCAATTGTGTACTCGGGAGCAGCATCAGTAAACGCATTAATTGATTCATCAGTATAATCAATTTGACTATTCCCCTCATTCCATTGAACAGGACGGTGGTTTATAAAATTCACCGCATAAATGATGACATCTGGATAAACTACTTGCCCGCTACCAGTAGTTTCTGTAGCAAAGACTACACCGTCTTGAAAACAACTCAAAATAGGATAAAAATGCTTATGCTCGTTATCAATAGATGGAGCAAAATACCAATTTCCACTATTTACAAAGTCAATTATCGTTGCATTAGTTGTAGATTCTGCACCAGGCAGTGTTAGATTATAACTTGTCGCACGTCTTAAGTTACTATTCCAACCGCCTACATTGTTTGCGGTTACGCCCATTCCATTATCGCGACTAGACAGATTTTCATCATAGTTTGCCACACTCTTGCTGTAAATTGCGTTAGTTATATTCTCTGCACCAGCAATGGCATTTGCGTGCATATCACCTATTAATCCACCTAGACTAGCAATACTCGTATCAGCGCCTGCATCGACCACTTTACCTACTGACATAACATATCGCAAAGTGATACTTGAACGTCCTGCTGTTGAGCTACCTATTAATCCTCCAGCAGAAATTACTGCGCTTACATTACCATAATTAATCACATTTTCTAATGTATTAACACTAGCAACTTCACCTGTAATTCCACCAGCAGTTCTTGTATTCCTATTGCCAATATTCCCCATATTAAAGCAAAATTCTACACTTTTTTCCAGCTCCCCAGAACCACTTATTATACTTAAAGAACCTGCTATACCTCCAACATATGAATTGTTAGCATCTGTACCCCAGACATCACCTGTGTTATATGAATATGCTATAATGCTATCATTTCCTCCAGCAATTCCGCCCACATAAGAGGCACCACAAACATCTCCTGTATTATAATTAAAGCCGTATGTAGTACCCCCTCTTGTTGCATTTGAAATTCTGCCTTGATTCCAGCCAGCGATACCACCGACATAACCTACTGTTAGGCTTGCACCTATGTTTGCCGTATTATAACAATCATAAATTCCTGTACCTGCATTGCTAGTATTTATACCGACTATACCACCTACTCGCCTACTCATTTTTACACTATCAGATACTGTAGCACCTACACCTAAAATATTACCAGTATTAGACGAACTCCTAACCTGTCCAGAATCATTCTGCCCTGCAATTCCACCAGCATTTATTCCCAAACCGTAATAAATTACAATTTGCCCTGAATTAGTGGAATTTTCAATTACGGCACTAGCATTTATATTTATCCCTGCTATACCACCGACAGAGCCCGAACTAGCAGTTATTTGCCCCACATTCGTACAGTTTATAATATTTCCATTTGTATTTTGTCCAGCAATTCCACCTATTGCCAAAACTCCATTTTCCAAAGTGTCACTTACAATACTAGCCGTCGTCCTAATATTACGAATAACCCCTGTGCTAGTGTTGTTACCTACCACGCCACCGAAATAGCCTGCGTTTACGTTAAAGGACAAATTCCCTTCGGTATTGTTGATACTAAGGTTATTTGTACCCGTAATTGTCCCATTATTCTGCCCTACAATTCCACCGACATAAAGATTTTTACCAACGCAATTTACAGTATCAAAGTTTACCGCAACATAAGAATTATTTGCAGTCCAGCCTAATCCACCACCGCTAGCCAATTCTCCCACTAGACCACCTACAAAACAAGAGTTTGTGCCATATTCGGCTAAATCAAGGTAAATTGTACCGCTTATCGCTTGTAAATCAGCACCCGTATTGCCAGTCGTTCCTCCCGATATACGAGGCGAACCATTAAAATATCCAACAAGACCGCCAACATAAATATTTGAATTAGGCAAAGCACCAGCAATGTTGATATTTATATTTTCCAAAGTTACTAATTCTAAATAACCACTACCATACTGCGCGCTACCCTTATCTACATAACCAAACAAACCTATATAGTTTAGATTAGGTATACTTTCTAACAAAACATTTGTATCAATTGTTAGATTCCTAATTACAGGTACATTACTACCACGCAAGGTAATATTTCCCCTAAAAGGATTATCCGCTGTTCCTATAGGCACCCAGTTATGAGCACTTAAATCTAAAGTACCATTTAACTCAATATACCGCCCCGAAAAATCGTTCCCAGCGTTTACCTCTTGAGCAAGCCACGCTAATTCTTCAGCCGTACCGATTCTAATAGGATTATCCCTACTATCACCCGCCGCAGCATTACTAGGCGCTGTGGCATAATCAGTCCACACCCCTTCGGCAGCACTTACGAATTTACTTTGTGTTTTATTTGAACTACCTATTACTAAACCAGCACATAAAACAGTACAAGCAAAAATAGCAATAAGTATTGCAATTCCTATCTTCCTTAAATTTTGCCTTGATAAAGCCATTTTTTAACTCCTATTTTTATTATGTAACAAATGAAGAAAAATATTTTATTTTATATAAAATAATTTTAGCATATTTCCCCCTATAAAAACAAATAAAAACGACTATTATTTTATAAATTTTCTAAAAGATTTTGCATCTCTTGAATGTGGATAAGTGGAAAACTAATGTGGATAACTTACCTTTTTGTACACATTTTATCCACAGAAATCTTAAAAAGTACAAAAAATAGTGCAAAATATATGTTCTAAAAATGTGGATAACTTATAAAAGTCCTTTTGTTAAAGTAAAAATTTTTTTATCGTACATTTGTTTAGAACAATATTTTTGTTTGTGAAATTTTGATATTAATTCATATTTAACAAATCTATAATAATATGTTAAAACTTTTTCAATATTACCGTTGTATTTTTAAGATACTTAAAATTAGCAGAAGAAAGAATTACTTTTTAAAAAGCATTTATTTTTATTGTAAAACAAAATGGCAAAACTAACAGTTTTTATCTTTTTTATATAGTTAATTTAAAACATTAGTTTTTCTATAAATATCTTATGAAAATTATCATTGATTACAGAAATTGAAATTTTTTATAAAAATAAAAATCACAAAACATCAGTTTTGTTTAAAAATTCCAAATTTTACTTATTACATCTATACAAAAGATAAATTTTTTGATATAATAATAAGTATTTACATAAGGGGAACACAAATGAACAACGAAAATAATTTTGACGTAATCGTCGTAGGAGCAGGCCATGCAGGATGCGAAGCGGCAATGGCTTGTGCGAAAATGGGATTAAAAACACTCATTACGACATTAAATTTAGATAGTATCGGCTTTTTACCTTGTAATCCTAGTATCGGGGGAACGGCAAAAGGGCATTTGGTATTTGAGATTGACGCTTTGGGCGGGGTTATGGGGGAAGTTGCAGATAAGACGACCCTTCATCGCCATATGCTTAACGAAGCAAAAGGCCCAGCCGTTCACTCCTTACGTGTGCAAGTTGATAAAGTTCGTTATCACGAAGTTATGAAATCAACTTTGGAAAATCAAGAGAATTTAACCATATTGCAAGCAGAAGTTGCTCAAATATTGACTCGCAAGGGAAAACTCCTCGGTATCAAAACAGCAATGGGGGAAAAATTCTCCGCAAAAGCAGTAGTAATTTGTACGGGTGTATATCTCAATAGTAGGACTTTGACTGGCAATTACATAAGAAATAGCGGGCCAAACGGCTTTACCAATGCGACAAAATTGACACGCAGTTTAGCAGGGTTAGGATTGAAAATTTTAAGATTTAAAACGGGTACACCTATGAGAATTGATAGGCGCACAGTAAATTTTGATGCGCTAGAGCCTCAAATAGGTCAAGAGAATTTACCACCTTTTAGCAAAAACACACGTAGCGCCCCACAAAATAAAGTGAATTGCTATATAGGTTATACAAATGAACGAACACATCAAATTATACGTGATAACCTAAAATTCAGCCCACTTTATCAGGGAGTCATAAAGGGTATAGGGCCACGATACTGTCCATCTATTGAAGATAAAATTGTCCGTTTTGCAGATAAATCTAGACATCAATTTTTCCTAGAACCTGAAGCGCTTAGCACTAACGAAATTTACGTTCAAGGGCTTTCAAGTAGCTTGCCATATCACGCACAAATTGATTTTATCCACAGCATTGTAGGGTTAGAACAAGCACATTTAATGCGCTATGCTTACGCAATAGAATATGATTGTATAGATTCGCGTGATTTATTACCAACTTTGGAATATAAAAAAATCAAAGGATTATTCTTTGCAGGGCAAGTTAATGGCACCAGCGGATATGAAGAAGCAGCAGGACAGGGGATACTCGCAGGAATAAACGCTGGATTGTTTGTGCAAAATAAAGAACAAATCGTTTTAAAGCGAAACGAGGCTTATATCGGCGTGCTAGTAGACGACTTAGTTACAAAAGGAACTAACGAGCCATATAGAATGATGACATCACGAGCAGAGTATAGGCTTCTTCTTAGGCAAGACAATGCCGATTTAAGACTCACAAAAATAGGATATAAGGTAGGACTAGTTAGCAAGAGTAATTATCTAAAAGTTTTGAAAAAAGAAAAAGAAATTGCACGTGGAAACGAAATTTTAAACAAATTTTTATCTCCAAACAATAAATTACAAGAATTTTTAAAAGAAAATAACGAAAATGAAGTGAAAAGCGGAATTTCCATAAAATCACTACTCAAACGCAATAATATTGACATCTATAAGTTTAATAAAGAATTTCATCACTTTGACGACTTTTCCACAGAAGTTCTGGAACAATTAAATATTATTGCAAAATATGAGGGATATATAAATATACAAAAAGAGCAAATAGCCGAATTTCAAAAGAACGAAAACTTAACCATACCGCAAGACTTTGATTACAGCGCTTTAAAAGGTTTAAGAATAGAAGCACGTCAAAAACTATCTAGCACCAAACCTTTAACAATAGCCCAAGCAAGTAGAATAAGCGGCGTGTCACCAGCAGATATTAATATTTTGACTATTTATTTAAAGAAAAACAAGGAGCAATAGAATAAATGGATGTTAAATCTATAATTAAAAACACACTACAAACAAACAACATATCAGCCACAGAAAGTCAAATAGATCAATTACTAAAATATTATAATTTATTGATAGAATTTAATAAAAACATAAACCTAACAGCAATCACAGACCCTTATGATGTTTCTCTAAAACATTTTGCCGATTCTTTAGTTAACATTAGTTACTACAAAGAAAACTCCACCTTATGTGATATCGGTACAGGAGCAGGTTTTCCTGGTATCCCAATTGCAATATTTAGACCTGATTTGCAAATAATCTTAGTTGATAGCTTATTAAAACGAATAAATTTTTTAAATATAGTCATTAAAGAACTAGAATTAAACAATACAAAGACAATACATACACGAGCCCAAGAACTACCACAAAACGGAATAAGTAGAGAAACTTTTGATTATGTTATCGCAAGAGCTGTCGCAAAACTAAATATTCTAACAGAATATTGTTTACCTTTTGTAAAACTAAAAGGTGAAATGATTGCATTTAAGGCCATAAGCCCAGAAGAAGAAATATTAGCAGCAAACCAGGCAATTAGTAAACTAGGTGGAAAATTCAAAGAAATCCAAACTTTTTCACTAAAAAACACACAAAACAATGAATTATTAGAACGAAAAATTATAATCATAGGCAAAACAAAGGAAACACCCACAAATTACCCTAGATTAAAAAACAAAATCTTAACATCACCATTATAAACTTATTTTTACTAAAAGAACGTACAAAACGCGTTCTTTTTTTATTCTTATAAAAATGGTTTTAATGTAAAACTTTAATTTTATATGAAAAACTAAAGAAAAAATGATTATTTTTAAAAAAACTGGTACTATGCATTAAAATAACACTCTAAATCATAAACATAAATACGAACAAACAAAAAACAAGCAAACCAAACTGGTATTGTAACAGTATAGCAGATATTAATAAAACGCTAATGTAATACACATTTATATTTTAAAATTATTGCCAACAAACATTTATAATATTTTTTATCTATCTTATATCGCATAAACAGAAAAGCATTAATGTAAATATCAATTTTCTATTAATAAAACGTATTTTGTTAAAAAATAGACTTCACACTTATAACAAAAACCCAACAAACACTTAAAAAGCAAATTAATATTGTTTCACGTGAAACATTATATTCGTAGATAATTATATTTATATTTGTTTATATATTTAAAAAGCATCAATAATAAAAAACAAATAATAATACAATATTTTTTGTTTCACGTGAAACAATACTTTTAATTATATTTAAATTTTTAATTTTTAAACCACATTTGCTATAATAAGTATATTAGAATACAAACAACTGCTTTGTTAAGTGTGTGTTTAATGTTTAGATTTTTATATCTTTAAAACAATTTACATTTTACAAGTAAACCACAAAGCACAAAAAGACATTGATTTGTTAATGATTGCATTATTGTAACAATTTCCATAAAAAACTTAATTTATTAATTTATTTTATTATTAATATATAACACTCTGTATTATTATTAAACAAATAAAACCAAACCTTTTTAAGTGTTCCACGTGAAACATTTGAAATATCTGGCATTATTTTATAATTTTTTAATAGAAATAATTAAAAAAGCATCAATATTTAGCATTTTTACTACATTATAATAAAAAGTATGTAAACATTGGACATTAAAAAACAAATAAAGCTGTAAGAGTTATCAAATACCATTTAATCATACTAAACACTAAATAATATTAAATATAAATATAAATATTATAAATTGATTTGTATATTTTTAATTAGATAGTATTGGAAAAATTTAATTTATTTACAAAACACATTACCATGCAAATTTCATAAAAGTTAAAACCACATAGAAACAAAGAGTAATATATATATAATGATTTTATTTTTTTTATAAAATAATAGTTGTGATATAAATAAATAAAAATTTAAAAAGCAATACGATTTTGTGATAGCAAATTTTAATACAAAATTATCAACCATTCAATATTAACATTTTTTAATAAAAACAGTAATTAAGAGTATTTGGTGGTTATACAGAAAACATTGTTTCACGTGAAACAATAAATTTTCAATTATTAAGACGACAGAAAACTAATTTCACTAAAAAACAATGCATAATACTATAAAAATTAATTTTTTTGTGTGAAAAATTATCAATTTTGCAATATATTAGAAAGTTTTTGATTTTTTTTGATTACTTTATACAAAATCTAATAAAATAAACGTTTCACGTGAAACTTTTTACTTTTATTTTGTTGCATTAAAATACGAGTTGTGATATAATTTTAATATCAAGATTAGAGGTGGGAAATATGACCAAAATTATTGCTTTTACAAATCAAAAGGGGGGAGTTGGTAAAACTACTACTTGTGTCAATTTGTCTACTTATTTAGCAGCTTACGGGAAAAAAGTTTTGCTGATTGATATGGACCCTCAAGGAAATGCTACAACTGGTATAGGCTTTGAAAAAACAAAGGATATGTTGACTTTTTATGATGTTATAACAGGCGAATATAAGCTTACTGACCTAATAAAAGAAACAAATATAAAAAACCTAGATTTAGTACCTAGTAATGTTGATTTGGCAGGAGCAGAGGTAAGTCTGGTTCAAAAAGAAGGCAGAGAAAAAGTATTACTAGAACAATTAGGACAAGTAAAAAATAAGTACGATTACATATTTATAGATTGTCCGCCTTCTTTAGGTTTGATTACAGTAAATGCCTTAACAGCTTCTGATAGTGTAATTATACCGATTCAATGTGAATTTTATGCTTTAGAGGGGTTAATGCAACTACTTAATACAGTAAGACTTGTAAAACAGTATTATAATCCTAAAATAGAGATTGAAGGCATAATTTTAACAATGAAGGATAGTAGAAGTAATTTATCAAATCAAGTAATAGATGAGATTAAAGAGGGTTTTGGGAAAAAAGTATATCAAACAGTTATTCCTAGAAATATTAGGCTAGCTGAAGCCCCAAGCCACGGACTGCCTATTTATTTGTATGATAATAGAAGTACGGGTGGAATTGCGTATCATGAGTTAGCGCGTGAGTTTTTACGACGCAACAAAGATAGTGGGGTGCTTATGGAAAAAAGAATGTTATTTAAGGGGGATTTGAATAATGAGTAAAGGTTTAGGGCGTGGTCTAAGTTCTTTGTTTGCTTTATATGAAGACGACAACAAGGATATTCTAGAAAATAAAAAAGAAGCTGATGATATCGTAAAAATAGAAAAAACAAAACAAAACACTGAAAAAACAGCAAAAAATACTACAAATTTAGAAATTTTAAATAATGCTGATAATCTTTTGGAAAAATATCAAAAGAAAGTACAACCAAAAGAGCCTACAGAAAATATAGAGTTTGTGAAAGAAAAAACAAAACTTGAAGAAAAATTAAAAACAGCAGGCGAGGAAATGTATCAAGGAGCAACGGCAAGACAGATATCTATTACAAGATTGCAGCCAAACCCTGACCAACCTCGTAAGAATTTCAATCAAGAGTCGTTAAAAGAATTAGCGCAATCTATAAAAGAACATGGCATTATTCAACCAATTATTGCAGTACCTAAAGATGATATTTATATTATTATTGCAGGTGAACGGCGCTATAGAGCCGCTAGACTTGCAGGATTAAAGACAGTGCCTGTTATAATTAGAGATTATAATGAACAACAACGCAGAGAAATAGCGCTAATAGAAAACCTGCAGCGCGAGGACTTGAACCCAATAGAAACTGCTGTAGCCATTAAACAATTAATTGATAATTATGGCTTCACTCAAGACGAAGTTGCACAAAAAATAGGGAAAAGTAGACCTGTTGTTGCTAATAGTTTGAGATTATTATCACTAGAACCAGAAGTACTTACTTTAGTAGAAAAAGGAAAGTTGCAACCTGGTATAGCAAGAGCAATTATTACATTGCCGCGAGAACAACAGATTTTAATTGCAAAAAAAGCAAGTGATGGTAAAATGACCGCTCGTGAAGTAGAAAAAACTGTTCAAGAATTAATCAGACCAGAAATTGCTCAAGCAAAAAAATCAAATCCACTTAGTATGGAATTAATATCATTGCGAGATGATATGCAACAAGTTTTTGGAACAAAGATTACAATTTTAGGTAACGATAAAAAAGGTAGAATTTATTTTGATTACTACAATACTGATGATTTAGACAGAATTTATAATTTAGTTTCCAAATTAAAATAATCTTTTGAAATTTTATATTATTTATAATAATTCTAAATTAATTTATCTAGTTATTAGCTTGAATACTAAAAAGGTTTAAAATTGTTATCTATTTAATTAATATTTAAGGATTATAAGAAATTTAAAAATTAGGAAATTCTATAAAAAAAAAATTAAAAATATCACTAAAAAACAATGAATTTTTAACTTTTTTTGATAAAAAATCAAAAAAATATCCTCATTTAAAACGCGATGAGAGCCGAGATTTTTGTTTTAAATGAATAGTTATTCATTTGAAAAAATATCAAATTTTTACTGTTTTTCAATATTTTTTAATAAAAAATACTAATTTAAAGGAGTTTTTATGTCATTTTTAGCTAACTGGACTATGGACATGTGGTCACCGATAATCAACTTGTTTGACTTTATCCCAAACTACGGTTTTATGATTATCGTATTCACTATCGTGCTTAAATTAATTTTAAGTCCTTTAGATATTTGGCAAAGAAAAGTCAGTCGTGACAGCATGCGAAAACAACAAAAAATGCAACCAGAGTTGCAAAAACTAAAAAAACAATATCAAAACAACCCGCAAGCTTTAAATCAAAAAACAATGCAGCTTTATAAAAAAGAAGGATATAATGTTGTTGGGTCTTGTTTGAGTATGTTAATAAATTTAATCTTAACTGCTTTTATCTTTATTACATTGTTTACTGGACTCGTAGGGATTTCGCAAGAAAAAATTTATAATCAGTATACACAATTAGAAACAGTATATCAACAAACTTTGATTACAGAATTACAAATGACTAATTATGATGAAGTTACTCAATATATACAAGGACTAATAGATAATAGGTTAACCGAGGCTGAGGAGGCGCTAGTAACTGAAGGGGTGCAAGAACCAAGCGAAACGCAAATTCGTCAAAAAGCTTTTGAATTAGTAGCGCAAAATGATTTAGCCACAGAAATTGATATAGCGCAAGCAAACGTTGCTGAAAAATATGAAGAAATTAAAGATAATTGGCTTTGGATAGATAGTGTATGGCGCCCTGATACATATGTTTCGGGAGTTCCAAATTATAATGATTTTTATAATATTGCAAATTTAAATGATGCTGTAGGTCAAAATGAAGCAAGACTAAATCAAATAGCTATGGAATATAATACAATCACGGCTGATATACAAAAAACTTATTCAAGTTGGAATGGTTACTTTATTTTAGTGGTTCTATCGGGTGCTATTACATTTTTTTCATTATGGTTGAATCAAAAATCCACAACAGCAAAAAACAATCAAATTGTAGTTAAACCTGTAAATAATAGTGTAAAACAAAACAATCAACAACCAGAAGCAAATACAAACACAGCAATGAAGATTATGAAATTTGTAATGCCTGTTATTATGATTATCTTTACATTCTATTATTCTGCAGCATTTGCTCTATACATTGTTACGAACTCATTAATGGGTGTAATTATAAACTTTACATGTATGAAAGTATTTGATAAATTGGATAAAAGGAAAGATGAAAAAGAAAAGGAAACTAAAAAAGTTTCTTATAGTAGATAAAAAGAAAACGGTCAAAAGCCGTTTTCTTTTTACTTGATTTTATACAAATCCTATATAAATATTCTTAATTATTTTTATTTTTCAATATTTTTTGAAATTTTTTTAGATTTTTAGTATATTTTTTATACTTTTTGTGTGTTTTTTTTGTAATTTATAAAAATTTATTTAATATAATTTTATTTTTTAATTGATTTAAGAAATACAATATAAATTTTTAAAAATTTTTTAGGTTATTTTAATTGATTTTGTTAAAAAACAGTCTAAAAACTGTAAAAATGCGCTAAAAATTTTAAAAAATGCATTATTTTTAAGTAATTTTTTTACAATTATATAATATTACTTATATTTACATATACTATTCAATTAAATTTTTTTATAAAAATTATACTATAAATCTTAAATTTTCAGTTAAAGAATCAGGTACAGGGTCAAATCCCCCGCAAAAACTAGGTCTACATCTCCAAATTCGTTTTGCACCCAGATAAAAACCTTTGAAAATACCAAAACGCCGTATTGCTGTCACCATATATGTTGAACAACTAGGGTAATAAATACAACAAGACGGAGTAATAACACTAATAGTATACTTGTATAAGTATATAAAAAAAAGGGCAAAATATTTTAAAGGAGCAGTTAATATCTTAAAAAATTTATTCATTAATTATTTTTCCTTTAATTAACAAAGAGTAGACTTCTTTCTTTAATGTTTTAAAATCTAAATCTACAATACCAGGAAGCGCTACAAAAATTAAGTTTACAAACTTTATATTTTTTACCACTTCTGACACAATATTTCTAAGTTGTCTCTTTATTTTATTTCTAACAACCGCTTTACCGATTTTGTTGCTAACTGAAAATCCAATTTTAGGTTGTGCAAACTTACTGTCAATCTTAATTAATGTTATATTTTTACTATAAACTTTGGAACCTTTTTTGTAAATATACTTAAACTCTTTTCTTTTTTTTAGTCGGTTTTCTTTTTTTAACATAAAAATCACCTAAAATTAACGTTTTTTTATAAAAAAATAAGGTATTATGTCTTGCATAGTACCTAAATTTATGCACGCACTAATTCTTTGCGGCCACGATTACGACGACGTTTTAATACTTTACGTCCGCTGGTTGTCTTCATACGTTCACGGAAACCGTGTACTTTACTACGTTGACGCTTTTTGGGTTGAAACGTTCTTTTCATTTTCTCCTCCTAGTATAAATAACATTGTATATTAGTATATCAAATTTTGCCTATTCTGTCAAGAGTTGATAAATATTTTGCTTTTGCGATTGTTTAACAATAGTTTCTTTAATATAAAAAGTGATAAAAATATAGATGGTTTAATTTTTCTATATTAGTTTTTATTGCTTATATATTTATTGAATGTTTTAGGTTTAATTGTTTTATTCACTTGTTTAACCTACTTTGTTTTTATAACTTACCATACTTGCTCTATGGGTGAGAGTTTGTTGTTTATTTGAGCAAGATTATTTTTCTAGCATGCTAACTTTAATTTAGTAATATGCTGGTTTTGTAAAATTTCTATCTAAATTAATTATTTATAAGTAAATTATATAATTTCATTTTTTATTAGTAATTAAAGTCACATAAAAGTTCTATGTAATTTTATTATAAATACAAAATTTTTTTCTTAAATCCTAAGCAAATTTCTATTAATAAACATTTAAAATTATTAAAAAATCTCAGAAGGCAAAGAAGGATAATTGCATATTATAGTGGTGCCAGAATAGGAAGATAATAAATGGCCTTTTTATAACTACTATTAAGCAGTCTTATTGAGTGTTCTGTTTTTAGATATTATATTTAATATTGAAGAATATTTTGCTTTAGATAACGGGTTTTTATTATGATACAGAAGATTGTATAATTTATTATAAGAGGTAGGTTATGCTTATTAGAAAGCAAATTTTTAATATGGTTTTTTGGGGGAATAGTACGGAATGAGTAGTTTTCAACAAAATGTTAGTTTTCCACGCAATGTGCAAAATGTGGATAAGTGTCCAAAACCCCTTGTAGATAAAGTTTTTTAATGTGGATTAATTTAAACAATTTTGGTTAATAGTCTAAAAAAAAAAATATGTCAAAATTTGCTTAAAAAAATTTTTTACTTAGTTTATAATAAAAATATAAACTAAGTAAAATTTCAAAGAATCCACCTTTACTTAGTGAAATTAAAAAGTTTAAAAGGAGATGCTAAAAAATAAAATTTTAAAAAAAGCCTTTTGTTAAGCCAAAAAATTGACTTATACAAAAAATTACAAGTATTGCTGAAATAATCTAGTTATCCCCGTGAATTTTGATAAATTTCACAAAATATACACACAAAAATAATACGAAATTCACGAAAAATCCACACGAAAAAATTTTCTGTTTTTATGTATAAAGCTTTTTAAATAGGGATTATTTATGCTAAGATTATCAAGATATCCACTTTTCCACAACAATAACTATTTATCTATTATTTAAAAATAAAATTAAAAAAATATATTTTATATTCTTTCTCTAAAATTTGATTTCAAATGGATGGCTGGTTAAGTATGGTTAGGTTAAGGAGCAAGAAACGTACGAGAAGGGAAAAAGGAGAAGGAAGGAATAGGAAAAGTGTAGGTTACAGGAAAGCAGCAGAAAAAGAAAAGAATCTGGAAGCAGAAAATTTTAAGGAAAGAAAAGTGATGCGAATAAAAAAAGGAAAGCCACATTAGCAAAGCAAAGGAAATGATTAGCAGGGTAAAAAATAATAAGTTAATAGATTGGATGAAAGGAATTAAAAAATTTTATCGTGTTACTTACGACGAGTTTTTGGCTTAACAAAAGGCTTTTTGAGGGAAATTAAAAAAGTTGATTTTGTGCAAAATAACTAAAATTAAAAAAAGGTGTCTCAAAGTATTGACAATTAACTTGGCTCTATGTGATAATGTGTGTACTCAAAAAATTTTTGTTTTGAGTGAACAAAACCTGTGGATAAGTTTTTCTCGCTGGGAAGTGTAGAGTTATCCACCGTATTAAATAGCCATAATTTGCTTTAAGTTTTAGGCTAAGGTGTCTAAGAAAAACGGAGGTTGTTTAGAAAAAAGTTTGTTTTGTAAAAAGTTTTTCCGTTCTAGATTTATGTTATAACTGTTGTTATGTTTTTGAGTAGTTTTTACGTGACAATAGCAATGGTTTTTAAGGTAAGAAATCTAGCTGGTATGTTTGGTAGCGGAAAAATTTAGAGAAAGGGAGAACGAGGAGTTTTTCTGTTTTAAAAAATTGTAAAATGCATTTATTACTTTAGTTTTTAGGTTAGTTTGAGTAATTTGGATAAGGTAAAAATTGTTTTAAAAGGCTTTATCTAAAGTGTTTTAACTGAATCCAAAGTAGCAAAATGTATGTTTTGTATTTTTTTAGTGTTTGTGGAGATTATTCCAGATATTAAAAAGATAAACTTGCCTAGTTAAAAAAGACTAAAGTTTTGTTTTGATTATGTTTTAGTTTTAAACTAAAAAAGTTTAATAATTTTTTGATTTGTTTTTAAGTAAAAAGTTTTTTTGCTTACGTAATTTTTTAGTTGTTGATAATTTAAAAATACGTGGAAAAGTTTTATAAAAAATTTAATAATTTTTGTTAGTTTTTTACTGTATTTTAGTAAAAAATTTTTTAACGTAGTAGATGCTTAATGTGAAATAGAACTTGATTTTAGGTGTGAATATAATTTCTAGTTTTTAGTGTTTTTAACTTATTTTTTTCTATATATTTTTTGCACTTAGTTATTGTGCTAGATATTTAAGTTTGATTTGGCAATAGTTGTTTCTTTGTAGGTAAGTTGTTGTTTTTTTGCAATATTCCTGCAAAATTTTGCTACTTTATTGCGTTTTTTGCGTATAAAAATTTTTATTATAAATTTATAATTGATACTTTAAATAGTGTTTTAGGAATAATTTTTAGTAATTATTTATAATTTAATTTATAATTAAAATTTATGGAATTTTAAATTATCTATTTATTGTTTTATAAAACGCTATTAGTTTTATACAAGATTTTTTGGACAAAAAAAGTTATGCACGTGGATAACTTTTTTCTTTTTAAATTCTTGTTTGTTTTTTGGTTATATTAAAAGTGTTAAAGATGTAAAATAATAAACGTGTAAAAAAGTTATTATTGTGAAACAGATAATGTAAGTAAATAGTTGTTTGTATGGTAAATATTTAGAATACTGCTTAACAAGCATATATCAAGTTTTTATTAAAAAACGCAAATTGCTTTATTATTTGCTTTGCAAAGCGGTTAGTTTATGTTGTTTGTTATTTTTTAGAATCAGTTACAGTTTCTAGTGTTTTTATTGCTTTGGTCTGTGTAAAAATAGTTAGTTATTTTGTAATTATGATTTAATATTAATATTCAGTTTTATCTTGTCTCGTCTTGTTTTGCTCGGTTTGGTTTGATTTAGTTTGTTTTTATTTGGTTTTATATTATTTTTATATTTTACCTTTATAATACTTTGTAAAAAATAGAAAGTTATCCACAGTTTTTTTAGATTTAAAAAATTTTTATTGTTTAATTTTGTGGGATATCAGCAGTTTTTGGTTGCTTTGCGTATTTAATAAATAATGTTTATTATTAAAATTGCTTAATCATTTATAAAATATAGTGTATTAGTTAGCTTTTTATAAACTATAATAAGTAAAACGTTTTATTAACTTTATTTATTTGTTAAATAAAAAAATACTTTGTTTTATTTTTATGTTAAGAGAGTTTAAAAACGACTTTTTAATTAGGGAGTTGTTTTTCTTTTAACTTGCTTATTTCGGTGTAGAAGTTTGCGATATCGCACAGGGCATTGGTTATAGTGGTGGCAATTTTTTCAATATTATTAAGACGAGCATTGGTCAAAAGGTTGTTGGTGCTATCAAGTAAAGATGTGATGCCGTAAATGTAAAGATTAGCGTCAAGATTTAAATTGTTGATGGCACCTTTGTAAGTATCGCTTATTATAATCGTGCCGAGCCTAGATTGTCTGGTGGTCGCCATACTATCAATTATTATAATTTGGGAGTTTTTGTGGATAGTGTGGATAAAGTCGCAAGCAAATTCGGCGTTTTTTGTTGTAATAGGCGCAGAAAGACCACCGTAAACAAAGTACGGAAAGTCCTTTTTGCGAAGGAGTTCGGCTGTAAGGGGTGCAAGGCAGTCTGCGAGCATTTTATCTGAGCCGATACATAATAGAACAGGCTTTTTGTTTATATAATTATATAGAAAGTTTGCTAAACGGCTCTTTGTCGTCTCTGAGTAACAGTATCCCGAAAATAAATCCATAGTTATCCACCAAATTCACATTTTGTTGAAAAAATTATAGACTAAAAAAATCTTGTTTAAACTTCTTTTTAATAATATATGCAAAAAGTGACTAATTAATTTAAACCACAAAAAACAAAATTATTATATTTTTTTATAGTTTACGATATTAAAACATACTTTTTGTAATAGCCTTATATACTTTATCGTCACATTCAATTAATGATTTTTTCCCATCTTTAAATAGGAGTATAACTTGATAAGTTCCTTTATTTTTTGCGGAAAGGCTACCCGCCAACAATCCAACTCCACCTAATAAAAAACCACCTACAAGACCTCTGCCAACAACAGAACTTGCATTTTTTCTCTTTTCCTCATTTACAATCTCATAAGATTCTAATGTTGATTTATCTAATTGAATGGATTTTAACATACTTATAGATAAGTAGGCGGTGCCTAAAGTTTGGCTTATACTTTTACCGGCATAATCACCAGCAATAACTTTATTCATAATAATTATCCCCTTTTGTAATTTTATTTAAGAGTCATTATAACATAATATATTAAAATACGTACTCAAGCATAGTTTTAAAATGTCGTTTTAGTTTTATTTTCACTATAAACAAGTACTTTTATTTTATAAAAAGCAAACAAGAAATAAAATTTTAGTAGAACATAACACATTTTGATTTTTTAATGCTTAAACAAATACTTATTACTTAATATAAAATTTTAGATTATTTATCTTCTTTGCTTTTGATTTCTAGCATTTGTTTGTTTTGTACATTAATGGACGAAACCACTTTTTGCCCGAGTTGTTCTTCATAGGCTTGTTTTGCTGTGTTGGCAACTTTTCCGCCACGGTGAGCAACATTTTTGCTTTCATTAAAAGTTTGTGGTTTTTCTTGTTTAGAAAGGGCGGTAGTCGTAACTTCGGCAAGCATATTAAGGACTAATTCAATATTTGTCATATTGTCGCGTAAATTTTCTTTTTTAAGTCCTTTAAACTTTTTATATTCTTGCACGGTGTACACTCCATGCTTTTGTCATTTCATTAGTAAGAATGGCGTAGTCTTTTTCTTGAGTAATCCCCCTGTCTTGCCATTCAGCTGTTAACTCTTTGCGAGTCTTAATAGTGAGCATTCTTTGTGTAATCCATTCTTCAGGATAACCTTTTTCGCGATAGGTTGCAATGGCTCTATCTATTGCTTTTTGTGGGTCGGCAATTTCGTCCATCCTTTCGCTACCGACTTGGGCAAGCCACATCTTAAAAGGCTCTGCTTTTTTGCTAGGAATTGATTGAATAAGCCTTAAAATGCCTTTGGTGTTAAGAACGTCAGTATCTCTTAGCTTCCCATCTTGTGCAACCAATTTTAACTGGTAACAATTTGATACCAGTTCACTCCCTTCATTTACAAATTGTAACCTACATACTTTGTAATAAGTGATAAAAGGAAAAATATTAACTTTATTAAGTTTTTAAATGTTACTTATTTACAAAAGCAAATCGTCAATTGTACATTTTAGGTAGTTTGCTATATCAAGGAGTTTGTCTAATCTAGGATAAACTCCGCGATTCCACCTTACAAAATTGGTTTCTCCCATCTTTAAATCTCGAGCCATATGCTTCATAGAAATTTTTTGATTTTGAATAATTTTTCTAAGGTTTTTATTGAAATGGATATTTTCAATGTCATATTCAGTGAATAAATTTTTGTCTGAATAGCCTAGCATATAATCTAAGGACACTTTTAAAAAATTTGCAAGTTTCATTAAAGATTTCAAAGATGGGTTTTCTTGTGAAAAGTTATAAATTGTTTTATCTCCCAAAACTTTTAAATTTTCTATATCTCTAATAGACAAATTTTGTTCTTCTAAAACTTCTAATATGGCTTCGTAAATTTTTGACATAATTTACTCCTAAAAATTTTTATAAGGAAATTATATCATAGATGTGTCTAATTTGTATTGAATTTTATAACTTCTCCTAAAAAACTTTTAATAATTTTTTATTTAATTTATTATGGCAGGAAATTCAGTTTTGCAAATTTTAAAATAATTATAAAAAACATTGAAAGAGCAACTAAAAAAATAGCAAAAGAACAAATAACAATAAAGAGAAACACCAAAAATAAAGGAAAAAACGAAAGTACAAAGTGTTAAAAAAGAAAATAAAAAAACGTAAGAAAAATAAAATATTAAAAATAGTAAAAAATAGTGTAAATGCAAATTTTTAAAAGCAAAAAACGAAACAAACAAAAGAAAAAGCAAAAGCAAAAACGAAAGCACAAATAAATATAAATGCCTTGCTCTTTTTTCGCTTTTTTGCTATAATAGAATGATTAAAAGAATCAAAAAAAATTTTTTGCGTAGAAAAGAATCAAATCATTTTATTTGCGTGTAATAAAAGTTTAAAATTTTTATTTGCAAAGAAAGAAAGTATTTTATCCACGTAAAAAGTATCTTATTGTATTTGCAAAAAATGTTTTTACTGAGTTAAAAAGTATTTTATTTTGTTTGCGGGACATTTTATAGTTGCTTTGTTGGCAGATTTTTAGGAGTGTATGATGCGTGCGAAGAAGTTAATATTAAAAAATTTTAGAAATTTTGATAATTTAGAGTTAAACTTTAATCCAGGTTTAACAGTTATAACGGGGATGAACGGCTCGGGCAAGACGAACATTTTAGAGGCGCTCTATATGTGCAGTATCGGGCGCAGTCCTAGGACAAGACAAGACAATTTACTAATTCAAAAAGGCAAAACGACAGCAAATATTGAACTTGATTTTATTAGGGCGGAAACGGAACGCAGTGTAGGGGTGAATTTAAGTAACACTAAGGGAAAAACTATCGTTTTAGATGGTGTACCTAGTGTAAAAGTTAGTGATATTGTGGGCAATTTTTCTTGCGTTTATTTTAGCCCAGATGAGATTGAAATTGTACGTGGCGGGCCTCAGTACCGCAGACGTTTTTTAGATATTATTAATTGCCAAATTAGCCCAAATTATATGATAAATTTGAAAAATTTTCAGCACGCACTTAAACAGCGTAATGCCCTTTTAAAAACAATAAAAGTGGCTGGTGTTTATGATAAAAATTTGCTACCGTGGGACGAACAGATTATGTCGTATTCGTTAAAAATTATGTTACGTAGATATAATTTTTTAAAGGGTTTGCAAAAGTTAGTGGGTACAATTATGCGAATTCTAACCGATAATAGAGAAACTTTGCGCCTAACTTATCGTACTTTTTGTGATAGATTAGAACAAGTGCATATTAACGATTTAGAAGAGGTATATAAGGCGAAAGTGCGCCAAAATTATGTGCGTGATTGTCTAACACATACTAGTAGTATTGGCCCGCATTTAGATGATTTTGATATAAAACTTTGTTATATAAATAATGCTGAGCCTTATGAAGGTAGGGGCGGAGAAAGTTATGAGTATATAAACTTGCGAAATGAAGGAAGTCTAGGCCAGCAAAGGACGGCGACTCTTGCACTTAAAATTGCCGAAGTCTTTCTGTATCATAAGTTTTATGGAGAAAAACCCATGCTCTTTTTAGATGATGTTTTATCCGAATTAGATTTTGTACGCAGGCATAAACTTATGAGTTATTGCAAAAATTTTGATACAATGGTAACGTGTACAGAGTGGACAAATGAGAATCCAACACCAGATACGTTGTACCGAGTAGATAATGGTGTTGTAACTAAATTAGATGTGCAAAATTCTTCTTCTATTGAACAAGAAAACCCGTCAAAGGTAAAAGCATTAGGGCAAGCCTTTGAATATCAACCTAATAGCGCTTTTTGGGATAATTCAGGGTGGCCACAGCCTCTGGATAGTTATGTAACAAAAGAAACATCTCAACTTATACAAGACGAGACGATAGACTCTATTTCGCAAGAGAAAAAAGACGAAATTATGGACGAGTTGGAAAAAGAAAATCAAGACGAAGCCGAGTATGATATTTGGACAGACGATACAACCAAAAAATCTAAAAAATAAGGATAAATTATGGCAGAAAAAGAAAACACGGACAATGAGTATGAACAAACGCAAAATGGTGTTAATAATGTAAATATTCCTACTATTACATTAGAACCTATCAAAAAATCTAAATCAACAGGCAAGGCAAAGAATATCGCGAATAAGGATAATATTTTAAAGGTAGAGAATAAGTTTTTTAAAAATGAAAAAAATCTAAAAAAACACTATGGCGTATATGCCGAACAGTCTAAGATTTTTTATAATTTTACAAAACAATTTACTGGCAATGTGCCCTCCATTCTTAACCGTATGAACAACACGTACATTACGCAAAAACCTATGTTAAAAGATGTTAGAGGAAATAACCAGCATTTAACTAGTCATGCTCTTTCTGCAAGTAGAATAAATTTAAGCCCATATATAGATAGCGAAAGAAAGTTTGCGGATATTGATTCACTTTATTCTGCTCAGGAAAATTTCAATAATAATATAAATCAAGATGTTTTAAGCAACAATGTTAATGCAGGTATTACTGGTATTTTGGGCGAAGAAAATAAAACAATTGCTACCGCTGAACAGAAGCAAGATAACTCTAATAAAATAAGTACAAAAAAAGAAGAAGAAATAAGTGCCTTAAAACCTGCTAGAGATGTGTTTTTTAAGGCGTTGAATAAGGATAGAATTTTGCTTGAAGCCCCCTTTAATTCGCCCGAAGAACGCGAAAAGCACTTAAAAAGTGTAAAGTGGAATACTGTATTTAATAAATGTGTTTTGCATAAAACTTTCTATCACGAAATGTTTCACGCTATGTGTAGTGTGCAGGTAAAGAGAGCGACTGAAACAAAATTAGCACCCGCCGAATACAGGCTGGAGCCCGAAGTTATTTGCTATATTTATGGAAATAAAATTACTGAAATGGTAATAAAAGACAATGACGATAATTACTATTCCAAAATTTTTGCTGGTGCGAAGTATTTGGAAGAAGGCATTGTGGATAGTTTGGCGATAGATTGTTTAATGCAAGAGTTAAAAGTTACGCAAGATAAAAATCTAAAAAGTTATGCCCCTGAAGATATAAAATATAGGTTATATCAAAATTCAGGTTACAAACCTATGCTTACTTTGGTGGGGTTGTTTAATTCCGTTTCCAAAAATCAATTAACTTTGGAGCATTTTGGGGTGTCTCACGTAAATGATGATTATAAAGAAATTAATCGCGAAAGGGCAAATATTTTTAAAAATAAATTTTATGCCTATATTGATGTTTTAAGTGATAATAGATATAATGAAGATGCTCAAGACTTCACTGAAAAAGATATTGATAAAATTTTAGATTCCTATATTGCTTGCCTAAATATTTGTTTAGACGGTTTTGAAATGGGGTGTATAGACGATAAAGCCAAAGTAAATAAAGCACAATTTATTGAATATATGAGTTTTGCCACGGCAGATGAATATGTCTATAATGGTTTGTTAAAATTTATCAAATTTAATGATGAGCAAAAGGCTGAAACTCTCTCCAAAATTGCTGAGCGTACTATTGTGGTAGAAAACCGTTTTCAGCAAATTTTGCAAGAATATCAGGCAAAAAGTGGCAACCGTGAATTTTTTGATATAATTTCGCAGAGCAACGAGAAAGAATTGAATTCGTTGTTTACTCCTAAGCATTTAGAGAATCAAGCGACTATTATACAATTCCAAAAGCAAAATTCTGGTAGAGAAATGCAAGGTGAAATACAAAATTCATTTCCGCCACAATATGCACAAAATCATTCACCGTTTGCACAAACACAAGGGCAACCACAGAGCGTTAGTGGTTCACAGGCTGGTATACAAATGGGTGGACAAAGTGTTAGTGGTGTGCAAAACGCTGGACAGGTTGCAAAAACTTCAGTTACTGATGCATATATACAATCTCAAACAAAAGTCTCTCAATCGCAAGAATATAACACAACAATACAACAAGACATTGAGACTGTTCTACAAAATGACGTAGAAGTTTCGCAATATAACATTCCTAAGCGCAAACCTATTTTTGCAAAGGATATACAAGAACGAGCAAGACAGACACAACAAACCAACGCAAACAATCAAAGCACAAACGCAAACAACAAAAATAACGAAGAAATGCAAAAGCAATAAACAGAAAATAAACAAAAACCACCACAAACAACCACTACACATTTTGTGTATTGCCACCTTTTATAATTGAATATATATAGTTTCTAAATTAAATATGCAGCCTTAACTTTCAATTTTCAATTTTCAATTTTCAATTACCGCCGTGAATTAAAACGGAATAGTATAATTAAATAAAGTTAGCAGGCGGTTACGATTTTCAATTACCACCATTATCAAACGGACAAAAGCAAAACAAAATTAGTTTATTGGGTGGTTATAAGCGGACATAAACAAAAAAAAACGGAAGTGCCAGCAAAACACTCCCCCTTTTTCAATTTTCAATTCCGCAAAAACATTTTGAGTTGAAGGATTAAAACAATTTTATTTTGTTGTTTTTGCGGCGAATTTCTTAAAGTTTATTAAATCGGGCTTATTTTCTATAAACCAGTCCACTGAATCGTTTATGCTTTCTTCGGCACTGCGTGGGTTAAAGCCCAGTTCTTTGCGTGCTTTTTCGTTACTAAAATTACAATTTGAATTCAATGTATAGAGCGAATATTTACTAAAAACGGGTTTTTTGCCACGCACTTTGTAATAAAAATTGCTTATTCCAGCAAATGCTCGTACAAATCCTAGTGCAAGTTTGGGAGGCAAGTCCTTTCTGCCGATTTTTCGGTTAATTATAGTAAGTAATTCTTTTAGTGAGACGACACTTCCGCTCAAAATATAACCTTCACCAGCCCTGCCATTGTCCATAGCCGAAACCATGGCAGCAGCCACGTCACGCACGTCCACAAAGTTATATCCGCCTTTTATATATGCTAACAATTTGTGATTCATATAATCTAGCACTACCTGGCCTAATTCGGAGATTTTATAATCATACGGCCCCAGCACTCCAGACGGGTAAACCACAACGGCATTCAAGCCTCTTTCCTTGCAGGCATTGAAAATATATTCGGTTGCTTCAATTTTGGTTTTTGCGTAAATTCCCACTACTTTGCTTGAATCAAAGGTGGTAGGTTCTAACAAAACATCGCCTTGCTTTTGCGGGTCTATAATATGCACTGTACTAGTGTAAATTAACTTTTGCGCCTTGTTTTCTACGCACGCGTCCACAATATTTTTCGTGCCGTCTACGTTCACATGGCGCACTTTTTCTTCGGGGATTACCCCGATATCAATAATTCCCGCCAAATGAAAAACAATGTCACCCTGATTTATAAAATTAAACACAAATTCGCGTTGTGTAACGTCTCCATAAACAATGTTTACGTCTAGCCCATTTAAAGGCGACACATCTTCGCCAGGCAAAGCAAGTGCAGTAACTTTTTTGCCCGCTTTATTTAACTCACGAATCAACACGTTGCCAATATGCCCAGCAGCCCCAGTAACTATGATTTTGCCGTTATTTTCAGCCATAAAAATACCCCCTAAAAAATTTTTCTTTTTCTCAACATTAGTATAGCACAATTAAAGCAAAATATAATAACAAATTTCGCTACAATTTTTAAAATTTTTAGATAAAAAACGCAAATAAACAAACCAAAATGCCAAAAAATTAGACAAATGTTCAATTTGTTAAACTTTCTTGCAAAAAGTGTATAACTCGATAAAGTAAAAATAAAAGTTTATAAGTTAAAATTATTATATATTAAAAATAGAAGTGGTGTAAGTAAATTCTTTCTAGCCGATTGTAAAAAGCATAGAAAAAAGTGCAACAAAATATTAAAAAAAACCACTTGAAAATTTTAATTTATTCGTGTAATATTATACAAGAAAAATTTTAGAGAAGGTAACATTATGGCAAGTATTAATGAAGCAATTCAACTGCTTTCAAATAAAAAAGATAAAATTAGCAGGTTGCAAAAGTACATTCGCGATATAGATAACAAAACTTTTAAAACAGCAGACGTGCTAAATCTAATGCTAGATATCGCAAACCCTATTTTTGTAGCAAGTAATCCAGAAAATATGTTTGATACGAAAGACATAACAAAAGATTATCGCGAAGAAATTAAGCGCAGGCTTCCGCTTATTTTGCCACAAATTGCAGAGTTTTTTAAATGCAAGGAAAGTGAAATTTGCTTAGGAAACTACAACAGGGCAATCACAGGTATGGAAAGTTGTGACCCTGAGCCTGTCATGGATAAGTTTAACGAAACGTTCCCAAACGCGAAAGATTTAACAAAAGGCCAGCAGGTAGAGAGTGCGTATAGTTTGACTTTGAGTTATGAGCGTGAAGGTGAAGTTTGCCCGTATACTGTTGTTTTGGGTGACGTATGCCTTGCGGGGTTAGCGGGGCTGGGCAACCTTAGGTGTATCGGTGGAAATGCGGAGTTTTTTGCGTGTGTTGACGGTAGTGACCTTGTAGATTGCTATGATAAGTCTATGGGGCAGTTGGAAATTATTTGCGGTGATGCTGTGATTGGCTGGAATTCTTATTGGACTACTCACAAAGAAATACCTACTTTAGGGCATATTAAGTTAATAGGTGGCGATTTAAAAATGGAAGATGCACGAATAAACAGTTTAGGTGATTTGTGCGTGGTAGGTGGCGACGTATACAGTGACTTTACCAAAATAGAAGGCCTAGACAAAATTCTTGTTATTGGAAAAATATACACAAATCAAGGCTAAAATAAATGTTAAATTAATTTTAATTAGATTATATAATATTAGATATAAAAGATTAAACATCTTAGTACGTGTCAACAATTGTTGACACGTACTTTATATAATTTTATAAATAGAAATAAGGAATAATTATTACACATAATGTGTAAATAAAGTTTAAAATATTTAATAAATTGTTGTCCTATTCGCTTGTTAAATGGGCTGTTTTTGGGTATAATTATTTCTATGGAAAAATTTGTAATTATTGACGGCAATAGCCTAATTAACAGGGCTTTTTATGCCTTACCGCCATTGCGTGCTAGTGATGGCAAAAACTATAACGCGGTGTATGGTTTTGTAAATATCTTATCAAAATTACTGAGTGAAAACACCCCCGAATACTTGTGTGTGGCTTTTGATGCGGGGCGCAAGACTTTTAGAAATGAGTTGTACGCTGAATACAAGGCAACCCGAAAGGGTATGCCCGAAGATTTGGCTTTTCAGTTGCCCCTGCTTAAAGAAATTTTGCAGAAAATGAATATCTGCATTTTGGAGAAACTCGGCATAGAAGCGGACGACATTATAGGCACAATGGCGCAGAAGTTCCCCGATGTGCAGAATATTATAGTTACTGGGGATAGGGACTGTCTGCAGTTGATTAACAAAAATACTGAAGTTTGGCTCACTAAACACGGGCTTAGCGAAATTGTCGTTATGAATACGGAGACTTTTCCGCAAGAATGGCATCTGCGACCTAGCCAAATTATTGATTTAAAGGCGCTTATGGGGGATAGCAGTGATAATATTCCAGGTGTGCCAGGAGTGGGCGAAAAAACAGCACTTGCTCTTTTACAAGAGTACGGCACGGTGGACAATATTTACGCGAATGTAGACAAAATCGCGGGCAAATTGCAGACAAAACTCACCGAAGGCAAGGACTTGTGCTACCTTAGTTACGATTTGGCGACTATTCGCACAAACGCAGACATAACCGCGACAAAAGAGCAAGTGCGCGTTCGCTTTCCGTGGAGCAATGAAGTGCTGGAAATCTTTAAAAAGTATGAGTTCCGCAGTTTGATTAGACGTGCCGAATTGTTTAAAAATACCGATACGGCTGAGATTCAAGTGGAAAGCGCAAATGTTGGTGTGGAAGTAGGCAATTTGGAGCAGGTTTTGGCGGAAAATAAGGCAAACTTGATAGGTTTTAGCGTGGACAAAGACACCGTGCAATTCGCTTTTGATAACAAAACAAACTACACTGTGGACTTGCTCGGTTTTAGCCGTGATTTGGTGGTTAGCAAGTTTAGAGAAATCTTTGAAAACCCGCAAAGTACCGTGCTGGTGTATAATTTAAAGTTGATTTATAAAATCAGCGATGCGCTAAATATCAGCCTAAAAGCGAAGTTTTTGGACGTGCCACTAGCCGTTTATTTGATTAACAGCAACATAAAGGAAGATAGGCCAGAGCCTATGCTGGAATTTTTGGACTTGCCGATTAACCATTTGGGTACGGGACTAATTAACGGTTGGAACTTTGCAAAAGCGGGAATGAAAAGCCGCAATTTAACCAAATTATATGACGAAATTGAACTTCCGCTCGTGCGCGTGCTGTACGAAATGGAAAAGACGGGCATCACGATTAACACCAAAATTTTAGACGAATTAGAGCCGAAATACAAGGCCGAAATGGAAACAATTCGCCAAAAAGTATATAAACTAGCGGGGCAAGATTTTAATCTAAACAGTCCAAAACAGTTGGCGGCAATCTTGTTTGATAAACTTCACTTGCCAGACGGAAACAACCGCAAACATTCTACAAACGTAGACGTGTTAGAGAGTTTGCGTGGACGCCACCCGATAATTGAAGAAATCTTGCGTTACCGCACCATTTCTAAATTAAATTCCACATACATTGAAGGTATGCGCCAGTATATCAAGCCAGACGGCAAGATTCACACGCAGTTTAACCAAACAACCACGGTTACGGGCAGGTTGAGTAGTAACGAACCGAACTTGCAAAATATTCCTATTAGGACAGAAGAAGGTAGGGAAATTCGCAAGATGTTTGTGGCTTCCAGCGGGTGCCAGTTGCTTAGTGCAGACTATAGTCAGATTGAACTTAGGTTGCTCGCGCATTATTCTAACGACCCCGTGCTTGTGGAGGCGTATAAGACGGGCAAGGATATTCACGCAATCACGGCGGCGCAGATTTTTGGTGTTGATTTAGCGGAAGTTACCCCGCAAATGCGTAGGAGCGCAAAGGCGGTAAACTTCGGTATAATTTATGGTATTTCGCCTTTTGGACTGGCGCAAAATCTAGGTATTTCCACCGCGCAAGCCAAAAATTACATTGATAGGTATTTTGAAACTTACCCAACAATTAGGCAGTTTTTGGATAGTAGCGTGCAGGAATATAAAGAAACAAACAGAGTTACCACGCTTTTTGGACGCATTAGGAACTTTGAGAACGTCGTTCCAAAATCACGAGACCCGAAATTCAGCGAACGGGCGGCAATGAATATGCCACTGCAAGGTACGGCTAGCGATATTATTAAAATCGCCATGCTGAGCGTGGACAAAGCCATAAAAGAACGGAATTTAAAGGCAAAAATTGTACTGCAAATTCATGACGAACTTATCCTAGACGTTCCCGAAGAAGAAGTGGCAACCGTGCGTGAACTTGTGCGTGATAAAATGGAAAACGTGGTAAAACTCCACGTACCTTTGCCAGTGGAAATAGACATCGGCAAATCGTGGTACGAAATTTAACCAAAAAACGCAGTTTTTGGTAATTGAAAATTGAAAACTTCACCGCCTACTAACTTTATTTTATTATTTTTATTCATTATTAAATCACGGCGGAATTGAAAATTGCAAATTGAAAATTGAAAGTTAAAGCTGAAATATATTTAATTAATATAAAATATTTTAATTCCTTTTGTTACTCTTTATGTTTAGGTAATAAAAGACAAGCAATACACGTTTTGTGTAGCAGTAATTGAAAATGAAGGCAAGGGATATTTAAATCATATTAATATTCTTATGCCTTTTTTTGTTCTTTACTTGAAAACTTCACTGTCGTAGACCGCCGTAGACCGACTGAAACTCCTACTCAATCGTTTTTATTTGGCTTTTATTCTTATGTTTCGGCGGTAATTGAAAATTGAAAATTGAAAATGAAGGAATGGCATATTAATTTTAAAAATTAAAAAATGTGTTATGAACTGAACCCCAAATAGTAGACACAAATAAAAAAGACTATTAATGTTCGGTTCTATATAAGCACTAGCATAATATGCTAGTGCTTGTTCTTTATTCTTGTTGTGCTATATTTATTTAAATATTTATTAATAATAGTTTGTGTAAGTTCTAGTGAACAAGAATTAAACTTTTGTCCTTTGCTTGCCATAAAAAAAATACACTCCAAATATTTTGGAGTGTATTATAACATAAAAGTCTTTTTTTCTCAAGTACCCCAAATGGGGTTCAGTTCATTTTAGTGTTTTTATCAATTTTTATGTACCTTTTACGCTTTTTCTTTACTAAAATTGAATTTTTGTATATAATAACTCTATTAAAAGGAGAAATTTTATGGAAACAAATCTTTGGGAAAAATATTCGGGAGATAAAAGAAAGCCTGTGGAAGATTTTTGTGCGGGCTATAAAGATTTTTTAAGCACTTGCAAAACGGAGCGTGAATGCATTAAATTTGCTATAAAACACGCGGAAGAAAAAGGTTTTGTCTCGCTTGAAAAATTAATGAATTCACATTCAACTAAAAAATTAAAACCTGGCGACAAGGTTTATGGTGTGAATATGAACAAAGCAATTGTGTTGTTTATTGTGGGTAAACAACCGATTGAATACGGGGTAAATATTATCGGTGCGCATATTGATTCGCCTAGAATAGATTTAAAAGCCAAACCTTTTTACGAAAGTGCTGGCTTTTGTATGCTAGATACGCATTATTATGGTGGAATCAAAAAATATCAATGGACGACCCAGCCTATGGCTTTGCACGGGGTGGTTGTGCGTAAAGATGGTAGTACTACCGATATCGTGATGGGCGAAAATGACGATGCAGTGGTTGGTTTTAGCGATTTGCTACCGCACTTGCAAAAGGACGACAAAAAAGACATAAAAGGCGAAGATTTGAATATAATTGCAGGCAATATTGCTAATCCAAAGGCGAAAAAAGACAAGTTTAAGGACTTCGTTTTGGAAGTTTTGAAGAAGAAAAATATCACAGAAGACGACTTTTTCTCTGCCGAAATTGAAATAGTACCTGCTGGCAAGGCGCGTGATTTTGGGCTTGATAGCAGTATGATTATGGGGTACGGACAAGACGACAGGGTTTGTGCTTATACGGCGCTGAAAGCGATTTTGGAATGTGAAGCCCCTGAATTTTCGGCTATGTGTATTTTGGTAGACAAGGAAGAAGTGGGCAGTACGGGTGCGACTGGTATTCGCAGTAAGTATTTTGAAAATTGTTTGGTAGAAATTATGAATCTTTGCGGGCAATACAGTGAATTAGGCATTCGCCGGGCGCTAAACAGGGCAAATATGTTGTCTAGTGATGTTACCGCTGGCATTGACCCTAATTATCTTGCGCCATTTAACCTAGCAACAGACGCACATTTGGCAAAGGGTATTAGTTTCAACAAATATACAGGTTCGGGTGGAAAATATGGCGCAAATGACGCTAATCCTGAATTTATTGCGCAACTGAGACGTGCTATGGACGATGAAGGCGTAACTTATCAAGCAAACGAGATGGGCAAAGTAGATGAAGGTGGTGGCGGAACAATTGCGTACATTATGGCTATGTATGGTATGAATATTATTGACGCGGGCGTGCCTGTCCTTAATATGCACGCACCTTGGGAAATTACTAGCAAAGTAGATATTTACGAAGCATACCGCTGTTATAAAACATTTTATAAAATGCCTATTAAGAAGTAATTTTTATTAAAATTTGCTAAAATTTATCAATTTTTAACGATTTTTTAATGATTTTTTCGTATTTTTAGTGTATTTTGATTTAATTTTGATTAATTTTTGCTATTTTTAATAATATTTTTTAGTTTTTTAAAGTAATCTTGCAGATTTTTTGCTTTGTGGTTTTTTAAAAGTAATTTTGCTGACTTTGATATTTCTTGATATTATTATTTAAAATAAATAGCATTTTAAAGTTGATTTTTTAAGTATTTTTGGTATAATTACTACATTAATTATCGTGGTGTTTAATGGGGAAAATTCTACATAGAGAGATTGAAATATATCTCTTTTTTGTTTTTGTAAATTTTATTTATACTATTTTTGTATTTTCGTATAGTATAATGGTTATGAAATTATTAAAAGGTGTGAAAAATGGTACAATTTGACTTTTAATCATTTTTATGGTATAATAAATAAAATTTTAGATAAGTAAAAATCAAATTTTTTGGGGAAAAGATAATGAAGTATTTAGATAACCAGAAAAAAGAAATTTATTTTTTTATTAAAAAAACTATAGAACGTGAACAGAGTTATCGCAATGGAAAAAAAATTATAAAATCAATAAAAACACCTACAGATTTGCGACGTTTTCAAGAAATAATAGATAAAAATTATAATATTAATAAAAAGATACAGTTTGAAAAAATTGCTGAAGTAACCAAAGATAGAAGACAAGAAGATATGGCCTTTTTTACGAGATTGGTAGCGACAGTTGCTCCTTTGTACGTTGCTTATGCACTAAACGATTATTTAGATACAAGTTATGTTGCAAATATTGTGGCAAGTGGGAGTGGAATTTTGGGCGCGTGTATGGCTATCTCGTTGGTTTCGCGTATTAATTCATATAGGGAAAATCATAGACGCTTTAAAAATGTTTGTTGTGATATAGGTAGCGAACTAAATAAAGAGCAAACAGACAAAATGGCAGATTTGATTAAACATTGTGCGTATGTGGAAAGACTAGAGAAGGAAAAGCACGAAAAAAAGGCAACACAGGAAAAAACTTCTATTTCTCAAGAAAAACTCTAGAATTATTCAAATAATGCTCTTTATATTTATTAAATTAAGTTTTTAATGTAAGGTAGTATTTTTATTGCTATAACAAAAAACAGCATTTCGGTGAAAAATGCTGTTTTTTCTTTAAAAAATTGTGTTTTTTATAAAAATTTTAAGATTTTACTGTATTCTACAACTAATTTTTCAAAATTATATGCAAAATTTGCTGGACTGGGTGAAGGTAAATATATGCTTTCTTTATTGAAAAATTGTTTGTATAGTTTTGTTGCCGTTTTGCCTGTCGTAAATACGGCCGAAATATTTGCTTTTTTAAAAATAATATTTAAATCGTTAGGTTTTGCATTTTTTATAGTGCAATCGCTTGCGCCCCGGATAATACATTCTGCCACCACGTCCCATAGTGCTATTTTGTGTTTTAATAAAAAGTCTATTTTGTCTGTTTTGGTCTCTGGGGTGGGTTCGTTAAATAATTTTGCTAAAACTAGCCAAAAGCGGTTCTGTGGATTTCCGTAAAAAATTTCATTTTCACGTGATTTTGGTGAAGGAAAAGAACCGAGTATTAGAATTTTGCTGTTTTTATTAAATATTGGCGAAATATTGTGCTTTAAGTGTTTCATTTCTATTTCCTTTTAAGTATTACACAAATGCATAATATATGCATAATACTGTAAAAATTAAGCATTTTCCTGCAATTTTTAGCAATATACCTGTATTTTTTATGTTTTTATAAATAAAATGAACTTTGTTTTTCGTTGATTAATTTTTAATTCTTGCGGGTAATTCTTTCTATATAATACTCAATTTTAGCAGAAACTTTGACGAGTGTAAAGTTAATTTTTAATAAAGTAAATTAAAAATAAAATAAGTTTTAAAGTGGGATTAAATGAATGATGGTTTGTAAAAAATATTAATTAGTGTTATAATATTAAAAAGGAGTGATAGGAAAGAATATGAAAAAAGTTAAGAGTCCACAGCATTATGATAGCGAAGGCTATGGAGTTGTTAAAATGGCTGTATATAACGATAGTGAATTTTTGTCGCCTTATAGTGTGGCAAAGGGTGGGGTTATTAATAGCGAAGTTGCTAAATTTTTGGATAATTCCGTCAGTCCGATTCAATCAAAAACCCCTTTAAAGATAAAAATTTATAGTGATTGCATAACTCCAGCCGAAAAATTTAAATATACAAACGGTATTGCTAATTATTATAAAAACAAAATGTCCGATACGCAAGTCCATTTAAACAAGAATTTGATTAATTCGTTAATTTTATTGATTTTGGGTATCGCTTTTTTAGGCGTAATGCTCATTTTGCGGAGTTTTAGTGCGCCAGAAATGCTTGTGCAAGTTATAAATATTGCAGGTTGGTGTTTATTTGGGAGGCTGTACAAGAGTTTGTTTTGCGCAGGCAGGGCATTAGAGCGCAAAAAGCACGAGAAAATACTTTTATTAATGCAAAAATTGAATTTTATCCATTAAAAGATATGGAAAACTAGCAAAGCATTGCATTTTTTGAAATAAACTTATTTTAATTTATATTTTTGCGAAGTGGCGTTTAAAACGTTTGTATCAAACAGATGTTATTATATTTTGAAGTTAATTTTTTTATATTTTTGATAAATATTTTAAATTTTTCGGTTAAAGATTACTTATGTTTATTTTTTCAAATGTAAAATACAAATGTTTAATTAGTTAAAATTTTTCAAATGTTCTTGACAAAATCCTAAGTTTTCTATAAACTTAATTTGTCTTATTTTGGAGAGATGTCAGAGTGGTTTAATGTGCACGCTTGGAAAGCGTGTGTGCTTGAATAGGGCACCGGCGGTCCGAATCCGCCTCTCTCCGCCAGAACGGAATTGTACGCACCCTTGGAGTAGAAACTTAGGTTGCGTATTTTTCTTTTTACAAGATAGTTTTGGACTGGTGATGTCTTATAAAAAATCTGATATTGAGCCAAGTGAAAATTGGAAAAATCTGAACAGAGATGTTTTAGGTCGTTTCTGCAAAAATGACAAATAAATTTTAATAATATAGCCCAACATATTGTTGGGCATTTTTTATGCTATATTTCTTTAATAAATTACTCCTTATATTCTTTGCTTTTGTTGTGTCTTTTGTAGCAAATTTCT
>CALWTE010000016.1 GCA_944384375.1 uncultured Clostridia bacterium | reverse complement strand
TCTCACCCCCACGCGGGGTGAGTGAATTGAAACTCGGCTTGCAAATGAAGATTTTAGCAAATTTAGTCTTACCCCCACGCGGGGTGAGTGAATTGAAACATATCACGCACGCACGTACGTACATACGTGTAGTCTCACCCCCACGCGGGGTGAGTGAATTGAAACGGTAGAAGAAGTAGGTATTCTTCTATTGAACGTTGTCTCACCCCCACGCGGGGTGAGTGAATTGAAACAGTGCGTCTACAAACGAAACATTGTCTACGCCCGTCTCACCCCCGTGTGGGGTGAGTGAATTGAAACTATCAATATACTGTTATAGATGAAGCAACACGAGGTCTCACCCCCGTGTGGGGTGAGTGAATTGAAACTTTGCATATTATCCAAAAAAATGTTATAATATGTCTCACCCCCACGCGGGGTGAGTGAATTGAAACTAAGCACTGTTTCGTAAAGTCCAAGCTTATTTTGTCTCACCCCCACGCGGGGTGAGTGAATTGAAACTCGGCTTGCAAATGAAGATTTTAGCAAATTTAGTCTTACCCCCACGCGGGGTGAGTGAATTGAAACAGGAAACTTTGCTTCGTACCGTATTTGACTTGCCGTCTCACCCCCACGCGGGGTGAGTGAATTGAAACGCTGGACTTATAGCAATGGGAATCACTTATTGTGTCTCACCCCCGTGTGGGGTGAGTGAATTGAAACATCAGTAACACTAGTAACATATGTAGATACAGAGTCTCACCCCCGTGTGGGGTGAGTGAATTGAAGTGACTTATTATTAACGGCGAGTTTTTGGTGATTCGATTAACTCCCGTTAGCCCTGAATTATACGCACACTTGGAATAAAAACCATGTTGCGTATTTTTCTTTTAAGTAAGAGTTTTGGTCTCAGTATGCCTTTTAAAAAGTCTAATTTTGAGCAATATAACACTGCAAAAAATTTTACAGAATCTGATTTAAGCTGTTTTTAAAAAATATATTATTTGCTAATGAAAAATATCTTCAACAGTTGCTAACTTTTGTGGTGCAAGTTAAAAATTCTCAATATAATACTTTTGAAATAAAATAATTTATAAAAATAAAAGTTTATAAATAAAAATTTCATGTGTTTTATTATAAACAGTATACAAAAATGTAGAAAGATGGTAAAATAAAAAAAGGGGAAGGCATAGCCCTCCCTTGATGGTACTTCAAGTACCAACCACCCCAAAAAGTGGCACAGAGTTTAAATTTATTTTAACTCTATCATGTAATTCGAGTGTTTCCACTCACAATTAAATTTATCACATTTAAAAGGAAAGGTCAAGCATATGTTTACAAAAGATGAAAAATTTATAGGAAATTATTCCATAGGTCTAGATATTGGGACTGAATCAGTTGGTTGGGCGGTCGTTGATGATGAAATGAATTTAGTAAAGCGTCACGGCAGGCACTTGTGGGGAAGCCGTCTCTTTGACAAAGCTGAAAGCGCAAAAGACAGAAGAGCAAAACGCAGTTTACGTCGTAGGCTAGCTCGTCGTCATGTGCGTTTAATGTATTTACGAAACTTATTTGCTGATTTCGTGAATGATGATGCTTTTTTTGAGCGCTTAGACGAAAGTTTTTTGCAAAGAAGCGATAGAAGCCAAAAAAATTACGATATTTTATTTTATAATAGTTCTGCTTCAATTATAGATAATAATTCTAGAATAGTAAAAAGAATAGAGAACGACCAACAATATTTTGAGAATTTTCCTACAATTTTTCATTTGCGTGAAAAGATGATTACTGATAAAAATTCTCAATTTGACCCCAAATTAATATATTTAGCAGTACACAATATTTTAAAGTATCGTGGTAACTTTTTATACGAGAGTTTGAATTTAAATACCGACAGTGAAAATAACAATTTAAAAGATGAATTTTTTAAAGATTTGGATGAAGTGTCTGATGCATATACGCTAGCACAGGGTGATGCCGAAACTACGAAAACTGAAAGTAATTTTTTATCTGAACTAAACAGTGAATTAAATAAAAACAAATTTTTTGATATATTGATGGACAATGAACTTTCTTCAAAAGAAAAAACTAAAAATATTACTAATATTATATCAAGCTATCCAGAACAAATAAAACAATTTGTATTGCTACTACTAGGCAATAAGTTTGACTATAGTAAATTTTTTATATTAGACAACAAAACGGAAACTGAAAATAAAGATGCAACAAAATTGTCTTTTTCTGATGATGTTGAAGAGAAAATTGCAAATGCAGGCGAATATGCTGATTTTTTACTTGCGTGCCAAAAATTATATTCAATTTTTACCTTTCAAAAGTTAATGCAAGGGAAGAAAAACATTTCTGAGATAATGATAGAACGTTATAAAATTTATAACGAGCAGTTGCATACACTAAAAGGAGTATTTAGAGAATGCCTTGATAAAAATGAGTATAAAGAGTTTTTTAGAAACTTAAATATTAGTTCAAAAGTTAATTACGCTCGTTTTACCGAAGGTGAAGTAAATTGTAGTTTGGAGAGTTTGTATAAAGAAATTAAAAAGAAATTAGAAAAAATAAAACAAAATGAAGTAAGCAATGATATTGCACAAGATATTACAAACCTACTTAACTGGATAGATGAAAAATCGCTTTTTATTAAACCACGTAATCGTAATAATGCAGTTTTTCCAATGCAAGCAAATAGGCTGGAATTAGAAACAATTTTACAAAACCAAAGCAAATTTTATCCCGAATTAGCAAAAGGTGGCGAGTTGTATGAAAAAACCATGCAATTATTTAACTTCCGTATAGATTATTTTGTGGGCCCACTCGCAATTAATGAGAAAAACAAGGAAAATTTCGGTTGGTTAATTCGTAGCCCTGGTTATGAAAATACCACAATAACTCCATTTAATTATAAAGAAGCCATTGACATAGGTGCAACACAAACGAAATTTATTGAGCGTATGACAGGTACTTGTTCTTATATTCTAGGCGAAAAAGCACTACCCAAAAATTCAATTTATTATTGCTGGTTTAATGTTATAAATGAAATTGCAAATTTGCGTGTATCAATAAATGGTGGGATTTATCAACCAATTAACAATCTTAAAGTTGTGGGTAAGCCTGTTGCGGAGTATATAATTGATAGACTAAAAGAAACAAATACTTACAAGAAAAAAGATTTAATTAATTTATTACATAAAGAATACGACGACGCTGATGTTCGTTTTGCAAACGGTGAGTCATTGATATCAAATCTCAAACCATATCGTGATTTTATGCATATTTTTGGTTATATTAATAATCAAAATATTGGTAGCATTGAAAATATAATTCGTGATTTAACAATTTTTGGAGAAAATAAAGAAGGTTTAAAGAAAAGATTAAAGGGAAATTATCCCGAATTAAATAGTCACCAAATTAAAAGCATAAGTGCCTTAAATTATAAAGGTTGGGGCAATTTATCTAAAAAGTTAATTTATCGGATTACCGCTCAAAATGAATTAGACCGCGGTAAGACGATTTTGCAATTAATGGGCGAGAATTTACGGAATTTTAGTTCAGTATACAATGATGCACAATACTCTTTCAAAGAGCAAGTGGAGAAAATCTGGGCAGAGAACAAGCTATCATTAAAAGACCAAATTGATGAACTAACCGCTTCTGCTGAAGTGAAGAAAGGCATTAGACAAGCAGTTTTAATTGTTCAAGAATTAGAAAAAGTTATGGGTAAAGCACCTAATAGTATTTTTGTAGAATTCGCTAGGGAAACTCAAGAGAAAAAACGCACTAATTCAAGGCAGAAAAAACTTGCTGAATTATATGATAAACTCAAAACTCAATATAAAGAATTATACAGCGAAATTTCAGCAGATGTTGATTTAAACGTGTTGAAAGATGAAACTAAAAAGGATAAATTTAGCGAAGAAAAATTTTATCTATACTTTTTGCAAGGTGGAAAATGTATGTACACTAGGGAAAAGTTGGATATTAACAAACTAGACCAGTACGACGTAGACCACATTATCCCACAAAGCATTATAAAAGATGACAGTATAGATAATAAAGTGTTAGTTACAAAACAAGCTAATATGGATAAGACTAATAGCGAAGTTGTCCCTGAAGTTTTTCGCAACGATATGAAGGGGTATTGGCTACGTCTTAAAAATGCGGAATTAATTTCAGCAGATAAATATTCACGCCTTACTCGAAAAGAATTTACAGATTATGATTTAGGGCATTTTATTAAAAGACAGCTTGTAGAAACTAGGCAAATTACTAAAAATACCGCAATGCTATTAAGTGAGTATTTCAAACAAAAAGGGGAAAATGTAGGTATTTATCCTATTAAAGCAGGTATCAATAGTTTGTTTAGAAAGCGTTTTGGTTATCCAAAAGGGGAAGGTGCTCGTGCAATCAACGATTTGCATCACGCAAAAGATGCTTATATTTCGGCATTTATGGGGAGCTATTTGCTAAATAATTTCAATTTGGAAAATATTGAAGAGCGTCATACCACAGGTACGTACTACAAGGGTTATTTGTTAGGTAGAGACAGTATTTCGGGAAACAAAGAGGACGATAAATATCGTAAATATGGTATCGTGTTCTATTATATGAACAAAGAAAATTCAGTTTGGGACAAAACAAACAATAATAGTATAACTGTAGCGCAAGCCCTACAAAATTTTGATAACAATTACTACAAAATTGATTGCTACGTAAGTCGCAAAACGGAAATGAGCAACGAAGGGCAGTTGTTTAAAGAAACTTTATATAAAAATGAAGAAAATCGTATAAAGTTTGGCGAAATAGAAAGAGAGCTTGTTTCTGTTGGTAAAAAAGGTAAAGCTTCATATTTAGATGTTAAAAAATATGGTGGCTATACTACTAAAAGTACCGCAAAGTTTGCGATTGTTTCTAATGTTAATAAGAAAGGTGTTATAGAGTATAAGTTTTTAATGATACCAAGAATTTATACTATCAAAACTAGCGATTTGGATATTAATGATTATTTTAGAGAAAATGGACTAAATGATGCAAAAGTGGTTTGTTATATTCCTAAATATCAATTAGTAGTAGATAAGAACTTAAGAGAAGTGTATATTGCAGGTGGTAGGTCTAAATATACTGCACATCAATTTATCATTAATAGAGAAAATAAAATTTTAAATAATTTTATATATTTTATTTATAAATATGGAATAAATTTTGAACAATGGCTAAATGATATAGACTATGCCGTTTGGGATAAAGAAACAATTACAATACGAGAAATTGAGAACTTCATACATAATTGTTTTGAAAAGTTTTCTAAGTATTATTTAACTCATTTAGAGAAATATTACCCACAAGATACCACTTACTCAAAAGTTAAAAATTTATTGATGCAGGCAAATAATGATTATTCCGCATTAGAAAAAGTTAAATTAATGCCAGAACTTTTAAATATAACAGCAAACAATGCAAACACAGGTAATTTAAAAGAATATACTCTATATATTAACAATGAAAAGAAAATTTTTGGGTTTAAGTGCTACAATGAAGATGGGGAATTGGAGAAATTGGCAAAAGATTCAGGTACAATTACGCAAGCACTTTCCCTAGATGACACTTACTTTATATACAATTCAGTTACTGGAATTTACTCTAAAAAGCAAAAAGTTTTAGATTAGGTTGCTTATGAGTTTTAGGATAATAGTAATTACACAAAAAGCAAAGTTATCATACAAAGATAATTTTATGTTAATTCACGGTGAAGAGCTTAAAATGGTACACTTAACCGAAATTAACACAATCATAATTGAAAGCAATTTAGTACAAATATCCGCATACTTAATGTATCAAATTGCAAAGAATAAAATTAAGTTAATTATTTGTGATGATCGGCACAATCCAACTGCCGAAATGGTACCATATTACGCAAATTTTAACACCGCTAAAAAGGTATTTAAACAAACACAATGGACAACTGAGGCAAAACAAGTAGTTTGGACAAATATTGTAATAAATAAAATAAAAAATCAAGCAAAATTATTGCAAAATATAGGAAACGAGCGTTATAAAATGCTAGCCGAATACGTGCAAGAAGTGGAATTAGATGACGTAACCAATAGAGAAGGGCATTCTGCGAAAGTTTATTTTAACAGTCTTTTTGGACTGGATTTTACACGAGACAAAGTTTGCGATATAAATATGGCGTTAGATTATGGATATACAATTTTATTATCAGCATTTAATAGGGCAATATCTAGTTTGGGATACTTAAATCAATTGGGAATCAAGCATAAAAACGAATACAACTATTTTAATTTAGGTTGTGATTTAATGGAGCCATTTAGAGTTTTGGTAGATGCCTTTGTGTATGATAATAAAGAACGAGTTTTTGACTCTGATTACAAAAAAGATTTGGTGCAATTATTAAATCAAAATGTCAATTTCTGTGGCAAAAATATGTTTTTAATAAATGCAATCAATATTTTTGTAATCAATGCGTTGCGAGCAGTGGATGAAAATAGAATAACGGAATATAGTTTTTATGAGTATGGATTATAGATTTATGAGGTTAATAGTATTTTTTGATTTACCAACATTTACAAAACAAGATTTGCAAAATTATAATCAATTTCGCAAATTTTTGATTAAAGAAGGTTTTGCTATGATGCAAGAGTCCGTTTATACAAAAATTTTGTTAAACGGAACTATGGCGTCATTATTAAAAGAACGTATAAGAAAAAATGCACCCAAAAAAGGACTTGTGCAAATGCTTTTGGTTACCGAAAAACAGTTTGCAAGTATTGAATATGTGAGCGGTGAATCTAAAAGCATTATAGAAGATTCGGATAAAAGGTTTTTGGTATTCTAATGAAAATTAAATTTTTAGAGATTGAAAATGCTATCGAGTTTAGGCAAGGTATGATTAGCGTTTTAGAAATAAATAATAAATCTTTATTTAAAAATATTGTTATGAAGCTTTATCAAATTACTCAAGATATGGAAAACAATTTTGCTATAAATATAGTTGATGGTGATAAAATAAACAGATTAAAAAATTTTGAATTAGTTACCGATATATTCAGCATTGATGAAAGTGCCATAAATAATAAATTAGTTAAATATTTAAATAATGAATTAGATAATTCTGAATACAAAAAAAGAAATATTTGAAATTTTAGAGCAATTAAAAAGTAAATTTTTAAGTTATTTTGATGACATTCCATTTGAGATGTGTTATAATTATGATATAACAATTATAGATTTGCTAAAAGATTTTGCTCCAAAGTTAAATAACCAAAAAGATTTTAGTTATTTAAAAATGTTAAATAATTATATCAAAGCAGTTAAAATGCTAAAAATAACAGATTTAATTGTTTTTGTAGATATAAAGAAATATTTAACAAAGGAAGAATTGGTGCAATTTTATGAAAATGCTTTTATGCTTGATTTGTCAGTATTATTGATTGAGTCTAACCCATCTAAAATTATAGATGGTTATGAATGGAAATTAAATATTGATAATGACCTGTATGAGACAATACCTTTAGAATTATAAAAAATTCTATCATATGATACTCCACCGCATGAATTTGAGGTTTTAGTATCATGTAATTCTAAAAGGTAATATAACTAGAGGACAAAACAGCATATATCAAGACTAGTTTTAGTATCATGTAATTCTAAAAGGTAATATAACTCAGTAAATAACTTGTTAGTGAACTCTCTTGTTTTAGTATCATGTAATTCTAAAAGGTAATATAACTCTTTTAGTTCCGCCCCCGCTTGTAGTCTGTTTTAGTATCATGTAATTCTAAAAGGTAATATAACCCATTGCAATTAAGGAAATACTGCACAACGTTTTAGTATCATGTAATTCTAAAAGGTAATATAACTTCTTCTTAATAACAAATAAAGAAACATTCGTTTTAGTATCATGTAATTCTAAAAGGTAATAGAACTTTTCTGGTTATAATCACGAAGAATGTTTTGTTTTAGTATCATGTAATTCTAAAAGGTAATATAACAAACACTCATTTAAAATGCGATGAGACAGAGTTTTAGTATCATGTAATTCTAAAAGGTAATAGAACCATAGTATATGAGCCTGCAACCGCTTGTAGGTTTTAGTATCCTGTAATTTAAAAGAAAGCATAACATTTAAAAAATCAAAGCAAAATTAAGTTTTAGTTTTAAATGCTATTAAGAATAAATTTAAATGAACTTATTTTCCAAAAAGTGAGTGAATTGAAACAATTGAACTATTTCAAGTTCAGACTTTAACACGTCTCACCCCCACGCGGGGTGAGTGAATTGAAACTTCGCTGGGCATTTTGATAGCGACATTGATAAGTCTCACCCCCACGCGGGGTGAGTGAATTGAAACAGTTTACTCTTGGCAACGATTACTTGATAATGGTGTCTCACCCCCACGCGGGGTGAGTGAATTGAAACAACTCAACAACAATTAGGCGAAACGATAAACACGTCTCACCCCCACGCGGGGTGAGTGAATTGAAACTCTACAGAAGATTTACAATTCCACGTGCCAGAAGTCTCACCCCCGTGTGGGGTGGGGCTTTTTTATAATTAACAAAATATTTACATACGTGTATACAATAATTTTTGCGAAAATTACTATTATTACCCAAAATACCGTTATTTGATAAAAAATTAACATCAAAAATTGTACTTTAATAGTTGAAATTTTAATATGTTTTATAGTAATATAATTATGTATTATAAAAGAAGTTTATTAAATTCTAATGACTTATGCTTTATAAAACCAAATTTTTAAATATTAGTTTGTGCGTTTATTGTTTCATCAAAAATTCTTTTGCATTTAACTTTAAAAAGGAAAAAATGAATAATGAAAAAGGGTGTTGTAGTTTATAAATCAAAGTATGGTTCAAGCAAATGGTATGCGGAGAAAATTGCCTACAAATGCAATCTTGAATGCAAAGATTTAAAGCAGATAAAAATAGACAATTTCAAAAATTATGAAATTATCATTTTTTGTGGTGCAGTGTATGCTTCGGGTGTTTCCTATAAAAAGTTTTTAAACAAAAATTTTGATAAAATAAAGGATAAAAAAATAATTTTGTTTTTTAATGGTGCATCACCTTATGATGAAGCAACATTTAATAATGTGGTGAAAAGCAATTTTAGTAGCGAAATCGCTAGTTTGCCTATTTTTTATGGACGTGGTATGTGGGATTTGGAAAAAATGTCTTTCACTCACAGGGTGCTAAGCAAAATGTTAATAAAAATGGTTGCAAAGAAGGAAGGCAAAGAGCTTCAGCCTTGGGAACAAGCTTTGATGGAAGCAAAGGACAAGAGCATTAACTGGACAGATGAAAAATACATAGAACCACTTGTAGACTGTGTTTTAAAATTAGATAAAAAACAAGGTGAATAAAACTAAAATATCTCTATTTCAACTTTAAAATTAAAAAGAGCTTTATCTAGATTGATAAAGTTCTTTTAAATTTTGCGCGTTTTAGTGGTTTTACACACTAATTTTTTTGCTTTTTTAATAATTTTTTGAATTTTTAGCAATTTTTTAGTATTTTTTATTTATTTTTTAACATTAATTTAACAATTAGTGATTTATTAGCAGAAATTTATTTTATAATTTATAATTTTTTGCTAAATCTGCGAAATTTTCGCACATTTTTCTATAATTTTTAAAGTTTTCTTTATAAAATTCTTCATTATTGATATCTACGCCCAAAGTTTGCAAAAATTCGGCAGGGTAATATTGATTAGTCCACTTTAAAAAAGCAAAATAATTCTCCAAAGCATTTTCCTTGCCGTTTAAAACATTATTTGCAAAGAAACTACTTATCATATAAGCGAGTGCATATTGCCAAACATAATAACTTGCATTATAGAAATGCCAAACATTTTGCCAACTTAAAGAATTATTGCTAGATAAATTTACCACACCTTCCAAAGGTTTGCGAGTGTATTCAGTCCATTTTTCTTGCAAAATTTCTTTAGACAGATTGCCGCCACTTTCAATAGTTTTATAGCAAAAATCTTCAAATTTAGACATATTTGCTTGCGTAAACACAGTACCAATCATTTCAGAAACAAGCGTATTCATAACAATAAACTTTTCATCTTCGTTAGTGCTGTTTTTTAACAAATAATCGCCTAAAATTATTTCATTAAAAGTGCTGGCAGTTTCGGCAATAAAAATAGGGAAGTCTGAATTTTGCATTTGTTGATTGCTGTTTGTGTAATAATGTTGAATCGCGTGGCCAAGTTCGTGTGCTAGTGTGAAAACGTCGCGAATTTCACCAGTCCAATTTAGCAAAATAATATGCGTGCAAGAATATGTGCCCCAACAGTAGCCACCGCTTCTTTTGTTATCACGTGGGTAAACATCTATCCAGCGTTCTTTTATTGCTCTATCAATTAAATTTACGTAATCTTGCCCCAAAATATTTAGCGCCTTTTTAACAATTTCCACACCTTCTTCAAAAGTATATTTGCGAGTACTTTTTTCAAGAGGCGCATGCAAATCATATGTGTACATTTCGTCCAAATTAAGCACTTTTTTCTTAATCGCGTAGTATTGTTTTTGCAAATCGTTATTTTCTTGTGCAAAATTTATCACATTTTCGTAAACTTTCTTGTCTATTTTATATGCATCAAGGTAACTTTCTAAAACGGAATTATACTTGCGAATTTTTTGCAAAGTGGCAACTGTTGTTAAATAATAGATAAAATTTTGTGTCATTAAATTGCCATAGTTAAGGTATGCTTCCTTTGAACTTTCGGCAACATTTTTTCGCAATTCTCTATCAGGGCTGGAGTTAAAACTACTAATATTTCCACTGTTGAGGTGGTGAGATTCGCCCTTGCTGTCCAAAGCATCTTTGTATTTAATATCGGCAAAATAGCAGTTTTGATTAACTAATTTATAGCCAGCGGTAAACTTGGAAACTTCTGCAAGTAATTTCTCTTCGGTTTCGCTCAAAGTGTGTTCATTTTCTAAAATTATGCTGTCTATATATAATTTCCAGTCTTTAAATTCAGTTTTTTGTTTAAGCGATTCAAAATATTCATTACCCAGTGCTTTATATTCAGGGTGGGCAAAAGATAATTTTTCATTAAACAAATTATTCACATTCTGCACTTTTGCAGTTAAAATTTGAAACTCTTGGCTATCGTAATGCGTGTCTAAATTTGCATTTGCATAAATTAAACAAGTACAAAACTTGTCTATAAGCTTGTTGTTTCTTTCCCAAAATTCTAGCAACAATTCGGGCTTACCGAGTTTTCCTTTAAATTTTTCTAGTTCGTCTAGTTCAGCTTGCACTTCTGCCATTTTGCGTTCACAATCGGCTGAATCTTTGCAAAATTTTGTTAAATCCCAGGTGTATTTTGTGTCTTCCATAAATTTAGTTTCCTTTTATTTTTTATAGAAATTATTATAACAAAATATTTTTATTTAAGCAATTTTTTTCCCTTAATTTAGTAGAATTTTTAAAAATTTCAAAAAATTATGCAAAACTATTGACTAAATAGCATATACTGTGTTATACTAATTAAGTATCGCGGGGTAGAGCAGTTCGGCAGCTCGTTGGGCTCATAACCCAAAGGTCGTAGGTTCAAATCCTACCCCCGCTACCATTCAAAAGCCCTTAACCAAGGGCTTTTTTGCTAGCTTGAAGGGTAGGATTTAATGCACTTACGTGCATAGCACACAAGGTGTGCGAACCTACGACCAAGGCCGGTAGGTGACGCTCGGCGATTTAGCGTCTACTGTTATGTTTTACTATTCACGCCTGCGCTATTGACGCATCGCGCTATGGATAGCGCTTGCTACAAATCCTACCCCCGCTACCACAAGCAAGGAGAATGAGCGAGCCCTTATGCAAAATTTATTTTTTGCGTATAGGACTTGCTTTTTTCATGTCTGCACGTTTAAGTGCAAGACACAAAAAAACGTGTCCTATAAAAAGTGCTTTGCACTTTTGGGCGAAGTGAATGGCTTGCGCAGTTGTCTACCGCAAGGGCATAAGCCCGCGGATAGACGACAAAGAGTATATGTCGTGTTTTTTGTTTTTTACGTGATTTGTTTTTTTTGCGATTTTTTGGGTAGGATTTAATGCACTTACGTGCATAGCACACAAGGTGTGCGAACCTACGACCAAGGCCGGTAGGTGACGCTCGGCAATGATATTCCGCTTGTTATTTATCATTTATAATGATATATAATACATAAAAATTTGTTAGTTTTAATTAGGTTATTCAACACTCAAAGGGATTGATTATGTAAATTTCTAGGTTTTTCTTTTTGGCTAACTCTATGGTGTTTTTTGTGCCGCCAGGCGAGCCGTCCCAAACCGCTATAATTGCGTTTGAATTATTCACCATATAATTATTGCGTATATGCATACACGCATAGGTGTAATTTGGACTAGAAATATTGATGCTGTCGCATTGCTCCAAAAGGTAATTGTAACGGTTGCGTTGTTCGGCATGCCACCTGTCCGCTTGCTCGGGGCAGGGAATAGCACCTTCTAAAGTAATCTGCGGAAATTCCTTTTTCAGGCTCAAAACCGTCTCAGCACAAATCATATCACTGCCCAAAGCCATTCCGCTGATAAAATGCACATAGCCTTGATTAATTAAATCTATGATTCGTTGCCTTAGTTTTTCTTTAAATTTAATACACATAGGCGACTGTTCGTCACTTTTCCACGGCAGTTTTTGTAATCTATGCCCAGTAAAACAACAAGTTTTTTCCAAAATCACCACTCCTATTTTTTTGCGTAATATTGATTTTTTAAATTTTTGTGAATGTATTATAGCATATTAAAACCCACTTTGTCTAATAAAAAACACAACTTTTAGAAAAATTGTTCTTATTTTTCTTGCTGCTCTATATATTTTTCAAGAAATTTTGCGAAACTATGTAATTTTGTTTTACTTTTGCTTAATGAATATGATATCATTAAATTAATGACAAAGTTTTACATAAATTGTTAGATTTTGTGGAAAATAAAAAGCAATAAGTAGTGAAAATTTGTAGTCTTGTTAAATTAAAAAGCACACGAAAAAAGAAAATTACAAGGCCATAAATATAAAATTGCTAGTATTTACATAAAACCACAAATCTTGTGGAAAACTAAAGATAAAAAAGGGAGCAAAAAGATATGCAAAACAAGATTTTTTGCCCTTACCTTAGCCAAATGTGGATAACTCAGGGGGGGGGGGTATCAGTTAGCAAATAACGAATTTGTTGCTACAAATTTGTCCCCTAAAACACCTAATTTCCGCTCTAAAAACTTACTAAAAAATCAAGCAAATTTAAAGATTAAAATATCTAAATTTTTATTAAAAAATCAAAGATTTTTAGATACTAAATTACATAAAAATTCACAAAAAAATGAACAAAATTTGAATATTAAAAAATCTAAAAAAATATTAGAAAAATTATCAAAAAAACAATTTTTTAGTGACTTAAAAAACATAAATTTAGATAATTGTCTTTTAAATAATCAATCAAAATACAATTTAACGGATATGCATTTTAGTAATTTAAAAAATATAAATATAAATTTAAAAACTATAAAATCATATTATAAAAATTTGCGCTACAACTTAATAAAACGACGGCACACAATAAGTGGGCTTTTTCTTGTTTCTTGCCGAAGATTAAATACTAAACTAAACTATAATCAATATAATTTATCTAAAATACCAAAACAAAATACATTAATAAAAAGTTTTTTGCCTAGATTACAAGAATAGACTAATAAAACAAAACTATAATTTAAAGACTAAAACAAAAAATTTTATAAACCATTAAATAAATTTAAAAAATTTAGGCAAACTACTAAAAAAACATTAGGTTTTTACAAGCCTTTTGTTGTATAATGAAAATATGACAGTCTGTCATATAAAACCGCAAAAGAAAAAGACAAATTTCACTTTTACACAACAACAAATTTAAAATTGCCCGATAAGTACTAGAATAAAAAAGAAAGAAAATGAAAAAAGAAAATTAAATAATAATTTTAAGTTAATATGCTATTCCGAAATTTTCAATTTTCAATTTTCAATTACCGCAAACGCGGTTTGCGGTTTGCGGTGAAGATTTTCAATTCGCTTGCGTAAACGCAAGTACAGGGGGGTATTATGGCATTTAAAGAACTCTTTAAAAAATACAAAATCTACACAATAGTAGGCATAATTGTCCTACTAATGCTAGTAGCAGGTGGCACCACGTTAGGAGTGCTTTTAGGTAAGCAAAATAGTCAGCAATTAAACATTCCAGCAAACGCTGTTACCATTACTGGTCTCCATTTAACTTATAGCACTTCAGGTACAAATGCTACAGTTATGCGTTGTAAAATTTCTGCAAGTGGTAGTTTGTCTATACCTAGAACGGTCTCTAAAGATGGAATAACTTATACAGTCACGATGATACAAGGGACGGCGTTTAGAGGTTGTAGCAGATTAACGAGTATAACCATACCGGATAGTGTCACCAGTATAGGAAGTGATGCGTTTTATGATTGTAGCAGTTTAACAAGTATAACCATACCGGATAGTGTCACCAATATAGGACAATATGTGTTTAGAGATTGTAGCAGTTTAACAAGTATTACAATTCCCGATAGTTTAACGATTATAGGAAATGGTTCGTTTTTTGGATGTAGCGGATTAACGAGTATAGATGTAGATAGTGGTAATACTGCTTTTTCCTCAATAGATGGAGTTTTGTTTAATAAAACTCAAACTGAATTAAGAAGTTATCCCGGCGGTAAGAGTGGAGCATATATAATTCCATCTAGTGTCACCA
>CALWTE010000015.1 GCA_944384375.1 uncultured Clostridia bacterium | reverse complement strand
CTGTTGTCTACTTTTTCGGCAAAGCCTAAAAAGTCTTTTAATTTTAATTCGGTGCCGTCATCTAAAACTACTTTGCCCGAAAACTTACCGAAAACTTGATGTTGAATACTACAAATTACTAGAGCATTTGCGTTAGAATATCTATCTAAAATAGGTTCAAAAACCAAATCTAGCCTGTTGTCATTTGAAGTAAATTTCCACTTAGACATAAAATCATATTTGCCGTCTTTCTTAGGGATTTCAAAAGTTACTTTGTCTAATTTATGCGCTTTTCCATTATAAAACAACATATTTTCTGTAGCGTGCTTGTTGTTTCCAAAGCCGTAACCCAAATTAAAGCCAAACGGGGTATCATTCAACAACCCGCAAGCACTACTCCAGTACCACGTGTTTTTATACGTCCACACACCCCTGCCCCAGTCTAAAATGGCGAATGTATCTTTACTATCAAAATTTATATTATCATTGCCCACTTGCGCAAAGCCTTTTGCTCTAAAACCTACTATTTTTTGATTCAAGTAAAAGTGCTTTGGCTTATCAAAAGGAGTAGCAATAACCATACTTTCTTGCGGTTCGTCTGTTAATTCAAATTCAGCATTTAAAGTTTTGTCGCCGTCAAAATCTTTCATTTCGGCTTTCAAAATACGCTTGCCATTATCGTTTTTAAACTCAAACCAACTGCGTTTGTTTTTTACGCAAACATCACCCGTTTTAGAAGTAGACGGGAAATTTGTCCTACCATTAGGCCAAAAACTCATAGGACTAGTGGTTTTTTCTTTTTTATTTTTAAAATCAATCACGCTTGCCGAAATTAAACCCATATATGAGTTATCAGCAATAGTTAGTGCAACCGCGTAATTTTGATTATAAATTAGGTAATAGTCCCACTCCTTAATACGTGTTGAGTTAGCCTTGATATCCCTACGGTCGTATTCATACAACATTTCGGTTGCGTATCCAGGAGAAAGAAGATTACCATTTTCATCTAACAACTTAGTTTTTTCATTAATTTTATTCATTTTTTACTCCATTTTTATAAAAAGTAAGTTAAAATTTAGTTTTCGCAAGCATTTTCCTTAGCAAAAGGCAATAATTCTTGAATAGTAAATTCTTCTTGCTTGTCAACAGTGGCACAAATTATGGTTGTGCGAGAACCGAACTCGCGCAAAAGTTGACGTTCACTGCCCGAAGGGAAAACCATTCCCTTTTCACAATACATAGCGACCGCCATAATATTATTAGCACCTTCGCTTATAGCTTTGCAAACTGCCACTTCCATAGCCCCAAAACTACCGCTTAACGCCACATTTTCAATATTACAACCGCAAAAAAGCATACCATTTTGCGTCAAAACACACGCCCCGACAGGTGTTTCTGTATACGGACAATATGCCTTTTCGCCCGCTTCCTTTGCTTTTGCAATAAGTTTGTTTAAAATTGCTTGTTCCATTTTCCCTACCTAACTAATTTATCTAAAATCGGATACATTGCCTGCTCTTTTTCTTTCATAACGCGCGCTTCTTCGGCTTCTTCGTGGTCATAACCTAGAATATGCAACATACCGTGCACAAAGAGTTCTGCCACTTCTCGCGTGTGAGAATGTTTCCATTCTTCTGCTTGTTTTAACGCAACTTCGGCACAGATAAAAATTTCGCCAATATATAATTCTTTGTTGCCTTTGTCGTATTCCAAAGGATAATTGCGTTTTGTTAATTTTAACCCCGTCAAAGTGTCAATCAACCTAAATGTTATGACATCTGTCGGCCCACTCTTATGCCTATATTCTTCATTAAGTTTTGCAATTTCTTCTTCACCTACACAAAAAACGCTAATGCCGATATGTTTTGTAGGCTGATTTTCCATTTTTAACACATTTTTTGCTATTTTTGTTAAAGTTTTCTCGCCCAACAAGAAATAATCGCTGCGATTTTCCAAATTAACTCTCATAAATACTCCATTAAACTTTGATTTCTCGTTTTGTATAATAAGTTACATAATAAATTTCACCAATTTGCGAAATTGTATATCTTTCATCTAAAATTTGTGTTTCATCTACTTTTTGTAATAGTTTTTGCTTTGCTTCGTAAATTAAACTATCTTCTTCGGCTGAAAATTCTTTTTTCACAGGAACGGCAGTCGTCTCAAAATAATACGTGCAAACCATTTTAAGTGGCAAAATGTTAGAGATATTATAGGTTAGTGTTTCCGTTTCGTAATGCTCAAAATTTACGTTTGCGCTTTCACTTTTTAAAACGTTACCAGCAAAGACAACATCTCTACTTACTACAAAATTGCCCGTTCTTGAAAATTCGTAAGTATTTTCGCAAAATTCCACAGTTTCAGAGTCCCACAAATACAGATAAACATCAGCCTTAACAATGGTAGGAATTTGCTCGCCTTCGGCAGTTTCTCTGTAAGGAGCGACTAGCATTTGCCCGAAACTAACCGTATCACCTACCTTGACTAAAGCGGTACCGCTCGCCACAAAAATTCGTGAAACCACCCCATTAGCACTAGCAAAAATTCCTTGCGTGTTTTCTTCCGTAGGATTAAGTTCATCAGGCAAAGTCCCTTCATTTACATTCACTATTAGAAAGGCACCGAACCTAGAAACATTAACCATACTCAATTCTTCAACATGCGTAAGTAGGTTTAATTCAATTTCGTCAAAATCAAGGCTCCCCCAAGATTTACCACTGCCCCACGAATTTTCAGCCAGTACCGATTGAATTTTTTGAGATAATTCAGTATCGTCAGTATTAATTTGCACGCCTAAGCAGAAATTTGACAACACTAGCAAAACAATCAAACAAAAAACAAGCCCTATAACTACACCTAAAATTTTAGGAAGTCCAATTTCACTTTTGTATGTGATAGAGTAATTATAGCATTTATTTTTAAGTAAATCAAACAATACAGGCAAGTTATTTTCCGTAGTTTCAATATTTAATTCGGTATCGGTTACTCTTTGCGCCTTAAACCTAATGTTTTGCTTTTTTAATTCGTCTATTAATACATTAAAATTTGCGCCCCGAACTTTTAAGCCGACTCGCAGAAAAGACTTCCAACTATACATACTTCATTCCTTAAATAAATTATTAATATCATATTAATTAAAGTCGTGAAATATAATATTAAAAATAAAAATAAGGAGAAAAAGTGTTTTTAGACGAAATTGCAAATCAATTAAACCTAAATGGCGCTACAAAAAATAGTTATCTAATTTTAAATATTAGTGGCAAAGGCGTCTATGTGCAGGGTGCCATAAAAATCACGTTGTGTAGTACTGTAAAAATGTCGTTTAAAATAGGCAAAATTAATTATAGCATTTTAGGTGAAAATTTAACCTTGCATAATTTAACGAATGACACCATTCTAATTAAGGGAAAAATATATGCTTTCCTAGATGAAAGTAAAAATATTATAAAAAATTAAAAAAGCATAAAAATTTTAAAAAAATAAGAAAAAATTTAAAAAAAATAGCAAAAAACACGTAAAATTACCTAAATTTAAGGTACTATGCATAGGTATTATGCAAGTACTATGCTTAGTAAAAAAATTAACCAATCTAAATTATAAATATATTAATTATTATCTATTTCATCATTTATATCACTGTCTATTTTTTCAAATACAGCAATAATAGTTCTTTCAGTAGCATCGTCTATTTCCTGAATTGAAATATCAACACTCATAAATTCATCACCAGAATAATCATCGCGTAACTCTCCGTCTATTTTCCACCCCACAAATCTATATCCCTTGTATGCTATTGCACTTAAATGAATAGTTTCGTAACTACTATCCAAATCGCGGTCATACATCGTTATTCGTGCTTCTCCAAAAGCCTCTCCACTGTCTTGTGTATTTTTCAACTCTACCGATACAGCAAAACCTTCAAAAGGCTCAATTTTTGTAAGTACGGGTTTTATCCAAATTTCGTTATAACCATCCAGCATCTGATATATCAGGGGAGCTTGTGGTGGAGAAAAAATGTCTTCATATTCTGCATTCATTTCAATTTTTACTTGCCAGTAATCAATTGTATATTCCTTATATAACGGCATTACCACATTAAACGCAAACTGAGGCGAATCTTCTGTCGTAATAAACGACACTTTATCTTGCAATAATTTTCCATTAACAGTAACATACACATCCTCAGGCAATTCTTCTGCTAAATAAATATTTTTAATATTACTTGCTATTTTAGATAGATTTAAGTGTATTGCAGGTTTTATATCTTGAACTTCATTCACAGTAGATGAAGATAAAAACACAGCATTACTATTTGAACAAAAAACTTGTGTTGAATCATCACTCTCAGCCGAACGTAACCAATAAGGGTTATCTGCATTACCAAATTTCTCCTCAACACTTACTTTCCACAAATTGCCAACTTCTGTTATGCTGGGCAACCACAAATAATCATCTTTCCACGTTCCATTACCATATTGATTGCCGTCAGGAGCATCAAAATACCTGCCAGCATAATTGTAATTACTATTAATAAATACATTATTTGATATATTATCGGACCAGTTTTCATTGCTATACGCGTAAATATAGGCATAAACTTCTTGTCCACTTTTTTGCCACCAAATTCGTGATGGCGTTACTAAATATTGGTTTAATTCCCCACCACTTAAAAACTTAGAAAATTGGTAATCAGTAACAGACTCATATTCCGCTGTTAGACTTGCAGGATTGGAAGTATTACTATCCACAACTGCATAATAACCACCATTGTTAAGTTTTGCTCGTATATAACTTGTTCCATACATATTAGTTGGGATACCTTCAGACGGATTATTTACACCATATGCGTTTTGCTCGCTATAAGCATATGAACTGCTATCAAAAATATCATCGCCAACAAGCCATAATGTAACAATTATATCATTATCAGAACGACTTACACAAGAGACCAACCAATCAAAGCCACCAAAAGAAACGATTACACTCTCACCTGCTTTTTTACCTGTAGAGAAACCTCTAATATCCTCCGCCGTAATTATACCGTAATCTGTATTTTCTATCTTCTCTTTTATTTTATCAAATCCTCCTAGAGAATCATTTGACAAACAGTTTATTAAAGTTTGCACGTTATCCACATTTACACCATTCTCTCCGTACAATGCACCAATTTTTACCGTCTCAAAAGTATCAGAGCTTGTAACTGCAACACCGCTATTAAAATGTTTAATCACTAAATATGTAACACTAGTACTTACAACTATTAAACCAATCAACATTGTCAGCAAAATGCATATTAATTTAATTTTTTTAATCATTTATTATCTCCTGTTTTTATTATGATTCTATAAGGTCTTATAAAAAATAATTTAGTTGTAAATTATTTTATTTACAAAATGTATATTTTATAAAAATATTTTATTCATTTTGAATGGTTTTGTCAAATAAAAAATTATTCATTTTGAATATTTATTAATAAAATTTATTAACAATTTGATAAAAATAGTTTTTTTGCATAATCTCGTTATAGAGGTTTTATTATGGCAAATTTTAGATTAAAAGAATTAAGAAAAAACGAAAAACTCACGCAACAAGAACTTGCTAAAAAAATAGGTCTTAATCACATAACATATAGTAACTATGAAAAAGGCAATAGAGAGCCACCAACTGACGTTTTAATAAAAATTGCAGATTTTTTTGGAGTTTCTCTTGATTATCTATGCGGTCGTGAAGTTTATACAAAATTTTATTTTAATTCAAATAACATAAATGATAAAGTTATTTTAGATTCACTGAATAAATTAAATGATACAGAAAAACAAAAAATTATCGGTTATATAGACTGTTTATCCACAAAAAAATAATTTTATATTAATAAATTTAAAATTAAATTTAATATCCTTTACCCCCCTTTCAATACAACTTATATAAACAATAATTTTGTTATTTCACACAATAATTTTGCTTTTTAAATAACTAAATCTGTTCGTAACATAGTATTTTTAATATATAAATATCTAAAATTTTTAATTTTATAATAAAAAAGTCAATTTTTCATTATTTTTTGTGGGATTTTTTCTTGATTTTTTTCTAATTTTCTTTCTTCTTTTTGCTCTTGTTTTTCTTGTTTTTGTTCACTTTTTTCTTGTGCTTTTTCTTGAGCCTTTTCTTGCTTTAACTCATACTTTTCTCGCCGTTTTTTATCGCGTTTTAATTTTGCTTGAATGTTAGTTTCGCGTTCCTTCCCTTGTAATAGTCTTTCTATATTTGAGCGATGCGCAAACCACGTCAGAGCAAATATTGCAAAGGTTAGTAAAGTAATTGTTAGATTTGGCTCTGGCAGGAAAATATTTTGCCATACGACAGATACGGTTACAAGAATTAGTGATGCAAGCGAAACATATTTTACAAACCACACCAAAATGAAACAAAGCACAAAAGTTACGATAGTTACAATAGGTTGTGCAACTAAGAATACACCTAAGGTCGTGGATATTCCTTTCCCGCCTTTGAATTTGTAAATAACAGGGAAAATGTGCCCTACGACTGCTGAAAGCCCGCAGGCGTATAGACCGATTAAGCCGTCAGGATAAACTTCTCCGCCACCAAATACTAAATATCCTGTTAGTGCGGTTGCAATACCTTTAATCGCATCTAGTAATAGGGTTAAATATCCTAACTTTGCGCCGAGATTACGGTACATATTCGTTGCACCGAGATTTCCCGAGCCTTTTTTTGATAAATCTACATTTTTAGAACGTGCTATTATTTTACCAAAGTTGATATTCCCTATAAAATAACTGACTACACATAAAATTGCTAATAGCCAATAATTCATATGCTACTCCTTGTCTTTACTTTTTTTACGTACATAAAGTCTAATCGGTGTGCCTTCAAAATTTTTCGCCCTACGCAAACAGTTTTCCAAATACCTTAAATAACTAAAATGCATCAAGTCTGGATTATTTACAAATATTGCAAAACTCGGCGGTCTAATACCCACTTGCGTAATATAATTTACCTTCAAACGTTTGCCGTTGTGAGTTGGGGGTTCACTAGTGCTTAAAGCATCTTGCAATATTTCATTTAACAACCCCGTTGTGACGCGAGTGCCTGCATTGTCGTAAACATACTCCACTCTTTCCATAATTCTACCGAAGCGCGTACCAGTTTTAGCCGAAATATACTCAACCACAAAATAATCCATAAATTTAAGGCTGTTTTTTAGTTTATCTTTGTACAAATTAACCGTTTGAGAATCTTTTTCCACTAAATCCCACTTGTTATACAAAATTACGGAAGGTTTGCCCTGCTCGTGCACATAACCCAATACCCTTACGTCTTGCTCAGTTATTTCATCACTGGCATCAAGTACATAAATCACGACGTCAGCTCGCCTAATCGCCGCCAAACTACGCATCACACTAAAACCTTCAATAGACTCATAATCTATGCGGTTTTTACGCCTAATTCCCGCCGTATCAATAATAATATAGTCCTTATTATTATATCTAAAAGGAATATCCACAGCATCACGGGTTGTGCCTGCCACGTCGCTAACAACCACGCGTTCTTCCCCTAACAACCTATTTGTAATACTGCTTTTACCCGCATTTGGACGGCCAACAATAGCGATTTTTATCTTTTCGTCATCAAGACTCGCATCAATTTTGACTTTGAAAAGCTTGACTATTTCATCTAGCAAGTCGCCTACCCCTGTGCCGTGCGTACAACTTATAGGGAATGGCTGCCCCAAACCTAACTCATAAAACTCCATTACGTCTTGCGAGTCTAGATTCTCCATTTTATTAACCGCCAAAACAACAGGTTTGCCACTTCTGCGTAACATTTGCGCTACGTGCATATCACTTTGAGTAACACCGTCTCTGCCGTCAACCATCATTAAAACCACGTCAGCGACATCAATTGCCAATTGTGCTTGTTTTAAAATATATTCTTGCCATTCGTCGTTTTTATCTGGCGTAATTCCGCCTGTGTCAATAATTGTAAAAGCATACCCCGCCCAGTCAACATCGGTATACAATCTATCACGAGTAACACCTGGCACGTCTTCAACAATGCTAATGCGCCTACCCGCCAATCTATTAAAAAAACTTGACTTGCCTACATTCGGCCTGCCTACGACCGCAACAATAGGTTTACTCATTTCCCTACTCCTAAAATTATTCTAAGAGATAGTGTAACACAAATTAACAAAATTTACAATATTTTTTAGGACTTATTGCAAAAATTACAACCTACGCAACCTTTTTTATTAAGAAAGAAATGTTTCAAAGCGAAAAACACGCAAATAGCGATAACAAATGCAAGTGCTAATGCCCAAACAGCAATTGAAAAACTTACCCCCGTTATAATTCCTGTAATTATATACACAACTAAACTAACAAAATAAGCAAGTGCAAGTTGTATTATTAAAAATAGCCAAAAAGTCTTTTTCGGTACTAAATTTTTTAATTGCGCCAAAGCACTAATGCAAGGCGTATAAATTAGACAAAATACCAAAAATGCTAGGCTTGAAGCTGTGGAAAAATGCACTACCGAATTTATATCTAACAGAGAATTTGCAACATTTGCTTTAGTGACTCCATTTAAAACGGCGATGCTAGATAACACCATTTCCTTTGCCACAATTCCCACTAGCAAGGCAACAACTGCACCCCAATCAAAGCCGAGTGGCGCAAAAATCGGCGTCAAAAACGTAGCGACATTTTGCAAAATGCTTGTTTGATTTTCTGTCGTAATAAATTCAAATTTTATAGTAAAATTATCTAAAAACCATATAATTATTGTAAAAATTAATATAATTGACCAAATTTTATTGATAAATTGCATTATTTTGTTAAAATAATTTTTTAGTAACACACTTAATCTAGGTAGTCGTAACGGAGTAAATTCTAATATATCGTCATTAAATTTTGTAGGTAAAATTTTTTGAGTTATAAATGCCAAAATAAATGCTAAAAAAATACCTAATAAATACAAACCAAAAATTACAAAAATATTTCCGTTACCAAAAAATGCACCGCTTATTGCACTGAACACGGGTAATTTTGCACTACAAGACATAAAGGGTAAAATTAGCGCCGTTTTTGTACGGACTTGTTTATTTTGCAGTGCGGTAGTTGTAGGTAATGCTGTGGTCGTACACCCGAATCCCATAAGCAATGGAAATATGCTTTTGCCACTTAAACCTAGTTTGCTTAAAACTGGGTCTAATAACCACGCAATACGGCTGAGAAAACCTACTTGCTCTAAAATATCTAATGCCAAAAATAATAGCAGTACTTGCGGTAAAAAACTTAATATGCTCCCTAGCCCACCTATAATTGCCACATCAAAAAAATCTAAAATAAATTTTGGGGCATGTAAAATATTTAATAATTTTATTAAACCATCACCACAAAATTCAACAAAAAGACTAACTCCATTACTTAAAAAATCGCCAATTTTACCGAAGGTAACTGCAAAAATAAGCAACATAACCGCAAAAAACAGCGGGATAGCTGTAAATTTGTTTAATAATATTTTATCTAGTTTGTTTGCGCCATATTCTTTATTTTTTGTAGAATATTCACTATTTTTTATAATTTGCGATATAAAATTTTGCCTAATTTCGTTTATTTTATCTAAACCAAAATTGAGACTATATTTTTTATTTAAAGCATTATTTTCGCTTAAATTTTGTCTAGCTAAAATGATTTCATATTTACTCAAATTATCATTATTAAATATCAATTTATTAGCATAATCAACACTGGAAAATTGCGCCCTATCAACTAAATCAAAAATTTTATTTTTTAAATTTTTATCTCTTAAATACACAAATTCTGCATTAATTTTGAGTATTTTTTTAAATTTTTCTTTATTTATTGATATTTTTTGTTTTTTTATAGTTTCAGCGAAATTAAACAGCACCACTACTTTTAGATTTAGTTCTAACAACTGCAATGTTAAATTGAGCGAGCGCGCTAAATTATTGATATCAATCACATTCACAAAAACAGCATTCGGGTTGTTAATAATTGCTTGAGTGGAAACTTTTTCTTCTGGTGAAAAAGGCACCAATCCATTAATTCCTGGCAAATCTACGAATAAATATTCCCTATCTTTAAATTTTACGTATTTGCTCTCGCCTGTTACCGTTACTCCATGCCAGTTCCCTGTGTGCGCATTGCCTTTAGTTAATTTATTAAAAATGGTAGATTTGCCTGCATTTGGGTTACCAACTAAATAAATTCTTTGCATACGGGTTCCACCAAAATTAATTTTAAAATGCTTTCCTTTATTCCTAGCAATGCCCCTTTTACTACAAACATTCCCCCTGCCCTACCATTTTGTTTTACATAAATTTGGGTTTTAGGACAAATTCCTAAATTATACAAATGACTTTTTAATTTCAAATCGGCATCTACAGTTAATATTTTAACTAAAGAATCTGTTTTTGCTTGTGATAAATTCATAGTTTATTTTATTTTTTTACTTTACAAAATATTATTACTCTTTTAAATATCATCAGCAAAACAAAAAAGCACTTGTTTAACCAAGTGCTTATATGGATTTTATTTATATCTAAAATTTAAATATAACACAAATAAATTCGCAAAATGCATAATTTTATGCAAAATACTAAAATTTTTGTAAAAAATAGCAAAAAAATGCAGTTTTTTAATAAAAAACGCGAAAATTCGTAAATTTTCGCGCAAAAACTAAAATTTAATTTTATAAAAAACTTAAACTTAACTATCTTTTTTCTTTTCTATTTCGCTTTTGAAATCGTCTAAAAGTTCAATAAAGTTGCTAACGTCAGTAAATTGTCTATAAACCGAAGCAAATCTAATATACGCTACCTGGTCAACAGATTTAATCGCCTTCATTACTAACTCACCTATTTCCTTACTGCTAATTTCAGGTTCTAGCGAATTATTGATTTCTTTTTCAATTTCACAAACCATTTCTTCAATCTGGCTCAGCGTAACAGGACGTTTTTCGCAAGCCTTGATTATGCCACGTTTTATCTTTTCCCTATCAAAAGGCTGTCTAGAACCATCATTTTTAATTACCAAAACGGGTATAGTTTCGTATTCTTCAAAAGTTGTGAAACGTCTGCCACATTTTGTACATTCACGCCTACGACGAACACTTGTGCCATTTTCATTCAAACGCGAATCAATTACCTTGCTATCTAAACTATCACAAAATTTACATTTCATAAAATTTTATCCTTTTAGACATTCTTCTTTAGTACATATAATTTGTTTATTGCCCTAGTGCAAGCAATATATTCTAGGTTGTCCCCCAAAATACTTTCAAACAAACCGCCGTCATTCACAACAATAACGGAGTTGAATTCCAAACCTTTACACAAACTAACGGGCAAAATTTGAATTTGCTCCATTGCTAGACTATCCGCCGAATCAATAAGACTTATCTTGTGCGGACAAACTTGTGCAATTTCGTGATAAATTTCTTTTGCACTTGCTTCACTACCTGTGATTATGCCAATTGTACCATTTTGAGCGATTTCTTTTTCCAAAATGAACAAAATTTGGCTAGCAACCTGCACATTGTTATCGGCAAGCGGAAGTTCTTCCACCTTCTGCCCATTGCTATATCTAAATACGTTGTGGCGTGGGTTACCTATCAGTTTTGAGCAGTATTCTACAATTTCTTCACTACTGCGGTATGTGTTATCAAGGTTATACAACTTGCTTGTGCCAAAAATCGCCTTTAAGTCTATGATTTTCTGCAAATCGTCTATACCTGTTGGATTTGTGCGTTGATATTTATCGCCAAACACACTAAACTGCGCGCGCGGAAAGGCTCTCAGCAAAAAGTCTATAAAAAGTAGCGGGTATTCTTGCACTTCGTCTATTACAATATGGCGAATATCCATTTTAATCATCATATCACTTAAATTTTCTTTAATTAGACACATTAGAATAGCGTCTTCGGTGTAAATTTTTTCGCCAGTGTATGCCTTAAAGCCTAAATCAGCACAGAATAATTTATAAATATCTTCCAAACTGCGCGGAACGTTAAAACATTCGTAAATTTTATCAAAAACAATGCGTTTAACTGCTAATAGTTTAGTAACTTTTAACTTTGCACAAATTGCGTTTGCGATTTTATTGAGTCTAGGGAAAAGTTTTTCGTCATCAAGTTTTGCATATAAATCGTTTAACATTTCGGCAGTAAAGCCTTTGTTTTGCACTTTAAAACCATTCTCAACCTTGCGAGTCGCAACAAAGTTTTCGCACCAGTCCTTTACCTTTTCTTTAATGCTCAAATCAAGTTTTGCCTGAATTTCTACCCTTTCTTGCTCGGTTGAATTAACAAAACGCGTTAAAAACTCTTGATTTTCTTCAATGTTTTTTGTAATTTTTAGCAATCTGCCCACAAATTTTGCTAAGGTTGCGCTACGGGTGTTTTGCTCACCTAGTTCGGGTAAAACACCTTCAATATGAGACATAAAGGCTTCATTAAGGGTAAATAGCAAAATGTTTGCCGATTTCAAATCACGCAAACGGTACAACGCATAAGCAATTCGGTGCAGTGCGACGGTCGTTTTGCCACTACCTGAATAACCTTGCACAATTACCAAATCGTCTTTTAAGTTGCGAATGATTTCGTTTTGCTCGCTTTGAATGGTCGCGGCGATGTTATGCAAGTGGTCGGCATTGATTTTGGAAAGTACTTTTTGCAAGTATTCGTCAAAAAGATTTGCATCAACATCAAAACAGTCTAGCAGTTCGCCATTATTAATATCATATTGCCTTTTAAGTGTAATATTGCCAGAAACAGTGCCGTCTGGGATAGTATATTTTGCCTTGCCTAATCCATGCTCGTAAAATAGTTCGGCAATGGGCGCACGCCAGTCAATGACATAGTAGTTATTATTTTCTTCCACACCTGTTAGGCCTATGTAGGCTTTTATCTCGTCTTTTTTATCGGTAGTAAAATCTACCCTACCGAAATATGGCCTTTGCCTGTTGCGAATAAGCAAGTTCGCTTTGTCAATATTATTATTTGCCAAATCAATATTTTCATTAATAACTTGATTTACTGAAACCATTTCAGCGTTGTCTAAATCACCAAAAATTTGCGTGCCATCTACATAATACTGACGCAATTCTTCTACCGTTTGTTTTGATTGTGCGATATCAAAATTAAGTTTTTCAATCTTTTTATCTATTACTTTTTTCGTCTTGTCTAAGTACAAAACTTCTTCGTTCCATTCTTTGCTATTTTTGTCCATAATCTCTCCACTTTATTTAGTATAAAATAATAACATAATTTAGGAATTTAGTCAAGAAAGTGAAATAACAAAGAATTCTGCTTATAAATACGATAAGTGCAAATTTAACTCAAAATTAAAACACTAAAAATTTAGTGCTTTAATTAGTTATTGAAATATGATTTTATTAATAAATATAATGTTTTAAAAAAATTAAATTAAAATTAAATAATAAATAAAAATTTTATAAAATTTTTATTCGCCCATTTGGGTTGTATTTTGATTTTCATTATTTCTAGCAATTTCTTGTTTAAATTCGTCTAAGGATAATTCAATAAAACTATTATCTTTTTTATTAAAAAAATTATTAAACATAGATTCCAATAGTAATGTGCTTCTTCGCTCATTACTTATATTACTTTGACTTAATAAAACTGTATTAGCATTTTCTAAAAAGTCTGCTTTTTTATTTGTCCCTCGTCAACATACAATTTACTCACGCTCCTTAAATTTTTTAAATCAGTTATTCCACTATTCCAAAAATTAGCATTTCCACCGATTGTTTGCAAGTTACCTAAGTCTGTTACTTGACTATCTCTAAAATCAGCATCTCTACCGATTGTTTGCAAGTTACCTAAGTCTATTACTTGACTATTCCTAAAATCAGCATCCCCACCGATTACTTTTAAATTACTCAAATTCTTTATTTTACTTTTGCTAAAATCAGCATTCCCTGCTACATATTCCAATTTTTCCGCACTAGTACAAATTAGAAAATTCCCATTACCCAATATAATTCTATAAGGGCATATATTTACTTTATTTGGTATATAATCTGTGGCGCAAATTTCTTCTTCGTTGCAATTAAAATATTGTACTATTTGCGGTTTAATTATAGGCAAAACATCTTGCAATGCTGTTAAATTACTGTTTTCTCCATGACTCCTAAAATCTATTTTTACTAAATCATTTAATAAATTGGGTATATTTTTTGTATTAAATGTATTATTCTCAATATCCTTTCTATACTGCACCAATCTTGCATTCCACTCTTCCTTGTCTAACCATTCTTTGCCATATTGTATTTCAGTGTTGTTTTGCAAAAAGTTCACGGCTACATCTCGGTAATCGTCTTCCAACTCTTGATTATTGCCATTCTTTATTCCACGTACTTCGTCTATTGCATTACCATTCATTTTAACTGCAATGTGGGCTTTGTTATTGTTATCTACAAATACATAAAAATCACCTTGACTTAAATGCGTGCTGGCTAGTGTGCTCGTACACCAAGGGGTGTCTGCTACAAGTGCTTTTAAGTTCGCCACATTTTGCTCAAAATTTTCTGGGTCGTGTTGTTGACTATTAAACTTTATCCAATATCCTTTGCCAAAAGTATCTACATTTTCAAAGTTTACTTCGCTAGACTTTGCTACAAATTTTTGAAAATCCACTTGCGCATCGGTGTATAACTTTTTAAAACTTGTGTAATTTGGTGCATTATTATATATATAATCTATTATTTGTGTTGGTAAGTTCATCATACCTAAGATAGTTTGATGTGGTTTTCTTGCGTTGACTATTAACTTTGGCTCGCCTTTTGAAAAGTCCATTCTATATGAACTAGTTAAGGTTTCATTTAGCATTAACCACTGAAAACTTGCAGGGTAATTACTGTTTGCGAAAAAATCTACCAAATGTTTATATTCTTCGTATTGTTTTTCACCAAACGTTTGCGCTAAATACTGTTTTTGATTTAAACTGTCTTGCTCTAAATATTGCGCTTGCTCTCCTGCTCCCCTTGCACGCAAAGCTTGTAACTCACTATTAAAATATCTATCAATATCGGGGTTATTTTCGCTATTTATTGAAAAATTTTCTGGTCTAGCGTAACTATACAAGTTTTGCAATTCCATCTCTAAGTATGCCCCCAGCCTGCTAGCCGTTTCGCTTTCATTGTTTATTTGTATGGGGTTATTTTGCCAAAATACCATATCCCAGTAACCTAAATTAAAATTATTTCTAGAATTTATGTCTAGTTTTCTTTTGTCTATTGTTAATTCCATATTAAACCGCCTTTGAGTATTTTCCTTATTATACCAGTTTTTTAGTAATTTATCAATTAAATTTTTATAAGAAAAAAGGCTAGCAAAGTAGCCTTTTGGTAGTTTTTAACTAATAAATTTTAATTTTTGGTTTTGTTTTAATTATTTTTTATTTGATTACATTTTTATTTTGTTTTTATTTTATCTAAATTTGATTATATTAGGTTTCAAATTGATTTAATTTTGTCTTTATTTTAGTTAAATTTAATTTCTTTGCAGTTGATTTTTTTATTACCATATTTTTTGTTAATTTTTTACTACTTTTGGTAATACAAAATGCCGATTGTGTTTGGACCACAATGTGTTCCTACCGTACAACCTGCGTTTGTTTCTATGACTTCGTCAAATTTGTCTTTTATCTTTTCGCGAATTGAATCTACAATTTTGCTATCAATCGGCGTATGAGTGATAAAGCAACGTGTCCTATCAATGTCGCTAAAATTTTGCAAAATGTAATCAACGTAAGAGTCAACAGACTTTTCAAACTTGCCCATAAGTTTTTTGCCAACCTTCATCTCGCCATTAGATAAAATAATAATAGGTTTTATACCTAGTGCGCTAGCAGCAAAAAGTGCAACACCAGAGCAACGTCCGCCTTTGTGCAGATACGTAAGTTTATCTAGAATGAAACTAGCCTGCACTCTTTCTACTCTATCTAAAACTTTCTCATAAACTGTTTTAGCGTCAAAACCTTGTTTAACCAAATCACAAGCATAAAGCATTTGCAATCCTATACCTGTTGAAAGTGATTTAGAATCTACCACAAAAACTTTGCCGTCAAACTCTTGTGCTGCAGTTACGCAATTTTGGTAAATAGTTGAAATTTTTGCTGAAATAGTAAAGTGAATTAAAGCATCATAACCGCCATCGCTGTTTAATTGTTCTTTAAAAAATTCAGCTACTTCTAGTGGGTTATATGCGGCAGTTTTTGGCAAAACTGGATTATTTTTTAAGAAACTATAAAATTCCTCTTGCGTAATTGTGGCACTGTCTTCATATTCTTTGTCGCCCAAAGTAACGTGCACAGGCATAATACTAATATTATTTAGTTTTAATAAATCTGCAGATAAATCACAGACAGTATCGCCAGTAATTTTTATTTTCATACAAACACCTACCTACTGAATATAAATTTATTGTGCCATAAAATGCTAAAAAAATCAAATGAAAAAGAATAAAAAAATATTTTATTCCTTTATTTATTAATAAATAATAGTGATTTAGTTGAATTAAACAAGAATTTTTTAATATTTTTTACTTATTTTCCACAATTTTAGAAAATTTAACATTCGTTAAGTTTTTTAGTTATGTAGTCGTTTAAATCGTCTATTTTTATACGCACTTGCTCCATAGAATCTCTATCGCGTACGGTAACTGAATTGTCGTTTTCTGTATCAAAGTCTATTGTTACACAGAACGGCGTACCTATTTCGTCTTGTCTACGATAGCGTTTACCTATTGAACCTGTTACGTCAAATTCGCAACGGAAATTATTAGTTAAATTCTTGTAAATAGCAAAGGCTGAATCTTCTAATTTTTTAGACAAAGGTAAAACAGCCACTTTAATAGGTGCAATTTTAGGAGACAAGCCTAGCACAATTCTTGTGTCGTCGTCGGCAAGTTTTTCTTCCCTATACGCACTACACAGAATTGCAAGTAACATTCTATCCACACCTACACTAGGCTCAACCACGTTAGGAATGTATGTTTCGTTTGTGTAAGGGTCGGTATAACTCAAATCTTGCCCGCTGAATTCTTGATGTTGTTTTAAATCGTAGTCAGTACGATTTGCAATCCCCCACAACTCACCCCAGCCAAATGGGAACTTAAATTCAATATCGGTAGTCGCCTTTGAGTAGAACACGAGTTCTTCGGGAGAGTGGTCGCGGAGACGGAGTAAATCTTCTTGAATACCTAAACTCAACAAGAAATTAAAACATTCTTTGCGGTAATATTCGTGCCATTGTGATGCGCTATCAGGGTGGCAGAAAAATTCCATTTCCATTTGCTCAAATTCGCGAGTACGGAAGATAAAATTACCAGGAGTGATTTCGTTCCTAAACGCCTTACCTATCTGGCAAATACCCATAGGCAATTTGCTACGAGTCGCTCTCTGCACGTTCTTAAAGTTTACGAAAATTCCACCCGCAGTTTCAGGGCGCAAGTAAACTGTGTTTGTGTTTTCTTCGGTAACACCTATAAAAGTTTTAAACATTAAATTAAACTTACGAATAGGCGTAAAGTCGCATTTGCCACAATCAGGACAAGGAATGTTGTTTTTGCGGATAAAGTCTTCCATTTGCTCGCTACTCATGGCTTCCACACTACCGATGTCCATCTTTTCGCCTTTCTTTTCTTTTTCAAAGAGCCATTCTTCAATCAATTTGTCAGCACGGTGTCTAGTTTTACAATTTTTGCAATCAAGTAACGGGTCGCTAAAACCGTCTAAGTGTCCACTTGCCTTCCAAACGGTTGGGTTCATTATTATTGCACTGTCAAGACCTACATTGTTAGGTTCTTGTTGCACAAAACGTTTCCACCATGCAGCCTTGATATTGTTCTTTAACTCCACACCAAGTGGGCCATAGTCCCATGAGTTACTCAAGCCCCCATAAATTTCACTGCTAGGGAAAATAAATCCCCTATTTTTACACAACGCAACTAATTCGGTCATCGTCAAATCGTCTTTCATTTTTTAATTCCTTCTAAATATATTTAAAATTGATTTTTATATTATAATATAAATATTATGTTTTTGCAAGTGTAAAGTGATAAAATAACTAGGTTTTGTTTTTTTAATATAATTAATATTAAACTTTGGTTTTTAATTAAAATAAGCTATTGCACATTTAAATTAGACTAGCAAAAATTTTTTGCTAATTTAAAAATTTTTATAAAATACTTAGTTAAAAAATATTTAAAATAAAAAATAAAATATTCTTAGTGTATTAGCGCAAAAATATGATTAAAATATAATATTAAAAATATAATTTTGTATTGCTAAATAAAACAATAACAATTAAATAATAAACAGCAAAACAATACTAAGTATTTTAAACAAATTTTATCAAAAAACTAAACAAAACAAAAATTTTTAAGTCAAAAAACTTAAGTATAACTGCAAATTAAAATTTGCAACTATAACCCTATTTTAAGTACTATGCATTGTGTTTTAAACAAAACTATTCGCAAAAACAAGTACTATGCATATTAAAAACAAGTATTATGCATATGAATAGTACCGTGTTTTGTAATAAAAAAATAATAACAAAAAACAAGCATTTTTTATTTTTCCACTTCACACCAAAGTATCTAGCTTTTTAGAGTGCAGTTTCTTACTTAAATGCTTGTCTTTATTATAAAAATTAACTATTTTTTATAAAATTTTGCTAAAATTTACTAAAATTTATGCAAAAACTAGAAGAAACGTTTTATTTCTATTGCTGCGGTTTCGGGACTGTCGCTACCGTGAATAAGGTTTTCCCTATCGTTGCAAGAGTAGTCTCCCCTAATTGTGCCTGCAGGGGCTTCTAAATATTTAGTAGGTCCCATAAAATTACGCATACCTTTTATAACATGTTCCCCTTCTACAACCATACCTACAACAGGGCCACTGGTCATATATGCTTCTACTTCAGGATAAAAAGGTCTATCAGCGATATGTGCGTAGTGCTCTTTTAAGATTTCTTTACTAAGAGTAAACATTTTCATATCTACAATTTTATAGCCCTTTTTCTCAATGCGGGAAATTATTTCCCCGATTAAACCACGTCTAACAGCGTCTGGCTTTAACATAATATAAGTTCTTTCTAATTCCATAAACATTAACTCCTTGAAAATTTTGTATAAAAATATCATATTGTATTAAAAAAATCAAGTCTAAACAAATTAAATTAATAAATTTTTAAATAAAGATAAAAAAATAAGGCAATTTTAAGCCCTATTTCCCTTTTAATCAATCAAGAATACGCAAGCAAGAACAATTGCAACTACACAAACCGCAAGCGCAACACCCATTATAATATATCTAGTTTTATCTGACATTTGCTTTTTTTGCTCAGCAGGCTTTTCTTGCGTTACTTGCTTTTCTTGCTCAACTGGGGTTTCATTTTCAGCCATAATTTCCTCCAACTCTCAAATAAAGTATAATTCATTATATCAAATACAATTTTAAATAGCAAGCAATTTAAACAGTCTAAATAAAATATTTGTAAGCACATTAAAATACTAGACAAGTGTATAATTTTTAGATATAATTATTTTACTAAAATAATTATAAAAATAAAAGGACGATTCTACATTATGCCAACAGAACATTTTTTAAGACTTAAAAACGACCGCAAAAACGCAATTATCAAGGCTGCAACACGTGAATTTGCAACCAAAGATTATGCAGATGTTTCTGTACGTGATATAGCCGACCAAGCAGGAATTTCAAGGGGCAGTTTTTACTTATATTTTAACGATAAAGAAGACGCATATCTTACGACAATCAACGCGTATAGGCAAAGATTAGAGCAAGATTTATTAAATATTTATCACAAAGCCAAAGATGTACCTAGTATTGTGCTAGATGTTTTTGACTATTTTACGCATTTAAGTGCTTTTGAACATTCTTTTTTAGAAAAAATCAATAATAATCTTTCATTAGAAGTACAAGATGCCCTAATTAATACTCTAAAAAAATTCGGACAAGCCATAAATGAATGCCTAGAACAAGATTTAAGGGATAAAGGTGTTGAAATCACACCTACAATCTCCGAGCAACTTTCACTTAGACGTGATATCATGTTTAGTTTACTGATTTCTTCCCTTGTTGAAATGGCATTAACCCATATGTCTCTTGAAAAAGCTCGTGAAAATCTACAAAAAAAGATAGATATAGTTATGTCAGGTTTTTTTACAGACTTACAAATTTAGGAGTATATAATAATGAAAATTATTCATTGCAGTGATGTGCATTTAGGTGCTAGTATGAAGACGCACTTGACGTTAGAACAGGCAGAACAGCGTCGTGATGAGATTTTATCCACCTTTATCCGTCTAGTTAATTACGCAAAGCAAGAAGATATACATTCTATAATTATTGCGGGCGATTTGCTAGACACAGACAATGGTGGATTGAAAACACGTAACGTGCTAATTGATTTAATTACAAATAGCAGCGATATTGACTTTTACTACCTTTGCGGCAATCACGACGAAAACAGTCTCCTACTCCATAGCGAAGATTTGCCTAAAAACTTAAAAATTTTTGGCAACACATGGACAAATTACGATTTAGGTGATGTTACCATAAATGGAGTAATATTAGGCAACAATAATTTGCCGATTTATCAAAGCCTTAATCTTGACGCAAATAAATTTAATATAGTCGTACTACATGGTGGCGATGTGCGTGGAAATGATTACAACACCCCCGACACCGTCAATTTTGACGCATTAAAACATAAAAATATTGATTATCTAGCACTCGGGCATTTGCACACTTATCGTTTAGGTAGGCTAGACGAACGTGCCACCTATGCATACAGCGGGTGTCTAGAAGGACGTGGCTTTGATGAATGTGGGCAAAAAGGGTTTATTTTACTAGACATACAAAACAAGCATTTAAACACCACTTTTGTGCCTTTTGCTAGACGAACGCTAGAAGAAATTAAAGTAGACATTACAGGCTTAAACACCTTACGTGAAATTAAGTCTGCCATAACTGATGCCCTAGACGGAATCAGCCGTGATAGTTTAGTGCGAATTGTCTTTATAGGCTCATATGATGAGCAAACACAAAAATACTTACAACTTGCCACAACGGAACTGCAAAATCAATATTTTTACGTGCAAATAAAGGACAAAACGAAGCCAAAACTTGATTTAGATAAATACAAATATGATTTATCTATTGCGGGCGAGTTCGTACGCACTGTGCGTGAGAGCAATCTTTCTCCCGAAGAACAAGACAGAGTCATTATCTTAGGACTTCGCACCCTAAATGGCGAGGAGGTGGAACTATGAAACTTCTCCGCTGTTATGTGCAAAATTACGGAAAATTACACGAATTTAAATATGATTTTAACGATAATTTAAATATAATATTGCAAGAAAATGGTTGGGGCAAAAGTACTTTTGCTAGTTTTATTAAGGCGATGCTATTTGGTCTACCTGTTACAACAAAACGTGATTTAGACGAAAACGAACGTGCAAAATACACGCCATGGCAAGGTGGTAAATTTGGTGGCTGGCTGGAACTAACGTTAAAGGGCAAGTCCTACCGAATTGAACGCTTTTTTGGTACAACACTTTCAAAAGACACTGTGACTATTTACGATTTGCAAACTAACACTCCCCTGCCTGATAATGATTTTATAGAAAAGACGCTAGGGATAAATGCTGATACTTTTATGCGCTCTACATATATTGAACAGGGCTTGTTTTCAAATGCCAGTGATGACAGCATCAGGGCAAAACTAGGCAAACTGGTTAAAAATGACGAAAACATTGATTTAAGTGAAGTAGATAAAAAACTACAAGAAAAAGAAACAAGTCTTCAATATCAAAGAGGTAAAGGCGGTAAAATTTATCAGTTGGAAAGTGAATTACAGCAAGTCCGCAAAACTATTGACGATTGCGAAACAGCAAAGCAAGAAGCGGACAGGTTAAATCAAAATTTCACTGAAAACCAACAAAAAATTGCAGAAATTAACGCACAAATTAACATTTTGCGTTCTAAAATTCAATCTATCAATGACGAAAGAACGGCGCAGGCTGTTTATGCCCATTACAATAGTTTGAAAAATGAATTGCAAAAAATAGACAATGAACGCAAAAAACTGCTAGAATTTTTTAAAAATGACCCGCCTAGCAAACTTCAATTAGAAGAACTTCTAGACTGGCAAAGAGAATATAACAAAGCGGTAACTACCTTAGAAAATTACGAAAGTAGTATCAATACAATTAAACTACAAAAGTTAAAAGATTATTTTAAAAACGGCGTGCCGACAAAGAATGAACTAGAAAAAGCGAATGCTAATCTTTTAAAATTAAATAATATGCATTCTAGCATTCAACTTTCCCAAACTGTTATAAGCAAAACAAGTTCGCCATTTAAAATTTTAAGTTTTGTACTTTTCGGTCTAGGAGCCCTTGCCCTACTTGCACTAATTATCCAAGCAATCGTTGTCCCTAATACGACTATTACAATAATTTTAGCCATTGTCAGTGCATTATGTCTGCTCGGCGGCGCTTGTATGATTTTTTTGAGTAAATCTTACCAAAGCCCAGCAAAAATTACCGCAATGAACAATTTAAATCAAATTAATGAAAATTCAAATGAAATGCGTAATGAATTGACGGAATTTGTTTCGCGTTTTGGGGAAAGCACGCAAGATTTTAGCGACAGTATTTATAATATTAAGTTTAATTTAAAAACATATAAAGATTTGCTTACCGAAGAAGAACAGCGCGCCCAAAACAAAGAAAAAATGCAAAAAAATCAGCAAAGGTATTACAACGCTCTCGTTCAGTATTACAGCCAGTTTTTTAACCCTGCTGATAGATTTACTTCAAATCACAACGAACTGCAAGCAAATGTAGAACGGCTAGAAATTTTAAACAAAAATTATGAAGACAAAGAAAACGAAATCAAAAACTTTGTAGAAAACAATAAAATTGACGAAAATTCGCAAAAAAATGAAGAAAATATTGATTTATCACCGTTGGAGAACAAAATTAATCAATTAGAACTGGCGCGTGATGATATAATTCACCAAAACAGCGTGTTAAATTCTAGCCTTATAAATTATTCAAATAAGGCTGATAAATTAGGTTTTTACAAAGATAAAGAAATTGAGTTAGAAGAAGAATTGCAAACCGCAAAAGCAAACTGGCAAACAATCAAGCACACTCGCGAGTACTTAGATTTGGCACGCAACAATTTAACTAGTAAATATCTCACTCCCCTATGTGATGCCTTTAAAATGTATGCTAAAAAGTTTTTGGGCGATGATTTTGAAAATGTCAGCATTGATACAAAACTAGAAGTTAAAATTGAAAAGTTGGGCGAGAAAAAACAAACAAAATATTTTAGTCATGGTATAAGAGATATAATTGAATTGTGTATTCGTCTTGCATTAATTAAGACATTGTTTGAAGACGAAACTCCGCCACTAATTATGGACGACCCTTTCTATAATTTAGACGATAAAAAGACGGAAAGTGGCTTAAAATTATTGCAAGAACTGAGCAAAGAATTTCAAGTTATTTACCTAGTTTGCCATAGCAGTCGTACTTAATTTTTATATATAAATTGTAAATGTTTTTATAAATTAATTTATTAATTCTTTTAGACTAAAATAAGAAATATTTTTATACGAAATCTTTGATTTTTTAGGTTTAAACATTAAATATTTTTATAGTTAATTTTACTCAATTTATATTAATTTTTACTAAGAATTAATAAATTTAAATTTATTTTTAATTAATAATAATCTATAATTTATGTTAGTAAACAACAAAAAACAGGCACTAAGTCGCAAAATTTACGCAGATAGTGTCTGTTTTTTATTAATTTTCAAAAATAAAGTTTTATTGAAATACTTTCCAAAAAATATTTATTTTGGTGTTCAATTCTATATTTTTTCCACTATTTTTGATTTTTTTATTTTTTTACTCTAATTATTAATACTAATAAATTGTTTAGTTTTTTATATCTTAATTAAATTAATTTCTAGAAAAAACTAATTGTTAATTTTTGTATTAATTCAAAAAAATTAATTAATTTTTACATTTTTTTTAATGTTTTTCGGTAATTTTTAATATTTCATTATAAATTGTGCTTTTACTTACTTGTCTATCTTTGGCTACTTTTTTAATAGCCTCTTTTTTATCTATGCCCGAATTTAAATAATAGTTGTAATGCTCTAATATGCTTAAATCGTTTAAGTCATTATGTACGGGCAAGCCTTCAATTAAAATTACAAATTCGCCCTTGATGTTTTCAATTTTTAACTCACCTAATACGCCGCGATAAAAACGTTCAAATTTTTTGGTTAAATCATTTGCTACCACTACTCGCCTACTACCTAAAACAGCAAAGCAAGTTTCCAAATCTTTTTCTAAATCGTGGTCGGCTGAATATAAAATTATTGTACTTTCGGCTAAACTTAATTTTTGTAGCAAAGTCTCGCGCTCTATTTTTTTATCTGGCAAAAATCCACCAAACACAAAATGTTGCGTATCCAACCCACTGCCCACAAGAGCGGTAACCACAGCACTCACGCCTGGTATGATTTCGTATTCTATATCATTTTTAATTAACTCATCTAAGAGAACAAATCCAGGGTCGCTAATCGCAGGCATTCCAGCATCACTAATGACGGCTATATTTTTACCATCTCTCACTTGCGAAATTATTTTTTGAGTGGCGGTTTTTTCATTAAATTTATGGTAACTAAAAGTTGGCTTTTTAATATCATAATGTTGAAGTAATATACTACTGTGTCGTGTGTCTTCGCACGCAATCAAATCTACATTTTTTAAAGTGTCTAATGCACGCAAGGTGATGTCGGCTAAATTCCCTATAGGTGTACCTACAAAATAAACTTTTCCCTTATTCATCTTCCGTCTCCGGAACGGAGAGAATTTCTAGTTCTTCCATTTTGAATTTAGAGAGCTCTTCCGCATTGTCTAGTCTAACGGCGACTAATTCATTTATGCAATCATTATAAACGACAGCACCTTCACCTTTAGGAGTTTTGACTCTACTATCTATCACTGGCATATTATCCAAAATCTCTTTATACTGAGAATACTCGTACTGCAAGCAACACATTAACTTACCGCACAACCCGTTAATTTTGTTAGGGGTAAGTGCTTGACCTTGAATTTTTGCCATTTTAATTGACGTTTGTCTAGGTTGCCCCAAAAATCTGCGGCAGCAAACTTCTTGTCCGCACATACCGCAACCACCCACGAACCTTGCTTCATCGCGTTCGCTAATTTGACGCATTTCAACACGCATTTTAAAAATGCCCGCCAAATCACGCACTAAATTACGGAAATCTACCCTATCGTCTGCCGTATACATAATTAATATTTTTTTGTTATCAAAAGAGCGTAAAACTGCCACTAATTTCATCTCCAAACCCGCTAAAGTAACGCGTTCTAGCACTTTTGCCTTGTCTTGCTCTCTAAAACTTAAATTCTGCTCGTTTTGAGAAATATCTTGCTCGGTGGCAATTCTCACAACTGTGCCGACTGGTTCTACTTCTGCTTTTACTGGGTGCAAAGTCGTACCAAATTCCAAAAAGTCGTCTAGTTGTACGATTACTTTTTCACCTAATTTCAAGTCCAAATTTTCAAAACTGACTGGCAACACTCTAGCATCATTTAATCTAACATTTATTATACTGGCCACTTATGTCTAACCTCCAAAATCATTAACAAAAATGAATCAACAATAGTATTAAAATTACAATTTCTAGCACGTTTTTCAATTAAATCATTGCAATTTTTAACAATATTAACTAAAGCATCTACGCTAAAATCTTTCGCAACAGTTAGAGCAATTTCATTAACACTTTCATTTGTGCATAAGTATCTAATCACAAAACTGCAATCTTTTAGGAAAATGTTTAAAAATTCTTCAAAACCATCGTCTAATTTATACAGAACGGAAGCAAAATCTAGCATTTGAGACGATTTGCGGTAGTTCTGCAAAATATTATGAGATAACTTCACAAACTCCATAAAATCACTAGAACTAGCAAATTTTAGCGCTAAACTGCAATTATTTTCGCAATAAAGCAAAATATTTTTTTGTTGCTCTCTATCCAAATTAAACTTACTTAATTCGGCTAAAATTTCGTCATCATCAACACTAGGCACTTGCACTATACGGCAACGTGATTTTATAGTTTGCAAAATATTGTTATCATCAGTCGCCTGCAATAAAAAGTAAGTGTTGTGTGGTGGTTCTTCTAGTGTTTTTAGCAATTTATTTTGCATAGAAATATCAATATTATTTGCGTTTTGAATGACAAAAATCTTCTTATCCGCTGTATAAGGCGCTTGAAAGGCTGAGTCAATCAGTTCTGCAATCTCATTTGAATTTAGTGTTTTAGCATTTTTAGGGTAATACAGCACATCTACGTGGTTTTTATGCTCTATTTTACGGCACTCGCTACACTCCCCGCAAGGCTTGTTTTCCCCCGCACACATTAGCGTTTTAACTAAATTTTGCGTAAAATTTTCCAAAGCATATTCGTCAGTACTAATAAGCAACAGACTGTGCGCTAATTTGCCATTTACTGCGTCAAAATAAACTGCGTTTTCTTTAAATTTTTCTAAATTTTTCAACTTTTATTCCTTTTGTAATGATGATTGTTTTGCATTGTATTTGCTCTCAAAAGCGCCTATAACTTGCTCAAAAACTTTGGCAATAGGTTGAGAGGCATCAACAACTAAAAATCTATCTGGATTTTCCTTTGCTAGAGTATCAAAGCCCTTTCTCACTCTCTCGTGGAAATCCATTCCACTCTGCTCTATTGCGTCATTTGCGTCCACTCCGCCCTTACGCTCAAAGGCTTCCTTTGGTTGCACTCTTAAATATATCGTCAAATCTGGCACAAGTCCTTGTGCAGCCACCATATTAAAACGTTCCACATCAGCACGATTTACGCCCCTACCGAAACTTTGATAAACGGTAGTAGAATCGTAAAACCTATCCATAATTACGATTTTGCCTTCTTTTAGGGCAGGAATAACGCGTTTTTCTACGATATCTGCACGAGCTGCTTCAAACAAGAATAACTCACTAATTTTACTCTTATCAGCAAAACGAATATCCTTTGTCAAAGCACGTACTGCCTCAGAAAAGTCAGTACCACCTGGCTCACGAGTAGCAAAAAAAGACAAACCTTTTTGTGCAAGATAGTTTTTTAATAATTCTGCGTGCGTACTCTTGCCCGCACCTTCGCCACCTTCAAAAGTAACTAGCATACCACTGTAATTCATAATTATCTCCTTTTTGTTTTAAATTATTTTACCACATAGTCTATAAAAAGTCATTAGTTTTGATAAAAAAACGCCTACAAATTTAGGCGTTTAATATTTAAGAATATAAGTCGCTATATACACTTTCACTTGTTACGATATCTTTATTTGCTTTTATAGCGTCTAAAATGTTAGATTCTAATGTAGAGTAACTAGCCAAAGTAACTTGCTCAATAACCTTATCAAGCATAGTTTTGCTTTCGTAACGATTGCTACTGTAAACAGGGTTTAAGTAATAGTTGTTTAATGCTGATAAAACTACATCAATTGCACCATTTGCGTCAACATTAGTAGGTGTACCTGTGTACATAATAATGTGGTAGCCGTACTCAGTTTCCACCCAACCTGTAATTGTGCCCACTGTGCCATTGCCGTTGTCGTAAATATCACGGCTAGCGTCTGCAAATTCGGTTACCATACTGTCTAAACTAGAATCAGTAGGAATGTAGTAGCATGCTTCGGCATTGAGTGTAGCATCATCATTAGAATACTTGTGCATAAAGTCACGGAAAACTGCTAGTTTTGCTGACTGTGATTGCGCTGAATTTAATGAACTAACTAAACTATTCATTACATCAGACCTAGGCTCATACTGACCCGTCTCACGATTGTATGCCATTGTCTTTGACTTTAGGGCAGCAACCTTTTTGTCATAAGTTTCTTTATCAATCATTAAGTTGTCTAATTGTTCTTGTAAATTTTCAATTTCGGCAGATATATCTTCAATCTTACCTGATGGGTCGTTAAATTCAACCAAAATGTGATTTACTTTAAAGTATCCGCTAGTGTTCTGCATATAGTAAACGTCTTGTGCGCTGGTAGCCACTAAATCGTCAAAAGCGGACGAGTTTGTGCTGAATTCTTCAAATTGCTCATTGTATAATTCTTGATATTTTTCGTAAACCATTTGTTTAGTTACTGCAAGGCCGTCTTCAAATCTCTCTTGGAAAGCCTGCAAAACTGCGTTTTCATAGTAAAGTTTGTAAATAATTTCAACTTGACGTAAGAAAACTTCTTCTGGGTCGGTACTTAAATTCCTACCATTTTCATTTTGGATAAGTTGATTAATAAATTGAGTCCACGCACGGTCGCTGTAACTTGTAGTGTTTGTAGCATTTGGATTCATTTCAATACTGTCTGTATAGTTCCAGTACAATTTACGGAAAGTCTCGTAAGCGATGTCTGCTTTTTCCGAGAAAGACAAGTCAGCAGTCGTGTCAAACAAAGCGACTGATTCATTCTCTGCATGTACTTCTTCTGTTTGTTTTACCAAAGTGTTTGTAAGAGTATCCCAAAGGTAAGTCTTGTCATAAGGTGTGTATGCAGTAGAGTCAGTTTCTTCATCTGTCGTTGTAGGAAGTTGTGCATCATCGTCAGCCCTTAAATCTGTCTCATAACTTTCCACTGCTGTATTGATATAATCATAAACATTACGCCATACATCGTTAGCCTGAGCCATAGTAAGTGTAATCTTTTGGACATTTAATTCGCTACGTAAATCTGCCATATCGTCTGCTGTCAAAAAGTCAACTAGTATTTCTCTATTAAGGGCAAGTTCTAGAGTAGATTCCACACCTTCTTTTGTCGGTGTAGAGCCGTTATCAAACTGGCTGTTACCCATAGAGTTATAAAGAACAATCAATTCTTCACGAGTTATTTCAACTCTACCATTATCAAAACTCATTGCGACTTCGCTCAACTGCTTGTTTAAATTTGTAGTAACCAAACTACAACCAGCGAAAGCAGGCACAAGGCAGATGCACAAAGCCAGCATAAAAAACCTGAAAAATCTTATTTTAGCCACGTTATTATCTCCATATAAATTATAAGTAAATTTATTTTAGCATAAAAATTGCTGTTTGGCAATCTTTTTTAGGCAGATTTTGCCAGCATTTTATTCAAAAAAGCGAATGTGTTATCCCAAATTTTATCAATCTTTAAATCTTGATTGCTATGAGAAATTATTGACATACTGTCTTTTTTATATACCATAAAATCCGCCCCCGCATTGCTAGAAAACCTGTTTATTAAATCTGTATTGTTTTGCGGAATGTAAAAATTCGTCTTTTGCTTTGTAACACTGACACGCTCCACCCCTAGTTGCTGGCACTTTGCCTTGAGTGTAGCCACTTTAATTAAGCCCGTTACCGCATCGGGAACAGAGCCATACTTGTCTTGAATTTGTGCTGTAACATTCTCGGCATCACTATCGTTTGTAATATTAGCAATAGCGCTGTAAATTTCCATTCTTTGCACTTTGTCTTGCTCAAAGGAATCAGGCACAAAGGCATCAATATCCACTTCAATTTTAACAGGCTTGTATTCTGGAATAGGCTCACCCTTTGCCATTGCTATACTGCTATCCAAAATTTTACAGTACATATCGTAGCCCACTTTTTCCATTTGTCCGTGTTGCTCTGGGCCTAATACGTTCCCCGCTCCACGAAGTTGTAAATCACGCATAGCAATTTTAAACCCGCTACCTAATGACGTAAATTGCATCAAAGTCGCTAGTCGCTCGTAGGCGGTGCTAGTGAGTTTGCCTTCGTCCATATAAGTAAAATAAGCCCATGCGAGTTTATCGCTCCGCCCCACTCTACCACGTAACTGGTACAACTGCGACAAACCTAACTGCTCAGCAGACACCACAAACAAAGTGTTTGCATTAGGTAAATCTATACCATTTTCAATCAATGTGGTTGCTACCAAACAATCAATATCACCCTGATAAAGTGCCAGAATTACTTGCTCAATTTTGCTTTTTTCCATTCTGCCATGTGCTACGCCTATTCGCACACTTTCGCCCAGTTCTGCGCGCAAACTATTCGCAAAATTCTCAATATTTTCAATTCTAGGATAAACGACTAATGTTTGCCCACCACGTGATAACTCTCGTTTTATCGCCGTACTGATTAAATTATAACTAAACTGCGAAACCACCGTTTGCACGGGTAGTCTATCTAGTGGTGGAGTCTCAATCGTGCTGATATCTCTAATTCCCACAAGTGAGATATGCAAGGTTCTAGGAATAGGAGTCGCGGTCAAAGTAAGCACGTGTACATTCTTCTTTGTGTTCTTGATTTTTTCCTTGTCGCCCACTCCAAAACGTTGTTCTTCGTCAATGATAAGCAAGCCTAAATTATCAAATTCCACGTCTTTACTCAACACTCTATGTGTACCGATTAAAATATTAACCTTGCCGTCTTTAACTTCTTCAATGATTTGCTTTTGCTCTTTTGCTGTTTTAAATCTGTTTAAACAACGCACTTCAAAGCCATAGTTTTTTAGCCTTGCGGAGAACGTGTTATAATGCTGTTCGCTAAGAATGGTAGTAGGCACGACAACAGCCACTTGATATCCACTCATTACCGCCACAAATGCGGCTCTAATAGCGACTTCTGTCTTGCCATAGCCCACATCGCCCACAATTAGCCTATCCATAATCTTGCCGCTTGCCAAATCGCGGTAAACATCTTCAAAAGCCTTTTCTTGGTCAGGTGTAGGAGTGTAGCCAAAACTACTTTCAAACTCAGCCATAGTTGCCGAATCCACTCGCATAACAATACCTTTGGACTTTTCTCTTTCTCTATATAAGGCGAGTAAATCAAAGGCAAGTTTTTTCACGCTTTCTCGGACTTTTTGCTTTTCTTTTTCAAAAGCATTGCTCCCGATTGCACTTAACGTCGGGGCTTTTTCCCCGCCTATATATCTACCCAACATATCTAACTGCTCGGTAGGGACATAAAGTTTGTCATTATTTTTATAACTGATTACGATATAATCACGTTTTGCGTTGTTTATGGTAAGTTGCGTAACACCTTCGCAAACGCCTATTCCGTGTATTGCATGCACGACGTACTCGCCCACTTCGGGTAAGGTAAAGCGGTCGGTAACCTTTACCATTTGCTTGTCCCACGTCTTATCGCGCGCACGGACAAATTTTGTCTCCACCGCCCCCAGCAGCATTAGTTTATCTTGAATAAACAAAGCACCTAGATAAAGCGAGTTTACCAAAATATTAATATGGCTAGTAGACGCATCGTCTAGTTTGGCAATCTTCTCGCACTTAATGTATTTAGATAAATTTGAGTAAACATCTTCGGCACTGGCAGACTCACCCACTGTTAAAATAATACGATACCCGCCGTCTAGAAATTCCTTTAATTCGGTGGCAAATTGCTCATAATTGTTATTTAGTCTAGGTAGTGGCAAATCTTGAAAGTCTATAACGGCCTTTGGGTTAAAGAATTTATTCTGCACCATTATAGACTGAAAACATACTGCGTAAAAACTTTCTAAACTCTGTTTTATATTATCAAAACTAGGTATTAAATTCTTGTGCAATGGTACTAATTGCCCTGTTTTTATAAAGTCTGCTATGCTCTCGCCCACGCTCTCTGTATATTCGGCAATAGCATCAAAGCACTGTTTTGGCTGGTCTATAATTACTACCGAATTTTCGGGAAGCAACTCTAAAAGAGAAGAACTCTGCGTAAAAGCGGAAATAAAGTTCCACGCATTACGCGGAATATTAATATTTATCATATCGCTAACGTACTTTAAATTCTCTAAGGCTTGCAAAAATTCGCTAGGGTTCTTTGCTTTGGCTGCTTTTGATTTATTCAAGTCAAATTGATGCAATAATTCGGCTTTTAAATCTTGAATTTCCCTTTCTCCTAGCACAAATGCATTCGGGCAAATGTCTACGCCTTTTTCTTCCTTAATAGAAAACTGCGTAAGCACATTAAAGGTAGTCAATTTCTCTATTTCAGTATCAAAAAAATGCAAGCGGTATGGCAATTCGCTATTTATAGGGAAAATATCTATGACATCTCCGCGCACAGCAAACTGCCCGCCTTCTTCCACAGAATCAACACGTGTATAACCTATTCTGGCTAAACTACTTTGCAATTCTTCGGGGTCAATATTATCGCCCTTTTTTAAACTAAGGCTACTCTGTGCCCATACTTCTTTTGGCGCAAAGCAACCACACAGCAATTCGGGGGTGATTACGCAACAATCTACTTTTTTATTTACTATATTATAAATTTGTGTTTGTAAATTTAGCCCAGTGTTGCCAAATTCCATTAAGTGAAAGGTAAAGTCATCGCTTAACTTTGTAATTGTCGCCACTTTTTTGCCTAATGAAATCAAATCTTTGCTAATCTCGTCTGCCTTTTCGGCATTTTCGGCTACGAAACAGACAAAATCTTCAATTTGGCTAGAGAGAAAAACACGGCTACCTAAATTTAAGCCAAAAACACTCACTTGTGACTGTGAGTGTAATTTATCAAAAAATTCAACTATTTTACTATCTTGTGCTAAAAATTTTACAGGTATCTGCATTTCTTCCACCCTAGGCTACTTTGTATCGTCTATATTTTCGCCTTTCATAAAAATTTTAGCATAATTTACTGCTTTGTCAATACCTACTGAAACAATATCGCGAGTTGCTGAATCCATTTTAGTTAAAACATATTCAGCCAAATCTTCCCCACGTGCTGGCGAGTCAACACCTATTCTAATACGTGTAAACTCTGTCGTGCCGAGCCTTGCGGTAACAGAACGCAAGCCATTATGTGTGCCAGCCGAGCCGTTAGACCTAATACGGCATAAGCCTGCTGTCAAGTCAACGTCATCTAAAATAACGCAAATATCTTTTGGTTCTATTCTATATTTTTGAGCAATGGCAAAGACGCAATCGCCACTATTATTCATAAAGGTAAGGGGTTTTAGTAATAAAACGTCATTACCTTCAAAAGTGGTTTCAATTACCAAACCATTCTTGCGTTTTTTCTTGAAAACGACACCTAAATCTTTTGCTAAAATGTCTAATGCAGCAAAACCTACATTGTGTGGGGTGTTGTCAAACTCTGCCCCTGGATTACCTAAACCAACTATTAATCTCACTTTTTTACTTCTCCCTGATAAATATAACTAAACGGCTCTATTTTACTACCGTCACGAATTTTACTCCTGTCAATTACGCTGTGAATTATTTCACAATTATTCCCTATTTGGCTATTAATTATAGTATTGCCCGCTTGCAAAACTACGTTATCGCCTATAATGGTTTTGCCTTGCAAAATGTTTTCGGGGTAAATCGTCACATTCTCCCCTATTATTACATCTGCGTCAATGCTTGTCCAGTTTGTATCTAGAATTTGTACGCCACGCTCTAAATGATATTTTAGTATTCTGTCCTTTAAAATTGTAGAAGCACGACTAAGGCTATCCATATCGCAAACAAGCAAAAAGTCGTCTTTAAAATCAAGATTTGCTGACGTGCTAGAATACAATTTTTCTGCCGTACGCAAATAATCGGTTACAAACACATAGCCACGCTCCAACTTACAAACGTTCATACGCTTTGTCTTGACATAATCAATTATGTTTAAAAAGTTTTTGCGTTGTAAAAGGGGTGTGTCTGCATAGAAAACTGCTGTGTATTTTTTATCACTAAGATAAGGTTTTATAGTGTATAGAATATCACTAGATGCGGTGGTTTCCAACTCTAAAATAGGGCAAGTATCAAAGGCAAGGCTCACCCATTCTGTCAAGGTCTTACCCCACAAGGTATAATCAAAACTTTTGCGATTACCCAAAAATGCGGGGTGATGAATCTTTAAAATAATTACCGCAACATCGCTGTCTAGTGGCTCGCGCGTGCGTGCAAAAATATTGTCTAATTCTACCCAACTGTCTTCCTTAGTAGTAATTTCTTGTTCCATACTTAAAATTGCCATATAATCACCTACTTTTTATTTGCGTTTGTTTTTAAAAAATTGAGTCAAAAGCGTACTACATTCTTGTTCTAGCACCCCGCCTACGACGTTTGGTCTATGATTAAATCTGGTATCCTGTGGCAGATTGTACAGTGTGCCACAGCAACCCGCCTTTTCGTCATATGCGCCAAAGTAAATTGTACGCAGTCGGGTATTTATACAAGCCCCCGCGCACATAGGACAAGGCTCTAAGGTTACATACAAATCACAATCATTCAAATGCCAGTCGCCTAACTTCTTTTGCGCCTTAGCAAGAGCAGACATTTCAGCGTGCAAGAGAGCATCTTTTTTCTTGTTTTTGGTGTTGTATGCCCTGGCTATTACCTTGTCATTCTGCACGATTACAGCGCCCACTGGCACTTCGTCTAGGCTAGCCGCTTTTTGCGCTAAAAGTACGGCTTGTCGCATAAAAAACTCAGGCGTATGCATGGGTACTCCTTAATAAAAAACTTTTGTACTTAATATTATACTATTTTGCCTGTAAATAATCAAGCAAATCAATTATAACATTTTCGTTTTTTTGCCAAATTTGTGGCAGATTTTCTAGTTTAATGGGGTGTGGCAAAGAATTACTGCCTACTTCAATAGTTAGAGACGGAATTTTTAACTCTTGAATACACCAGTCTTTATATCCACCCGCACTTTTACCTGTCGGTTCTATTGAGTATCCTGTGCTACGGCTCACCACTTTGGCAATTTTCTTATCCCTTACTTTATCCGCAAATTTTTGGTGAAAATCATAATAAATTACTTCGCCCTTGCTATGAAAACTCAAAGTTAAATCGGGCTTAATTTTGCGTGTAAAATTCATTAAACTTTGCGTCTCTATCTCGCTACCCGCCGACCTACCTATATAGTTTTGAGAATTCGGCTCTCTTAGGTTTGATTTTCCCGTACCCCAACGTGCTGGGAAATTTACGTTTAAATCAACAGCCCTAGCATTTGCTTTCCAAAGTGAGAAGTCTAGGCTGGGGTTTAATTCAATCAAAAACTTGCGTAAACCGTCATCAGGAATAGACTTAATTCCGTCTATGCAAAGTGCTACTCCATCAATATTGACAATAGGCACAAAATAAACCGTGCCCAAGCCCTTTGGTAAAGTTTTTAGAGCCTTAACCATATGTAGATTTGCCAAATGGTACGTAATATATTCCCTTGCATGAATGGCGTACTGTGCAATAATTTTCGGCTCACCACACCCCACGCAAAAGGCATAAATTTTACGGTTTAAAAATGTAGTGCCGATTTCAATTTGTTCTGCACCTAAATCTGTTAACTTCTTAAAATTTCTATCTAAACTATCTAAAAAATTCATAGAATTGTTTATGAAAAATATTTAAATCTTGTTAATAAGTCATTAAATGCCATTATTTCTAATAAAATATTTCAAAAAATGGTGGTGAAGAATGGAATTTGCATCTGGTCTAGTCTTTTTATTTACTGTTTGTCTATCAATGCTCCCCGTTGTAGAAGTACATGGTGCTATGCCGTTTGCAATGAGTACTACCTTTTGGGGAGCGGGAGCGCTCAGTCCTGTAGGGGCTTTTTTTGCCTGTCTGCTCGGTGGCACAATAGTTTGTTTTATCGCTGTATTAATTTTCTTGCCTTTTAGAAAAATTTTAGAAAAAATAAAATTCTGCAAAAAACTGTTTGAACACAGCGACAAAGCCGTCTTAGACTGGATACAAAAACGAAACGTAAAAAAACTAGCAAGGCAAAGCAAAAAACACAAAATTAAAAAACAAGAAAATGTAATTTCAACTGAAAACGCCGAACAAAACACCGCACAAATCACATTTACGAATAAAGAGAATACACCCATAAAAAAGAAAGACAATACTCTATTTTTTAAGGGCTCTATTGTGTTTTTATTTTGTCTATTACCTATTCCCTTTTCGGGTGTGTGGAGTGCAAGTGCGTTATGTAGCATTTTAAAACTAAAATTTTGGCCGAGCGTAATAGTTTTAATATTAGCAAATCTAGCGAACTGTATATTTTTTGGGCTTTTGTGTACATTATTTGAGGAGTTTATTGACTTATTCTTAGTTGTAATGTTCCTAATTATGATTTTTATCGGTGTGTATTACTTTTTCTCCTATTTTATTACAAAAAAACTCAAAATTAAACAATAAATTTTATACATTATTGCCTAAATATGAATAATTTTGGGTTTTAAGTTATTTTTTATTGTTTATATGCCTTTTATATGATATAATAAAGATTAAATTCAGTTTATCAAAGGAGAAGGAATGCAAAAGCGCTTACGTTTTGAATACCCGCATAGTGTGGTCGGCAGTTTCTGGGGAATTGTAGCACCGATTTTACTTTCCTTTATCTTGTCTTTGATTTTGGTAATCGTAGGTCAAGGCATAAACACTGACTCTACCGACTTAACGACAAACCCCGTAGTATCTTTAATCGCAAGCGTCTTAACTGAATTGACTTTTCTGCTTGTTGCCGTGCTTATTGCTAGAAAATATCAAGTAAGTTTCCTTGACGGTACGGGCATAAAACAAACTTCGCCATGGTGGGTCTACCTACTCGGGCTGGCTTTAAGTATTTGTTGTTTATTTTTGATAAACCCTATTATTGCGTGCTGGGAAAGTTTGTTACAACTTATTAACTTTGATTTAAGTACTGAATTACCTATCGCACTAGATAACATAGGAAATTTATTCTTGCTATTATTTACAACGGCGCTAATTCCTGCTATTTGCGAAGAATTTTTGTTTCGTGGCGTAATTTTGAATGGTTTGCGCAAGTACGGAGTTTGGACTGCTGTATTAGTTAGTGCTACATTCTTTAGCCTAATGCATATGAACTTACAACAAATCCCCTACACTTTTATTCTAGGCGTAATTATAGGTTTTGTGGTTTATTACACACGTAATTTAGGTTTGGGAATGCTGATGCACTTTGCAAATAATGCACTTGTGCTGATAATTAGTTACATTACTTATGCATTAACTGGTAGTTATGGCGAAAGTGAATTTGTATGGTATATGGTACTAATCGGCATAGCGGGAATTCTTATTATGGGGGCGATTGCATACTTTATTATTAACTTCTTAAAGAAAAAAATCTTCCCTAAAATAAGTGAACAAGAGCAAGTTTACCTAGACCAGCAAGCCATATTGCCAGCAAAACAACGCAAGTCTATGTGGTGGCCCGCAATAGCGGTAGCTGTAATTTGTTTGATAATTTATACATTAAGTAGTTTTGGAGTATTATGAAAAATCTAATTAACGATAAGAAAGTTTTTTACGCAGGTTTGGTGTATTTAATCAGTATTGTTATTTTTATACTTCTGCGTGTTCTATGGGGTACAGGAATTTTTGATGGTTTAGACAGTGTGCTAAACGATTTTGTATTTGCTACCATTATGCAACTTTTAGTGCTGACTGCCATTCCTATAGGCTTGTGGATGCTACTATGCAAACAAAACTTTAAACAAGTAAAAGAACGCTTTTTTATCAAAAAAGTTTCCTTTAAAACAGTGATTTACTCACTTTTAATAGGAATACTTACTTACGTATTAATATTGTTTGTATCTACATTTTGGTCTTTTCTCTTGCAACTATTTGGGTACTCGTCATCATCTAGTGGGACAACTACTGAGTTGCCCGTTTGGCTCGCCTTCCTAATGGCTGTTGTTTCTACTTCTTTCTTACCTGGCTTTGGCGAAGAAATGGCGCACAGGGGATTGCTACTCGGCAATATGCGTAATAATGGTTTAAAACGTGCGATTTTGCTATCTGCCTTAATGTTTGGTTTGGCGCACTTAAACGTAGCACAATTTGGTTACGCTTTTGTAGTTGGTTTGATTTTGGGCGCTTCTACAATGATTACTCGCAGCATATTCCCTGCTATGATTATCCACGCAACATCTAACTTCTGCTCACTTTACCTTAGTTACGCTAGCGCTTATGGCTGGTTTGGTGGCGGGATTATGGATACTATGACGGAATTCATTACGTCTAACTGGTTTGCTGGCTTGCTTGTGGCATTTTTAATACTTTTGGTTGTGTTGACCTTGCTTGCCTTGTTGATAAGTAGGTTGTTTGTAGAATCAAAGCAAAAGAAGTTTGATACGTTCTGTAAAAAGTTGTACGAATCAACTAAAGGAACGGAAATGGAAAAGGAAATCAACTTTAACGATAAGTTGCAATTATATTCGCTATTTAGTCAGGCGGCTGCAAAGGACTTAAAAGACAAGATTGACAGAGGCGACATACCTATTACTCATCTTGAAAGAGAAATCGGCGACAACCCGCTATATTCAATGATTTACAGCGAATTTGATAAATATCAAAAGCCTAAAAATATGGACTACCTATTCTACTATATCGCAATATTCCTTGCCAGTGTAGTTACGCTCATTACTTTTATTTGGGGAATTTTATAAGACGCTAAAATTGGCGTTTTTATTTTTAACTTTTTTGCTGGCAATTACATAAATAATGTGTATGAAATTAAGTGTATGTATGATTGTTAAAAATGAAGCAGATGTTTTGGGTAGAGTGCTAAATGATGTGATTAATTTTGCTGACGAAATAATTATTGTAGATACAGGTAGTACGGACAATACAAAGGAAATTGCCTACCGCTACACGTCCAAAGTTTATGATTTTGAGTGGTGCGATGATTTTAGCAAAGCGCGGAATTTTTCCTTCTCTCTTGCCACTATGGACTATATTATGTGGCTTGATGCAGACGATACCATTCCATTAAGTGAGCAAATAAAAATTAATTTGTTGCGTGAAAAAGATGCTAGCGAGTTGCCCGATTGCATAATGTGCTATTATGTACAAAATGTAGATGCTAACAATCAACCTAAGTTTATGTATTACAGGGAAAGAATTGTGCGCAATCACTTTGGCTTTGAGTGGCTAGAACCTGTGCATGAAGTAATCGTGCCTATGGGCAATATTGAATACAGCGACATTAAAATTTACCACAAAAAAGTAAAGCCTACCCTACCAAAACGCAATTTAAAAATTTATCAAAAGTTAGAGAAGTCTAAAACTCCCCTTTCACCGCGTGCCATGTACTATTATTCTCGTGAATTGTACTACAACAATTACCCCAAAAAAGCAATTAAAATGATAAATAAATTTTTAAAATCTGACGGTTGGGCAGAAAACAAAATTGATGCTTGTCTAATACGGGCAAAATGCTATATATTAGAGAATAAATATGAAGATGCAAAAATCAGTCTTACGCAATCTTTTGCCTATGCCCCGCCACGTGCTAATATTTGTTGCGAATTAGGTAGGTTGTATTTTAATGAGAAAGATTTTCGCACGGCAAAATTTTGGTATAAACTAGCCTTGCAATGCGAGAAAATCAAGTCTGGCTGGATAGAACCTGATTATTTTGGGTATATTCCCGCCATTCAGTTGTGCGTGTGCTGTTTTGCCTTAGGCGAAAAAGAATCCGCCAGACACTACCATAATTTATCAAAAATTTACAAGCCAAATTCCCCGCAAGTGCTGTTCAATGAAAAATTTTTCACTTAAAGTATCTAAAAATACTTTTTATTTTTGCAAAAATTATGTAAAATAATACTATAATTAATTTCACAAGGGGCAGAAAATGATTAGAGAAGTACAAATGCAAGATTTAAAACAAATACAAAATTTAGCAAAACAACTATTCAAATCGCATTATATTGTTAGACCAGATATTTATTATGATAGGCACTGCGTAACGGCACAATATTTGCAAGACATAATAGACAATCCTTTGCAAAAATGCTTTGTATATGTGGATAACGACAAAATTTTAGGCTATATTTTATTGTCCGAAAGGGACTCTGTGAAAAATTCAGCATATAAACAGCACAAAATTTGGTTTATAGAAAATATAATTGTAGATAAAGAAAAACGCAATCAACACATAGGGCAAGAATTATATGATTATGTAGAAAATCTCGCCATAAAGAATAAAATTTTTACTATTGAAGTAAATGTTTACGCCTTTAATACTAGCGCTGTACGTTTTTATGAAAGTATGGGAATGAACGCAAAAACAATTCGCTATGAAAAGTTAATAAACAAAAAATATTGCCAAATGACTAATACTATAACTATTCGCAACTCAGATAAAACTATTTAAATTAAAATTAAATAAATGCTTAAAAAATACTTAAAAATTGTTAAAAAATTAATTTATTTCAACTCAAAATACAAAATATAAATATTAAATTTTTGTCCAACTTTTGGGGTTCACCCCATTTTAACATAAACTTTTATTTAAATTAAAAGACTAATTTTAAATTGCTAGATAGTAAGTGTTTATAGCAAAATTTATTACAGATGTTAAATATTTAATTTTAATTATAGTTTTAATGATAAATAATTTAAATTTGATAATGCATTTTTCCTTGACTTAAAACTATAACTATGTTATAATGAATTCATACAAAAGAAGAAATACATAATTTACAAAAGAAAAGGGGGACTATCCCCCTTTAATATGCGAGCGTAGCTTAGTGGTAAAGCTCCAGCCTTCCAAGCTGGCTACGAGAGTTCGATTCTCTTCGCTCGCTCCAGTTAAAATTAATTTTTGAGAAGTAAATACTACTTCTCTTTTTTATTAATAAATAGTTATTGCTTTCGTTTTTTGAGTTGTTGAATTAGGTATTACTTTTGGTTAATTATTAAGGTATGTATAGTTATTTTGGGTTTATATAAAGACATTTTTTCCTTAGTTCTAAAAGCATATTTTAAAGTTTTATTGATATTTTTTCTTTGATTTGGGTACGAAAATTTTATTCATTAAGAATTTCAACATTATTTTTGTTTATATACTTTAAAATGTATTTAACTTAATACTTATAAAAAATGAGTTTAAACTATAAAATTTAAACCCATCACAAAAAATTTTTTACCCCATTTTGAAATGCACCACAAAAGTTGAATGCTCTTGTGGTACTGTTCATTTTCCATAAACCTTTATTTTATAGATATATATTTTTTAATATTTTCTTTTCTTTTTTGATATTTTAAATTATTTTTTTACGCAATTTTTTAAAGTAAATTCATTTACAAGTTTGATTGTTTCTTCTAAATTTTTGCCTTTAATTTCGTAAGTTTTATCTTCCCAGTCTATTTTGCAAATACTTTCGTCATCTAATTCATTTATAGCGTATTTTATAGCAAAATCATTAAAATAAGGCACAGCCAAATCACCACTTTCTAGTGCAACCCTACTTTTGCCTACCGCAATACTTCCGCAATACGTACCGTTTTTGCCGTTAAGTAGGGCTTGCTCGTCGTTTTTCTCGTCGCCAAAATATACAATTTTCTCTAATTCGTCACCAAATACAGAATTAATTGCCGAAATCTTATCGCTTACAGTTAAATCAATAAAAAAACTTGTCGCTACTGTTAAATCAGGGTAACTTGCAGGTAATTTTTGCAAAAGTTTGTCTGCATCTAAATTATATTGATAATTTGCATTAAAAACCCACAAACTGCGGACTTTTTTATCTAAAATTATTTTTTTAAGTTCGTCTTTTGTAACATCTTGTGCCATTAATCTAATGCCTGTATCGTATAGAACTTTTTTTAACTCGTCAGCGGTTACCCACTCGCCTTCTGGCTCTAAGGAATGCATATCCACAAAAAAGTTGCCTTCACTTGTACAATAAACCACATAAAAGTATTTATCCACACTAAACACTTCTTTTAAAACGGCTTGTATTAATTCAAGTGAAAAGTACTTGTCTAGTCTAATTTTGTTACCTTGTGCATCTAGAATTCTACCACCTGCGTGGCTTGCCCGAATGGCACTGCTCAAATCAACGCCTGCTTCTTCACTAATTAAATCAAGGGAATAATTAACTTTTTGTGTATCTCCACCAGACACAAACATAATACGAGGATTAGAATATTTTTTAAAAATACTCTGGAAAAGTTTATCTACATTTTTCTTTATTTTCGCATCTTTTCCAACCAACGTTCCATCAATATCAAAAACAAATATTCTATCTATAATTTCTCTATTCATATTATATCCTTTCAATTATTAACTTAATACTTTTGCAAATCTAAAGTTTCATTTTCGGATGATTTTTTGTTTTTTAATTCCGCATATAAATTGTTTATTTTATCTTTTAAGACTTTTATTTCTCTAAGTTTTTCTGGTTTTTGGTAGTTATTATTTTTAGAGTAAGACAAATTCGCTTTTATTACAAATTTCTTAAAATCAACGCGGTCAGTGTTGTTCTTCATGAACTCATAAATCACCTTTAAATTAGATTGTTTTAATATGGCGTCTTGAATTTTATTAAAAGTTTCGGCATCTACAAACTTTGCAATATTTATCAAATCAGCGTACGCATTCTTTTCAAACATTTTGTCTAGCATTTTTTCTTGTATAAATATGTCTAATTTATCCTTAGATTTTTCAAAAAGACGAACAAAATCACTGGTAGAGAAAAAATCTAAAGTATTCCAGTCTTGCTGCCCCTTAAACTCAAAGCCGTTATTTATGAAAAATTGCACAATATTCTTTGTTAAGTCTTTATATATGGCGGAATAGTAAAAATCGTTTGTAATTTTATCCTTATTCCAGAATTTTATAAAATCTAAAATATCAAATTTGGCTTTATCAATATCGTTTGAATTCAACTCGGCTAGTAACTTTTCATATTTCTCTTGAATAAGTTTATCATTTTCAGCATCAATTTCCATATATTACTCCTTAGAAATTATTTTAAAATAGTACTAATTTTAAAAAATGTATGTTATAATTATAATTAAACTGAATTAAAAAATCAAGTTTAAAAATAAAAAATTTAGGAGAGCATATGAGTACAATTAATTATTTAGATGATTACCAAATTTACGACTTTTTTGAAGAAACTGACTCAATTACAATTTTCAAAGACGGTAAGGAAAAAACTTTTCCAAACACTTCGTCTGAATTTGACGACTTATTGACTAAATTTATGGATATGATTTACGACTCATATGAAATGCCCGCTTTTGGTGTAAGTATTCACGAACACACGATGCAAGCATTACAAAGTGGCATTTGGATAAAATTTAATTTTAAAGAGCAAATGAAGCATAACGATATGCCGTTTGATGCCCTGCTAGTAAATATTATGCCCAATGATAAAGGCTTTAATCTTATTAGAGAAGTAGATGGTAAGTACGAAGGACGTTGTTTCTATCTCAACCTAGAAAATGATATGCAAAGTCTGTATGATTTAGTGAAAAGAACAAATGTATAAATGTAAACAAGCAAATATATAAATGCGAGAAAACAAATATATAAATTTTGTATTGTTTTAAAAATTTTTTTGTGTTATAATACTTAAGAGGTTGAAAAATGAAAACATTAACTCCACAAGAATTGAATTATGAAGCATTTAGGTGCGAACTGAGAGTTTTGCCCGATGCTACAGAAAAAAACTACAAGGAAAAACTTGAGAATATTGCGACTCTACCTAATAATGAACAACGCGAAGTAGCCCTTGCCCTACTGCAAGACAAGACGCAAGACAAAAGACAACGTTTTGAACGTGCTATGCAGATTTGGGCGCATTTAGGCGATAGTACTAGCCTGTTTTATTTGGCTACTGCGTACTTTTTGTTAAAAGACGAAGAAAATGGCATAAAATACTTAAAAATTTCAGCAAAAGAAGGCAATTTACAGGCGCAACTACATTTAGGCTATTGTACGTTAATGGGAGTAGGCACAAAACCCGACCTTAAAAAAGCGTGTTTAATATTTAAAAAACTAAGCCAGGAAAAAATTCCCGAAGCAGTTTATTTTGTGGGCGCATTGTATATGCTAGATGAAGATTTTGTGCAAAAAGACCCAGTGAAAGCACGCAAAATGCTACTGTGGTCTGTTGAGCACGGTTGCAAATTTGCCCTTTTTGAACACGGCATTACCTTAATCAAAAAGCCCGAGACAAAGAAAAAGGGCTTAGATTTAATCTATCAAGCAGCAAAGAAGCAAGAAGTACGCGCTATGATGTGGTTAGCAATAGAGTCCGCTCGTGGCACTATCATTCCGCAAAATTATGCTGATTCTAAAATGTACTTAGAGAAATGCTGTTATTTAGGGTTTAGGCCTGCGATAACAGCAGTAAAAGAGGCGCAAAACAATAGTAATGAAGGATAAAAAATGAATATTTTATTTGATTATACTGCAGATTTAATAACTAAAAATAGCGATTTTACAAAAGAGCAGATTTTTCCAAATTTGGAGACACCCACACAGGATAAAGGCGACGTTGCCCTACCCTGTTTTAAGTTTTCCAAAGAAATGCATCTAGCCCCTAATGTAATTGCACAAAATCTTGCCGAGCATCTTACTGACGAGAATTTACTAAAAATAGAAAGTGTGGGCGGATATTTAAACTTTACCTTTAAACCTGAATTTATTGCAAAGACTTTGATGGAAAACTTGCTGATTAACCAGGCTGATATTGACAAAAAGTTTGGAATGCAGGACAAAAAAGTTCTAATTGAGCATACGAGTATTAACCCGAACGCCAGCCCGCACATAGGCAGAGCCAGAAATGCGCTAATCGGTGATAGTTTGGTACGTGTGTTTAAATTTTTAGGCTGGAAAACCGATGTACATTATTTTGTAAATGACGTAGGCAAACAAATTGCAATGCTTGTTTATGCTACAAAAGATAAACCAAACGTAACTTTTGAAGATTTACTGCAAATTTATATTGACGTAAACGAAGAATCAAAAACCAACCCCGAGATTGAAAAGAGCGTTTTTGAATTGTTGCATAAATTTGAAAGTGGCGATAGCGAAACTATTAGTCAATTTAACAAAGTGGTTAGCATTTGCATAAAGGGACAAACTGCCATTTTTGACGAGTTGGATATTAAATGGGATAAGTTTGATTATGAATCACGTTACATTCACGAACATATTACAGACAAAGTTTTAGACGAACTCAAAAAATCGCCAAAATTGTTTGAAGACGAGAATGGCCGTCTGGTTCTAGACCAACGTGGCGAAGATATCGGCATTGATGAGCCTATGCTAGTGGTTACTCGTCAAGACAAAACGAGTCTTTATGCACTGAGAGATATTTGCTATAGTATTGATAAAGCAAATAGTGGTGCTGACAGAAATATAATTATACTAGGTGAAGACCAAAAAGTTTATTTCCAACAAATCAGTGCTGCAATGCGTCTACTGGGAGCGAAACCAGCCGAAGTGGTAAACTACTCTTTTGTGCTCCTACCCGAAGGTAAAATGAGTACTAGACAAGGTAGAGTTGTGTTGCTAGCAGACTTTATGAAAGAAGCCCGCGAAAAAGCAAATGCTATCGTTACCGAAAAACGTGGCGAAAGCGATATAGAAAAGGCTCAAATTATAGGTTATGGCGCGCTGAAATATAGTATTTTAAAATGTAGTCCTGAGAAGAACGTTTTGTTTGACTGGAAGAATGCGTTAAACTTCAATGGTGATAGCAGTCTATATTCTCAATACAATTATGCAAGAATACAATCAATTCTCGGTAAAGCTGATTGCGATTATAAAAACGCTGATTATTCCCTACTTACAACAAATGAAGAAATTAGTTTAATCAAGCAACTATATAACTTTACTAATATGCTGTGTACAACCTACAAAAATTTAAACCCTAGTTTTATTGCAAATTATGTTTTTAATTTAACGACAAAGTTTAGTCAATTCTATTCAACACAAAATATTCTCAACCTAACTGATATAGAATTAAAGAAAGCAAGACTTAATTTAATTGCAAAAACAGCCATTGCTATAAAAAATAGTTTATACTTATTAGGTATTGATGTTTTAAATCAACTATAAATTTTAAGTATTAATAATTAAATTAAAGGACTAAATTTTTACAAATTAGCCTATAAATAGATTTACTTATAATATATTAATATTAATTTTATTTAGCTTTAAAATGTAATTAATTATTTATTTGTAAATTATTTATTAATTAAAATAAAAGAATAAAAATATAGTAAAAATAATATTAATCTCTAAAATATAAAACCTATAAAAATAAAACTTATAGGTTTTTTCTTTTAATAAATTTTTAAAATATTACTCTCGCTTCTTTCTTGTTTTTAATACATTTCACTTAATTTTATTGATTTTTTGTTATTTTTATTAATTTTTTACTATTTTTCACGTATTTTTATGGTATTATGCACAAGCATAGTACTTGATTAGTATTAATAACATTAAATAAAAAAATAAATTGTAAAATAGTATTTCATAATAAACTATGGGAAAGTCCCTTGTTAGACGAATAATGCAAGATAACGAATATATATTTATCTATTTTACTTAATAAATTAAGCATTTAGTTTATTATTTATTTTAATTAATTGTAATAAAATTAAGTGGTTTTTATATATAAAATTATTGAATTTAAATAATATAATTTGTATTAATTAAAAAAAACAGCACTTAACCGCAAATTTATGCAATAATGCTGCAAATTCTAGCGATTAAGTGCTTTTTTGTATTAATAAAGTACTACTTTTTGTGATTCGTCAGACATATTTTCTTCTCTTGCTAATTTAACGTTTAATTTACGTATGTCTTTCTTATAACTTTTTATTTCTTTTTCATATTTTTTAGGCATAGAATCGCTAACTACGTCTAAGGCTTTATTGAAAAATAAATATTTCCCTCCACCTAATTCCATAGAGTAATTGTCTAATCTAATACCTAATTTTATTGTTTCTTTTGCTAGTGCTTTGCGATAAGCAACAAGATTATCTATATCTTCAAAATAAGATTTATCTAGTAATTGTAAATTAGTTTTTGCTTGATATAAATATTTTTGACGCAAATATTTTTCGTTCATTATATGCTGAATCATTATTTCATAATTAGGTCTATATTTTTCTGGAACAGCGCAAATCCCCGCCATATCTATACGAGAATTAATCAATAATTTATTGTTTTTAAACTCTGCTAAAATACTAGTTAGTACCGCGCAAGTACTAGAATAATCAGCAATACAATTTGTATATTTATCGCAAATAAAGTTAAAATACTGCACTTTTTCGCCTTGATTTAGACTAGAGAAAAACTCTAAGTCTACCGCATCTGTCCTAGTGATTTCACCTAGTTCAATTAGATTTTTCACCATAGGGCTTTTAAATTCGCCACCATTTTTCCAAAAATTCTTTGTAAATTTTTCACGTCTTAAAACAATACTTTCTAAGAGTGTAAGCGGTTTATTGCGTGGTTTTCCGTCAATTCTTTTGTGTTCTTCTTTTAATTTTGCCATTTTCTATTCCCCTTTTGCCGTGTTATTATACCACAGAATTATGCATATTTCAATACTCATTTTTAACTTTTAATAAATTGTTAAAAATAAAAATTATAACAAAAAATGCATAATACCTAGTACTATGCACGGTATTATGCAGTAAAAATGCTAATTTTTTTGAATTTTTGCGGTTTTTTCTATTTTAAATTTTCGTTTTGGCTGTGCTTTCTTTGTTATACAGTCTGAGTTTATTGTTATCTTTTGCAGTCCTGTCTCACTAGGGCTAGTAAACATTGTGTCTAGCATGGTTTCTTCCAAAATACTCCTAAGCCCTCTTGCCCCCATTCCTAAGTCTAACGCACGCTCAGCAATTTTATCTAAGGCTGATTTTTCAAATTCTAGGTTAATGCCGTCTAACTCAAAAATCGTCTTATACTGCTCTATTAAATTATTTTTAGGAGTTGTCAAAATATTTAGCATTGCTTTTTTATCTAGGGCATCAAGGCTTACTACAACTGGCAATCTGCCCACAAATTCTGGAATCAACCCAAATGTTACTAAATCATCTACTCGCACATTTTGGGTATAGCGGAAATTGCTTACCTTTTCTGATTTTGCTTTATTATTGAAGCCCAAACTCGTACCTGTCGTGCGGTTCTCAATTATTTCATTTAATTTTACAAATGCCCCACCGCAGATAAACAAAATATTGCTTGTATCAATAGAGACGGTATCTTGATGCGGCGATTTTCTATTATTACTTAAAGAAACTTGTGCCACAGTGCCTTCTAAAATTTTTAGTAATGCTTGTTGCACACCTTCGCCAGAAACATCTCGCGTCATATTACGTGTATCAATTTTTCGTGCTATTTTGTCTATCTCGTCTATATAAATTATGCCCATTTGCGCTTTTTTTACATCATAATCAGCATTTATTAGCAGTCTTGCCAAAATACTTTCTACGTCATCTCCTACATATCCCGCTTCAGTTAACCCTGTCGCATCAACACAAGCAAAAGGTACTTTCAATATTTTGGCTAAAGTTTTAGCAATTAAGGTCTTGCCCACACCAGTAGGGCCTATTAACAAAATATTGCTTTTATCTAACTCTACATTCTTATTTTTTAGCCCCAAATTGTAGTTTAGGCGTTTATAGTGATTGTAAACGGCGACAGACATTGCTCTTTTTGCATTTTCTTGCCCTACTATATACTCGTCTAAACTTTTTTTAATTTCTTGTGGTGTAGGCAAGACAAATTTTTGAGAACGAGTACTTTGCTTATAATCGGCTTCGGTAACTATTTCCCTACAAATCTCCACACAATTATCACAAATAAAGCAATCATTTGTAGGACTAGAAACTAGCCTACGCACCTGCGTCTGTGATTTTCCACAAAATGAACAATAAGCACTTTCCATACTCACTTCCTTACAAAATTTTATCTACTAAACCATAATTTACCGCTTCTTTTGCACTTAAATAGTTATCTCTTTCAATATCTTTTAGCACGACGTCCTTTGTTTTTCCACAAAATTTCGCTAAGAGTTCGGCATAGGTTGCGCGGTCTTTAACCCCTTCTTTGTAGTAAATTTCAATTTCAGTAATCTGCCCATTTACTCCACCCCACGGCTGATGTATCATAACCTTGCCATGCGGTAAAATATAGCGTTTACCCGGTTCACCACCTGCTAGCAATAACGCCGCCGCACTGGCACACAAGCCTATACAAATGGTGGAAACGGGAGACTTGATATACTTCATAGTGTCTAATATAGCTAAACCCGATTGAGCCACCCCGCCTGGACTATTGATATATAAATTTATGTCTTTTTTGTTGTCCTTACTCTCTAAATATAAGAGTTGAGCAACGATTGTATTACAAACTTTGTCGTCTATCTCGCCTGTTATAAAAATTATCCTATCTTCTAGCATTCGCGAATAAATGTCAAAAGCACGTTCGCCATTCGGTGTTTTATCAATAACTGTTGGTATTATCATATTAACTCCTTAACTTATTTTATACATTTTATATTCACTTTAAACCAAAAAGAGAAAAATAAAAGACAAACTCAAAACTTTAAGTTTGTCTTTCGTATCGTTTAAAAATTATTTAATTTGATTGAAAATTATTTAGTTGTCTTTTTGGTTGCTGTTTTCTTTGCTGTTGTGGCAGTTTTCTTTTCTGCTGTAGCCTTTGCTGTTTTAGTAGCAGGCTTCTTTGTCTCAGTTTTTGCAGTTGCTTTTTTAGATTCTACTTTTTCTGGTTTCTTTGTAGCGCTTTCTTTCTTTTCTGCTACTTTCTTTGTTGTTTTTGCAGGAGCCTTTGTCTCTGCTTTTTCTGTGGCCTTAGTTGATTTTTTCGCTGTTGACTTTTTAGCGCCTTCGCCGTCTTTTGTAGGTATTACCGTGTTGTTTGCCACAAGCATCTTCATTAGTTTTGCCATAAGTATATCACTATAAATGTAATCTAACCTACGAGAGTCCATAGATTTTTTGTATTCTTGTAGGGTTTTATTTGACATTTTGGCGATTTCGGCGATTTGCTCGTCAATTTCAGCATCGCTAACAGTAATGTCTTCTGCACGGATAATTGCCTCCAAAATTTGACGAGTTTTTGCAATTCTAATTGCGTCATCACGTCTTTCTTCTCTTAATTTTTCCAAAGTTGTACCGATGTAATGAGCGTAATCTTCAATACGCATACCTTGATAAGCAAGACGGTTTGTCAAATCTTTCATAACTGCGTCTAATTGTTGCTCAATTACTTCGTCTGGCAAATCAACCTTTGAATTGTCAACAATTGCAGCAATAATTGCGTCTTCCTTTGCTGATTCATTTCTGTGGTCAATTTCGTGGCGGAGTTGCGCTTCAATATCTTTCTTCCACTCATCAAGAGTAGCAAAGTCGCCTACGTGTTTAGCCAACTCGTCGTCAATTTCAGGTACGTGTTTAACATTTACAGACTTAACGTCACATTCAAACACTGCTTTTTTGCCTGCCAAAGTCTTAGCGCCGTAATCTACAGGGAATGTTACGTTTACGGTAACGTGGTCGCCAGCCTTGTGGCCGATTAATTGTTCTTCAAAAGTGTCAATAAATGAATGGCTACCTAACTCTAACTCGTAGTCCGTTGCCTTGCCACCTTCAAACTCTACACCGTCAGTGCTACCTGTAAAATCAATTACCACGATGTCGCCATTTTCAGAAACTTTGTCTGGCATAGGGTGACTGTGAGTGTGGTGCATTTGTGCGTGCTTTAACTCTGCATCAACCATAGCAGGGTCAAATTCATTCAAAATTGTAGAAACAGTCAAGCCCTTGTACGCGCCTAAAACTGGTTCTGGTAAAACTTTTAATGTAATTTTGCCTATTACCACGCCGTCAACGAAACTATTTAACTCCAAATTTGGCTCTCCGTAAAGGTGAATTTCTGGGTGGTCGTTTAATGCTTCTACATATGCTCTGTCAGCGAGTTCTGTCAAAGCGTCTTCAAAGAAAACTCCGTCACCATAAGTCTTTTCTATAACTTTTCTAGGTACCTTACCCTTTCTAAAACCTTGCACTTCGTATTTGTGTTTAGTGCGTTCGTAAGCTTTTTCCACAGCATCTTCATATTCCTTAGGAGTGCTGGTAAAAGTAAGTTCTGTAGTGAATTTATCTACGTTCTTTAAATCAAATTTCATAAGTATCCTCCGAAATAATGTCTTATATTATAACACAAAAAAAGGCAAAAGACAAGCCTTGTACCTTTTTTGTTTCTCTAAAAATCAAATATTTTAAAATTTTTTGTCTAACTGGACTAGTAATAAATTAAAATTCTTCAATAAGCATTGTCATTTAGTTTGGTGGAATAAAATATATCACTTATTTATTTTTCTATTTTAATTCTGTCAAATTAAATCTTTATCCTTTTCTATAAACGTTTTTATTTAAACCGCTGTACAGCAGGCGTAAATGAATACAAATAGACCTATTAGTACCATACCTATGCCCACTATCAGTGAAATCTGTGCGTTTCGTCTAACACTATTTATCTGGCGCTCTTCCTTTTTTGAATAACGGAATTCGTCTGGATTAAATGAAGTGTTGTTCTCGTCTGCATAGATATAGGCATCTTGATAGCGCATTTCTTCTAGGTTATTATCTATTCTCTTATACTTTATATACTGCCAACCTGTGTAAATACCTGCGGCAAGTGTTAAAAACAGCCCCATAAAAATAGCAAAGGGCTCCCAAACGGGAATCAGCGCACCAAACAAGACCATTAGGCCTGCGCACACCCAAAAAACAATTATATCAATACGAATTTTCATAAGTAAACCCTAAATTTACAATACTGCGCCCAAAATTACTGCCGTGAGAATAATCAAAGTACCCACAATTTGCGCAACCATAAACCAAACATTGCGTTTTGACTTCACATAGTAAAAACCTGCAACTATCGTGATAAAGTAAGCCAAAATGTTAGCAAAGAATGAAAATGCTGATTCAACATTATTTATTTGGAAGTTTGGTATATTGTATGCCCCATCGCCGTTAATTAAAGAAACCACGACAGACACAATCAACGCCGCAGCAATTAACATTGTCGCCACAAAGCCCATAAAATTTAAGGCACGTTTGAATTCTAAATTTGCCATAATTAATCCCCTTCTTATTTCAATTACTATATTGCTTTTTATAATAATTATTATATTAAATATTACGCTTTATTGTCAAGTAATCCTTATTGAGTGTTTGCCTTACGCCTTAATTTTTCCACAATTTCGGCAAAGTAATCAGGCAAAGGCACGGAAAAGTGCAATCTTTCCCCCGTCCTGGGGTGCGTAAACTCCAAATACTCAGAGTGTAAAAGTTGCCCGTGAGTATTGAATTTTTGTTTTTTATAGCCGTATACTTCGTCCCCTACAACGGGGTGTTTTAAGAAACTAGCGTGCACTCTAATTTGATGCGTCCTGCCCGTTTTTAAAGTGAAATTTGCCAAAGTATAATCGTCCAAATATTCAATAACCCTATATTCAGTAATGGCGATTCTGTCATTTTCGTCATTTGAAACAGCCATTTTCTTCCTATCTTTTTCCGAACGTGCTATATGCGTGGTAATTGTGCCTTGCTCAGGTTTTAAATGTCCTTCTAATAAGGCTATATATCGTCTTATACAAGTTTTTTCTGCAATTTGCTTTGCTAAATCACGGTGCGCAAAATCGTTTTTCGCCACAAGCATTAGCCCTGAAGTGTCTTTGTCTAATCTATGCACGATGCCTGGTCTTAATTCCCCATTAATGCCCGATAAATCTTTAATATGATAAAGCAACGCATTTACCAAAGTCCCGTCAGTATGCCCCGCGCTAGGGTGAACGGTTAGCCCTTGCGGTTTGTTAATTACTGCCAAATCATCGTCTTGATACACAATGTCTAGTGGAATGTTTTGCGGTGTTAAATCAACCGTCACAGGCTCAGGGATTGTTATTGCCACTATGTCGCCCAGTTTCAATGAATACCCTGCTTTTTGCGTTTTTTCATTAACGGTAACTAGCCCCTTTGTAATTAAATTTTTAATTCCGCTACGGCTAAATTCTGGGTAATTTTCGGTTAAATATACATCAAGTCTTATTCCCTTGTCGCTCGCGGTAATTTCCTTTTTGTCCATAAAAAACCTTTTATTTTTTTCGTATTTTTTGCTTATTTTTTTCTTATTTTAGTGAATTGTCTTTTCCTGTACTTATTGCTTCTTTTTCGGCTTTTGTTTCTTGTTTTGTGATGTTTTCTTGTGTAATGTTTTCTAAATTTTTAGCGTTATTTGTGGTTGTTTCGGTTGGCTCGTTTTTGATTTCTGCTAGGTTGTTTTCCACTTTTGATTGTTCTTGTGCTGTTTCGGTTTGTTCTCTTTCTGTTTCGGTCTTTTCTTCTATAATTTCAGTCTGTGTATCTTGCGGAGAATTTTTGTTTAAATTTTGTTGTAAACTTTCTTTTTCGTTTTGTGGTGCGGAATCTTTCTCGGCTTTTGTTTCTTGTTGCGAAAATTCCTTTTCTTTTTGCGTTTTGTTTTCTACGTCTTGTAATGCAAGCTCCTTTGCATCTTGTGTTGCAAAATCTTCTGTGTCTTGAATTTCTTGTGTTGTATCTAAGTCTTGAGATGCTAGTTCTTTTTTAGTTGAATTGTTGCTGGTAAAAGTTACCGTTTTTTCTTGTGGTTTTTCGCTACGGAAAGCAAAGAAAAGTATAAACACGACTAAACAAACACAACCAAAAGTTAGCGCCATATCGGCGATATTAAACACTGGAAAATCAATGAAATCTAGGGAAATAAAATCACGTACATAGCCAAAGGCAATTCTATCTACCAAATTACCGACAATTCCGCCCAAAATCAAAGCAAATCCCACACGATACCAACCGTTTGCGCGGAAATCTTTTTTGTATAGAAAATCAAATAAAACCATTCCTATTACAAACAAAATCGCTAAGACTATAAAGAACCATCTTGCTCCGTCTAGCACACCGAAACTTGCGCCGTAATTATGTACAGAGATAAAAGACAAAACATTAGGAATAACAGTAATGTTTACACCTTCCATAACTACTTTTAATATCAAATCTAGAGCAATTACACCCGCACTTAAAATATACCAAAATTTAATTTCCATATCTTTTCCCTTTGTATTTTTTGTCCGTCTCCACACTAACGCCTGCTGGCGCGTAAAAGTAAATCCCATCGCCTATTCTCTCTAACTTGCCGTTTAGAGCGCACACGGCACCGCATACAAAATCTAGGCTACGCTCGGCTTCGTTTGGCTTTAAAGAACTGAAATTTACAATCAATGGAATATTTTTATTTAGACTGCGTACAAACCTTGTAATATCATTAAAATCAACAGGAGTTTGAATAGAAATTTTTGAGCCGTGCATTTCAAGATTAGGTGTAATTTGCGGAGAACGTTTCTTTACTGGCTCACTAACTTCACTCAACCCTAGCGTCGTAGTAATAAAATCCCAAAACTTCATACTTCTCGCCCCTTATGAATTACATTGTACAAAATTTTCAAGCAAAAAGCAATGATTTAAGCCCCATATTTTTGCCGAATAAACTCTATAAATGTAAAAATAAAAAGCCACAAATTAACCGATAGATTAAAATGGACTTTTTGTTTGGATTTATTTAATTGTTATCTAATTAGCATTTTATTAATAATCTAATTAATTATTTAAGCGGTGGCGTTTGTTGTCTGCAATGCGCCTTCGTTTGTATTTTGAATTAGGTTACAAATAGGACTGTCGCTTGTGCCGTTTGTGAAAATAACTGCACCTACGTTGTTACCTATTATAGAACCGTAGTTTGCACAGTAGTAAATTGAGCAAGAACGTGTGTTACCAGTTGCTGTCGCTACCATACCGCCAGCAGTACCACTATTACCTGCGTTTACTGTTGCGAAGTTAGAACATCTAGATAGCAAACCACCATTCAAAGTGCCAGCAAATGCACCAACATTACCAGTACCGCTAACAGTACCGCGAATTTCTAAGTTCTTAATTACGCCAGTAAGAGTACCACAAATACCACCTACATTATCAGAACCAGACCTTGTTAAGCCATCAAGGCCATAACCAGCACCATCTAATGTGCCTGCAAATGAGGCAACCATTGTAAATGAACTATCTACTTTAATGTCATTTTTAAGGACTATCATAGCACTTGCGCTATTATTAGTCGTAAATGCGTTTAATAATTCTGCCTGTGTAGAAACTTCTACCACAGCGCTTTCTTGAATAAATACAGGAACACAATTAGCCCTAGTCGTGGTAACACTTAAATCAGCGGAAAATTTTATACCACTACCATCTTGCCAGTAAGCAAAACGGTAACCACTACTAGGTGTAGCGGTATAAGTCGTATTTGTACCATCTGTACTAGTATCATAACTACCACCAGTTACGTCAACGGTCAAAACATCACCGCTAGCCACACCCGTACTAGATTGTACAGTATTGTCATTACTTACCTGTTCCAAAGTCGTAGCTGGGTTTGTGGGATTATAAAGGAAAACAACGCAAAGCGCCACCACTAGACACAATGTAACAACTACGCTCATAATCAAAGCAACTTTTTTATTCATGAAGCTACTCATACATACCCCCTAGGTTTAAATTTAGAATAGTTTTTGAAAATTCCAGCGATATTATTCAATGTTTAGATTAATTTTATTATAAATTGTGGATAAAAGTCAAATAAATATAACGACATTTTACAAATTTTATTGTCAAAATGTATAAAACAAAATAAAAATTGAATATTATAAATAAATATAAGTTTAATAAAGTTGCAATTTTGTCTTTTTGCTGATAAAATTTAACTATATACTATTTTTACGGAGTTATAATTGAAAAGTAAATTTTTATTATCCTTTATGCTAGTCGCGTGTGTGAGTTTAATGTTTGCAGGGTGTTCTGCCACGACTCAGTTATCTACCGTTTACCTAGACGGTTCGCGGTCATATTATTACCAAATTCAAGTTGATGAAGAAGTCTGCAATACGTATGGAGTAGATGCTGACGAAGTAATTAGTTTGATTGATTCTATGGCATTAAGCCTGCAAGCACAAATTCAAGAAAGAATTAATGGTATAGAGAAATTAAACGAACATGTTACCTTTGATGTAGGTGTAGCAGATAACAACCCGTACTTATATGAAATTAGTTGGAATTTTGATAGCCAGCAGGCATATTATGACTATTACGGCATAACTCAAGAAGATTTAGAGAATCAAGAAGTTGAAGTGCGCGAAGGGGCTTTTGTATCGCAAGTTGTAGTGCTTGACAGCAAATTAGAAAACCAGCAAGATTTGTTGCAACAATTAGGTTTATCTGTGGACTTTGCTCAAATAGTACAAACTTTTGCAAATCAATTTTTTGATGGCGACGTGACTAAATGTGAAGCATTGTTTTCACAAATTGATTTTAATATTATACGTTGCTTTCCTAGTAAACTAGGACTAAAAAGCAACGCAGATGCTACAACTAGCACAATTTTAAGTGAAAGTGTAAACGGCGGAGATAATGCACTATATACCGCGTTTTTGTGGCAATGTACCCTAGCCGACCCTACCCCCGAAATTTACATTTACTATAACGCACTTACCGCAGCAAATCAACGTGCATGGTACTTCTTAGCAATAGGTGTAGCCGTGGTATTTGGTGTGATTTTATTCTTAATTTTCTACTTCAATAACAAGAAAAACCAAAAAATTATAAAATCACTAAATCCAAACAGTAATTCCCCTATTATAGTAGACACGACTGCGACTCCCGCCCCCGACATTGAAAAAGACGACTTTTTAGACAAAGAAACAGAAAACAAAAATCAAGATACGCAGGCTAATGACAGCGATTTAGCAAAGAACGACATAACAAAGGAAAATATTGCTAGCAACACAGATTTAGAAAAACTGGACTCAACAAAAACTAATATTATTGATAGTAAGGATTTTGAAAAAGAAAACACAGAAAAAATCAAAAACGCAACGGAAAGTGCTAGTTCGCTAAAAACTCAATCTGCTAACTCACCAAAAACCGAAATCTCCACCCCTACAACAATTATAGCAACCACTAGCAAAGATAATTTAGAGCAAGTAAACGAACTAAATACAAAAAATAACTCTAAATAACAAAATGTAGAACGCATTTTTAAAAATGTGTTTTATTTTTCTCTTGCTTTAATATAAAAAAAATGCTATACTTTCACTAATTTATTTCAAGGAGCAAATAAAATGGACAAAAAACAAGTTGTTACGCGTTTCGCACCTAGCCCTACTGGATTTATGCACATAGGCAACCTTAGGACAGCGCTTTATTCTTATTTAATTGCACGTCACTTTGACGGTAAGTTTATTTTGCGTATAGAAGACACAGACAGAGAGCGACAAGTTGCGGGGGCGGAACAAGTTATCTTTGATACCTTGAAGACAGCGGGGTTAAACTATGACGAAGGTCCTGACATCGGCGGGCCAAACGCACCTTATGTACAGAGCCAAAGGTTAGAAATTTACCAAAAATATGCCAAACAACTACTAGACGAAGGCAAGGCGTACTACTGCTTTTGTACCAAAGAAGATTTGGAAAAAGCACACGCAGAGCAAGAGTTTATCGGTTACAACAGGCATTGCAGAAACCTAAGCAAAGCCGAAGTGGACGAAAAGTTAAAACAAGGTTTGCCTTATGTAATTAGGCAAAAAGTGAAACTAGAAGGCACGACCACCTACTATGACAACGTTTTTGGCGAAATCACGGTAAACAACGACACTTTGCAAGACATAGTTTTAATTAAATCAGACGGAATGCCTACATATAACTTTGCACACGTAATTGATGACCACTTAATGGGGGTAACTCACGTTGTGCGTGGCAATGAATATATCACTAGCACGCCACAATATGTACAACTTCACGAAGCGCTCGGCTGGGAATTGCCACAATACTACCATTTGCCTTTGATTATGGGCAAGGGCGAAGACGGGTCTGTTAGCAAACTTTCCAAAAGGCACGGCGCGGTATCTTTTGCCGATTTAACAAAGCAAGGCTACCTACCGCAAGCAATAATCAACTATGTTGCCCTACTCGGCTGGCATCCAGGCGAGAGCGAGCAAGAATTTTTCACTCTTGACGAATTGATAAAAGCCTTTGACCCTAGCGATATTCGCAAGTCGTCTGCTATATTTGATTATGATAAATTAAAGTGGATGAACGCAAAATATATTGAAAATTTATCTATTGAAGAATTTAAAGAAAATGCCCTACCTTATTTAAACGACGTAATCACGGTAGAACTAAACGACTTAGACAAACTTTGTGAAATTTTAAAGCCACGTATTCAAATTTTTAGCGAGATTCAGGACAAGGTGGAATTTTTCCAAAGTTTGCCTGATTTTGATATTAATTTACTATTCAACGACAAAAAGAAAACTAATGCCGAAAACTCTAAAATCATACTTACGCAAGCAATCGCAAAGTTAGATAACTTTGACGTAAACGACTGGGACAACGACTCGCTATTTGCCGTTTTAGAGCATGTTGCGACTGAAAACGACTTAAAACCTATGTCTGTAATGTGGGTAGTGCGAATTGCCCTTTCGGGTAACACGGTTACCGTCGGTGGTGCTACCGAAATTATGCAAATTTTAGGCAAAGAAGAAACTCTAAACCGTTTAATTAAGGCATTAGAGAGATTAAACTAAAAAAGTAGGATTGTGGATATTACTGAAATTATCTGCACCCTCCCCTACTTTTTTTATTTTTCCGCATTACAAATTTAAACAATATTTTTTGCTTTAAAAGCCTTGCCAAAACACTACTTGTGTGCTAGAATATGCGTAACTAAATCAAGGAGATGGACTTATGAACTTAAAAGAATTTAAAAAGAGAAATACAGAAGCTGTGGCTTATTTGCAATCAACAAAAGGACAACCTATTGATACAGAAAAAGCAAGTGAATGTTTGAAAGTTATAAACTTGCAAAATAATTATAGAAATCTTTTTAATATTGAACTAAAAGATTTTATGAACTATTTTAATGAATACTTAGAAGCAAATAGCGAACAAGGGAATCAACCCGCAACAGGTTTGATTATAAATGAAATTAAGACTGATAAAACAGAATTTAATGACAAATACTCTAGCAATCCAGAACCAACAACTCTCTTAACTACCACTTATGTAGTTTCAATTATACTAAAAAATACTGACGAAGTTATTCCTGTAGCTCAAGGAAAACAAAGTTTAGTTACGAACAAACCCGAATTAAAAGAAAAACCAGTTACAGCGCAAGAAATTCGCAAATCTGGTAATGTGAAAAATATTGAATTTAATTTATTATCTAACAAATACCTACACATACCTTCAACCCAAAATTCACAGCCAAATATTGAAGTAAGTAGTATTGATATTGATGAATGCCTTTGGTTTATAGTTCAAAAGAATTTAGAAGCACAAAAGCAGGCTAGAATTTCTGCTATTGACACACAACGTAAAGAATTAAAAGAAGAAAAAACTGTATTACAGAAAAATGACGATTTAAATTTATTAATGCAATAAAATTATAAAAAATATGTAAAAAATCAATAAAAAAGATAAATTTAAAACAAAAAGCAAATTTAAGCAGTTAATTTTGTAACTAGTAACTATTTAAATAATTTGCTAATTAAGAAAAATGATACAAATTTTGTATCATTTTTTTGTTTTAGGTTAGATATTTTTTGTTTTTTTAATTTATTTAAATTGAATTTTTTTATTATTTTTTTATTAAAGTAATTTAAACGACTTTTTCCAATAATTTAGTTTGTATATCTTTTAATTTATATATGTTTTGTCTTAGAATATATGTTTTTTAATTTCCGTCCCATTTCATATTGCGCAGAGCGGGATTTTTAAGGCGAGCAATTATTCTGTTCATTAAGTGTGATGCCGAAAAACTAAAATAACCAACATTAGTTATAATTAAATGGTCTAATAAATCTATGCCATTCTTACGCAAATGTACTATTGCCCGAGACGTGAATTCTATGTCTTCGGTAGATGGATAAAAACTAGAATTTAAATGATTATGTGCAAAGATTAGGTTTGTACTTTTAAAGGTGTGAGCCAGTTCTACTATCTCATTTAAATCAGGCACAACGTGATTTGTATCACCTACTGCTACAAGTTTTGTTTCAATAACTTCGTGTTGCCTATTCAATACCAAAACCACAAAACATTCTTTTTCAACAAACTCAAATTGATTGCGAACGTGTTTTACTAAGTCATTGAAATTTTCTTTGTTTGTAGATATAGTAACAGCACTAGGAGCGAGTCTAGCATATTTAAACAATTTTAATAAAGCCAGCAATTTTCTAGCACTGGTTAACCCAAAACCTGGAATTTTTAACAATTCTTGCTCTGTTGCCTTTTCGTAAAGATTTTGAAAAGTCCTATATTTTGCAAGCAAAAATCTTGCAATTTCATTAGTATCTGCTCTTACAAAAACACCTTGTAAAAGCATTTCAACTACATCAATTTCTTCGTAATCGTAAGGATTCCCTGTGATTATTTTCTTTCGGATACGTTCAAAATGCCCTAAATGATTTTTTGCATCTTTCCGCATAAAAGCACCCTAACTTTCTATTCCTGCTAAAAATTTTTCTTTAAAATTCAGGCTAGGTTCTTTATAAAATTGCTCTTTATGCTGATATTTATTCTTCAAATCTATGTTTGGTAAATATTCCACTAAAATATCAAGAAAATAATTCATTTCCTCCACTAAATCATAATAACCTACCGAATAGAACGCCGCCCTGTGTGCCTTTAGAGAATCTACTAAATAATTTAGGTTATCTTGCGCTATATAATTAAAGCCTAAGTTATAGAAAAAGTTGTCTACCAAATATTTGTAAATTTTGTCATCTAAATCTGTCGCAAAGTTATCATTTTTATCTTTTAGATTTCTATTTCTTAAAGGATTTTCTAAAATCATATTTATCACCTTTATCTACGTATAATTTTATATGATTTTACTCTAAATTTACAAAAACTGTCAAACAAATTTAATAATTTTAGGTTACTTTTTTGTATTTTTTGTCATATTTTAATAATACTTGCGTTATTTCCCCAAATTACTTCACTATTAGTGTATTTAATTACACTAATTCGCTTGACAATTTTCTCAAAATTGTACAAAATTAGATTGTACTGAGTGCAATCTATTGTACTCCGACCCAAAGGAGTACAAAATTAGATTGTACTTAGGACAATCGTTTGTACCCACCAACGGGAGGGGACAAAATTAGATTGTACTCTATATAATAGAAAGGACAATCTTTAGATTGTACTGGTACAATCGTTTGTACCTTACACTAAAAAAGGTACAAAATTAGATTGTACTCTAGTGCAATCGTTTGTACTGAGCGAAAGCGAAATGCAAAATTAGATTGTACCCTAGGACAATCGTTTGTACTTTAGTAAAGAAAAGTACAGATTGTACTAGGACAATCGTTTGTACCCAACAACGGGAGGGGACAAAATTAGATTGTACCCTAATCAAAAAAAGGGTGCAATACTAGATTGTACGGAAGTGCAATCGTTTGTACTGAGCGAAAGCGAAATACAAAATTAGATTGTACTCTTAAATTCAATTATAATATTGCTAAAAGGCAATTTGTAATACCATTCTGTTTAGTTAACTGATAAAACCACCTGCAAAATAGTAATATTTTGTAATTAGTTAATTAAATAGGAGTCCAAAAAAATTTTTTAAGGAGTAAACTATGACAAAAAGTTTAAGAATAGGCTTGTTCATTGTTCCTGCTTTATTAGTTGTTCTTTGCCTTCCTTTGTTTGCTGCTTGTGGCAATCAAGACTTGATTGACTTAGGCGGAAGCTATGAAGAAATATCTGCTGATAACTTGCAAGAATCTAAAGCTTATCAATTAATGAATTCTTTAGATACTATGGATGTGCCTACAGGCTATGAAATGAAATACATGCTTGAAGTTGGCGGTAACAAAATGGAAATAACTGGTCATGCTCAAGCAACTATGGAAGGTACTGAAGTAACTGGTATGAAGATGATGATTGAAGCCTACGTAAACGGCGAAGAGTTTGACCAAAACTACGACGGCTCAATGTACATTGAAATTACAAGCGCAGGTACTGTTGAAGCATACCTAAACAACAATGGTACAAAGACAAAAGTCACCTCACTTAATGATGACCCTAGTGGCGCATTAGGAGCAGCTTCAAGTATGAGTCCTGAATTGATTATGGACATGTTTGGTGGCATAGGAGATTCTGGCAGTGACAACATGATAGTAGGTTTCGCTGAAGAACGTAATGCTCAAAAAATTAAAGTAACTCTAAATGAAAAGCCAGAAGGTGTTACTCAATTAGAAATGTATATCATTTTTGATGGTGAAGACAACTTCCGTGGTATAGCATTTAAAGCACAAGGTGAAATGCCTACAGGACCTAATAATGAGACTGCTAATGTAACATATGACATACAACTTGCTGTTTCTGATGAAGAAGTAAAAGCACCTAGCGACTTAGATTCTTATGTAGAAGCGTAAAAATCTAACAAAGGAAAAGGTATTTTATGGAAAAAGTTAAAACGTTTGGTTTTGGGATGCTGGCAATTTTGCTAATAATACCTATAGCAATGTTGCTTACAGCGTGTGGGGAATCATACGAGATTGAATATGGTACATATAAGATTGTAGGGTATCGTTTAATAAATACTACTACAGACGAAGTAACTAATTATGGAGTTGAAGATACTTTACCTGTGTCTGTTAAATGGACCGCTGATTTAACATTAAACAGTGATGGTACAGTTACCCACTCTTCTCCTGAATCTTCTTCAGTAGAAGTGTCTTTCGTAGATGCATATACGATTGACAGCGAAGGCAAGGTTGAGTTTACTTATAAAGGTGAATTCTGGACTGATGGTTATTTTGATGGCAATGTATTATATTTTAATTTCGGCCCTTTAAAAAGTACCGAAGATATTAGAAATAATACTCCAGATAGCGAATCTACATACTATCAAATGTACGTAATTTATACCTTAAATGGTACCCCACTCCCAACAGATGACAACGCAGAAACTACAGCATAAACAAAAATTAAACTAACTAAAAAAGGATAATGTATTACGCATTATCCTTTTTCTATTTATCTACTATAAAAAAGCTTAAATAATAAATATATTATTTCAAACTTTTGCCAAGTTCATAAGCTTTATTCATATAACTAGAGTGTGCTGTCATATTAGGTGTGCCACAGCCACGACCTAAAATCATTCCCTTATCTTGAAAATTCAAATAGCGGACAAGGGTTTTGAAAGGCTAAATGAGTAACCAACTCCACCATTTCCAACTTTGTAATTTCGTTATTTTTTGCGTTTTGCAAATGTGATTTTAGCGAATTATCAAAAATCCCTTTTGCAATTAGTGCCGTAACTGTAGCAAGACTCCTATCACGCAAACTCAAAACATCACGCGACCAAACTTGTCCAAACAAAACGTCGTCGTTTAATTCAGCAAATTTAGGTGCTAAATCTCCTAAATTATCTCTGCCTGCTGTTTGTTTTTTCATAATTTTTTCTCCTTTTTATAATGAAAACAGTAAAAAAATGCAATTTTTTTGCATTTTTTATAGATTTTTTTGCTATTTCTATCATTTTTTTAATTTTTTGCATTAGCAATAACATCAAAATAAGCCTTGTACTTTTATAATTTAGAATAGATTTATTATTATTTGTTTTTAACTTAAAAACATAAAATTATAAAAATAGTTTTGGTTTATATTTGTGTTTTTAAAATTTTTAGATTATTGATTTTAAATTATTCTTTATACAAATCAACAATTTCGTATTCCCTGTTGCCTATGCCTAGTTAAGTATTGATTTTTCTAAAATTATCTTATATCATTTTTATATATCAATAAAAAGGAGAATAAAAATGGAAATTATTGTAGAAGGCACTGGAAAATTAAAAATTACCCCAGACCAAATCAAAATTAACTTTAATTATAAAGTCAAAGCCGATACTTATGATAAGGTTTTGGAGCAAGGCGCTAGTACTGTCAGCAGTTTTATTAATCTTTTAAATAATTTAGGCTTTAAGAAGGACGAAATAAAAACTCAATCTTTCTACATCAATGAAGAACAAGTTTACGACGAAATAAGGCGCAAATATGTAAAAGACGGGTATTCATTCAACCAAAATCTACGCTTAAACATTGATTATAATATGGATAAAATTGCACAAATTATGACGGAAATCAGCAAATTACCTATTCCGCCCACTTACTCAATACAATTTGGAGTAAAAGAAAACGAAAAAGTAAAGCAACAAGTTATAGATTTAGCATATAAAGACGCTTATTTTTACGCGCAGGCAATCGCACAAGCTAGCGGCAAAACTTTAAAGGGTTGTGAAAAAATCAGTTCTGCCCCATTTGAAGAACAATTTGTTTCGCCTACTAGACTAGATAATTCGCTCACAAGGGTTTATGCAAAGGCATCTACTGAGAACAATATTGCAAATTCAATTGTTCCCGAAGATATTACAGTAGAAAAAACAATTCACTGCATATTTAAAGCGAAGTAAGTTTTTCATAATTTGTGGCCATATTAAATCTTATAAAATTTATTATTTTAGATAGTTTTAAAGCGGAGTAAGTTCTTATAATTTATTGACATAAAAAATATTTATAGCATTTACATAATTCGCAATACTTTTAAAAATGACTAGTTCCTATAACTAAAAAATATAAAATAATGCAAAAATAAAAAACATTCCCTAATTTTTATAAAAATGGATATTCAAAAGTCATTAATTTAAAATCCATTTTTAATTAAGAGAATGTTTTTATTTTTACCAAAAATTGCGACTTACTTGCGTTTTTTGTCAGTTATGTTGTCAATTGCAATCACTAAGGCTACTAAAAATTGCGCATCTTCATCTTTTGCGTCCAGTTCAAAACTGTCTGCAACTAGGTTGATTTCCCTACGAATTGTACCTACAACTTCACTTTTTTTAGTATATTACAAGTAAGCGAAAAGAATTTTCCATCAAGTTTTATTTCGTCTTTATAATCTTGCACAAAGTACTCTTTGTTAACGTTAAAGAATTTATCTTTTACTGTGGCAATTTTGTTTTTATTTGCGTCATAAATATATGCCTTGTGCACAAACCAGTTAAACCACTTGTTCCTTATCGTAAATAAAAGGTTGTCTTGCATATCGTATATAAACTTTTTCCTAGTTATGCTGAACACTTTACCCTTTACCTTATATACTGGATTTTGATTTTCGTCAAGAACTTTTGAGCCGTCACCCACAGAAAAAACTTTGTTTTTAATAAATAATTTATATTTTTATCCCCCTAATTTATAGAGCCAAAGCAAGTATTATGCCGACTATTAATGCAATCCACATTAAAATTTTAACTGCAAGCATAATTTTTAGGCGTTTTTTTGCTTTTTTATCTATATATCCTTCATTTTTAATTTGTTCACACTCGCAATCGCCTTCCCAAACAACAGCCCTGCCCGTATTTTCTATATTGCAAAGTGTAAATTTAATATTTGTCTGTTCTTTTAATTTGATTTTATATTTGCAATCAATTACTACACATTTTTTGTCGTATCGGGCATCAAATATGCCAAACAGACTAATTACAAAGAAAAACAAAGACATTAAAAACCAAAGTTTACCACTAATCTCCAAATACTTGCATATGGAAATTTCTATACTATCTTTTTCGGTTGCATAGTTTAATTCAAGAGCGCCGAAATTGTTTTTAGTGTATTTAACTTCCTTGCCGTCTATAAAGACGTTTGGCCTAAATTTATCATTCGCGCCCGCAATTTCTATATTAATATTGTTCATAACTCACCCACTACACCATATTCACAATTCGTATAATCAACAAAATTACTGCAATCGCAATAAAGATTGAAGAAAATACAATTCTAGGAATATGCTTATCAGTTTTATCTGTTACTAAAAAGATAATGGAAAATACCCCAGCAACTATCGCAAGTGGCAAAAGGTAATATGACGCATCTAGGAGTGCGGTCGTAATATTTGCCAAATTATCCGTTACCGAAGTTATTGAACCAGCAAATTCTGGATTCGTAACAAAAATTGTACCCAACGAACATATAACGACAATGAACCAAAATAAAATATAGCCAGCAATCATTAAAAATAAAAAACTAGGCAAAATTGAAATAATGGTCATAATTAAAGACAGCGCAAACAGAATTTTCCCGCATCTAATTAAATACATTTTGGCCACCATTTTTGCAGGTGGAGTAATTGCTTGGTAATCTAAATTGTCCATGCTTCCCCCTAAGTCTTTTTTTCATTATATCATATATAAAATAATTTCACAAATAAAATTATACATTTTCTAAAATTTGTCTAATTTCTTTGTTTGATACGGTAGCAAAAATATTTTTTATATGTTATACTTTTTTAAATATTAACTATTAAAAATTTTCTATATAATTATTAACAATAAGGGGAACTTATGAAAGAATACGAATATAGTTTAGAAGTAAAAGATTTAGCGCCTTTTATAGAGTATTGCAAAACAAACGACTTTACCTTGATGGAAACCAGCCAGCAAACTAGGACAATCTACCGCAATCCCAATAAAACTATGGCAAGAATCACAGTAAATAGTATAAACGGTACTATAAAGAAAGAGTTAGATTTCAAAGAAGATAACTGGGTTGAGGGTGCAATTTTGAAAGAACTGCGCGAATCAATGCCCCTTGAATTCACCGATGATTTAGCAGTAGCGTCAATCTTAGATTTTTTGAATTATAAAAAAGACAACACCCTAATTCGTATAAGGCATACCTACACTAAGGGCAATGTGAAATTTGAATTAGACGAATACACCGAACCACGAGTTACCGCAGTTGTTGCTATTGAAGGTGAAAAAACTGCGGTGGATAAAATTTATACAGAAATAAAAGAAACAATATTAAATAAATAAAACTAGTCTTAAATAGATACTTTCAAAAGTATATTATTCCGCAATCTATTTCATTTTTGCAGAAACTAAAAAGACTAGTTTTTATTTTTAAGTGCTGTTCATTTTTGATATTTTTAATTATTTTTTCTTAATTAATTTTTTAAATAATATCTATTTTCTATTAAATTTTATCAATTTTTTGTAATTTTTTATTAATTTTTAATGATTTTTATTAAATTTTATTTTTTTAGTGAATGTATAAGTATCTTTACTGTATTTTTCAAATATGTTTTTTAATTTTATATCAAAAATTAATAAAAACAGCGAATTTTTTATGATTTTTTGCAATTTTTTAATGTTTTTTATTGTTTTTTAATAATTTTATACCGAATTTTCTTTGTTTTTGTCTTGATTGTCGTCTAACGAATTTTCAAAATCTTGTGCATAGTACTCTGCTAAAATGTCTGCTGGTTCTATTGAATTTAAATCTACATAATATTTTGAGCTATCAATAGCATCAATATAAATATTAACAACATCGTCTACTGTCACAGGGTATTTTTGGTTAAAAGCTTGGCTTTTGTAAGTCGCTGTGATGTTTTCATCAATAGGCTGACATTCAATAAAATTATTAACAATTCTGCCGTTAACTCTATAAGATGTATCAGGTATAACAGCGGTTATCTTGCAACGAACCATCTCACCAGTTTCACGAATTTGCCTTGCCATTGCGTGTTGTTTTAGCATTCTATGTATAGGAAAAGCAATTATAAGCGTAATTAACGCACCCATACCAAATAGCACGCACGGCAAAATTATCATAATAGAACCTGAACGTATATTTGTAGGGTTATCTTTGTGGCAGTAAATTGTAATTTGTTCGCCTTCATACATTCCCTGTACCCAAAAACCAGTAGGGATATCTATGTATTGTTCCCCGTTAAATTCAAAATCTACACTAACTACATAGTTAACATCGCCATCACCATCACGCGAAGTTGTTATATCTGTAATTGTGGCAGGCACTTTTTCGTAATTTTGTGAATCAACTCCCAAATAAATAGCGACACATATACCTACACACATCAAAATCAGCCCAACGGCTAAAAATACCCACATAATAAAATTTGTGCCATTACTCGCCTTTATTTCCATTATTCCCCCACCTTAACTTTTTTATTAATTTATCATATTTTATTGAAAATGTCTAGAAAAAGTCATTAAAACATCATTTTTAAAGGCGTTTCCCAAAATTTAAATAAATGCTTTTTATTAAAAAATAGAAAATTTCAATTAAACATTTAATAAAAAAACAAAAAAACAACAAATTATTAGAAAATTTAATGAAAAATAATGTTTTTTAGCCTAATATTTTAAAAAACTTAAAAATTATCATAATAAATAAAATTAAGTTTTTTGCATACAAAAACTATAATGATTTTTTGTGTTGCTATTTTATAAAGCATAAAATCTCTTTTTAATGATTTAAAAAAATTTAATTATTTTACTTTATTTAAACAAAACATTTGTGCTATACTTTATTTAAGTAAAAAACTGTTAGGAGAAGTTATGATTTTAAACAAAAAGCAAACCATAAGTGCCTTTATGACGGATACAAATAGTAATTTATCAATTATAGGTAGTTTCCAAATCATTCAAGATGCTATCACGGAATTAACAGGGCTACTCAAAATTGACGGAATCACCGCAAAAGAACAATACAACGCCATGTGGGTTTTCACCAAAACGGTAGTAAAATTCTATAAAAATATTGTTTGGAATAGTGAAATTGATGTTTCTTGTTTTATTTCTTATATCTCCATTGCAAAAATGTATTTAGATGTGCAAGTAACCGATGCTTCGGGCGAAAAGGTACTCTATTCGCGAACAGAAGCTTGCGCACTAGACCTTGAAACAAAGAGAATTAAGAAACTTTCTGCAGTAGGTGTAGATGATACTATGCTAACCGAAAACATTCAAACTGATATTACTTTTGCTCCTTTTGATGTTGTTGATTTGCCTTTAATAGATAAAGTGCAGGTAAAATATACAAATATAGATATGTCTCACCACACAAACAATATAGAATATTTGCGATTTATTCTAAACACTTATTCGGTAAAAGAGATTGAGACAAAGCCTATCAAAGAAATTGAAATTGTATACTCTAATCAATCTTTTGAAGGCGATATTTTGGACATTAAAAAAACCACAAAGGAAGAAAATGATTATATTTTACTAGAAAAAGACGGCAAAATTGTTCTAAAATGCAAAATTTCATATTAATAAAAAAAAAGACTAAATAGATTTGAATAAACTCCAAAAGTTAGATACTTTAGGAATACATTTCAGTTCACTATTAGTCTTTTATTTTTAAACTTTAATTTATATTGAAATTATATATATAATTTATTTTCGCTCTACTAAAAATAAAACTTTTTACTGAAAAATGCTAACTTCTTCAATTTTTAACATAAATTTGCTAAATTTAATCTGATTTTTAATCAGTAAATTTGTTTTTTCTAACATTCGTCTTTGTTATCAATCTTTCTTTTTGTTAAAAGATACCCCTGCTACTTTCGGACCTGCGTTTGAAGCAACTGCCGCCCCTGTTTGATAAGCCGCAACTGGCTCATAACCTAATGCTTGCACCATCATTTCACGCAATTCTTCTAAACACTGCGTATCTTTCGCATAAATCAATTCATAAGGAGAATTTGGCTCCATTTCTTCTTTAGTTAATTCCACAATTTTTTTGAGTAAATTCTTTTCCCCTATACATTTTGCAGCAGTCTTGATTTCTCTATCAAAAATACGCATAACGGGTTTTAAGTTCACAACTCGCCCTACAAATGCTGCCGCACTAGGAATTCGCCCAGACTTTGCAGCATATTTTAGTTCATAAATTCCAAAGAAGACTTCCCTTCTAGGCATAATATCTGTTAAATAGTCTACAATTTCTTTTACAGTTGCGCCTGCATCACGCATTTTTGCCGCTTGTACCACAGGTGCGCCATATAAAGAACAATAACCCATTCCATCAATGCTATGAATACTAAATTTATCTTTATACTCAGGGTACTCATCATAAAACATATCTATAGCTTTTACTGAATTGTCATATGTTGCAGAACCTTTTGAGTTAATCAAAACCAAAATTAAATCTTGCACCCCTTGTTTTGCTTGTTCTAAATAAATTTCAACAAACTGAAAAGGAGTTATTTGAGAAGTCTTAGGTATTTCATCATTTTGTGCCATTAATTCAAAAAATTCTTTGTTGCTAACTTCCACACGGCTAAGATATGTTTTATCTCCAAACAAAATAGGAAAAGGAATAACTTGAATATTATATTGTTTTTCATCTCCTATAGATATATCGCTTGCTGAATCAGTCATTATTTGTATTTTATTCATATTTAAATCTCACTTTTAATTAAATTTTTGTAATAATCTATTAAATTATTAGAAATTTTAAAAAGGGAATCATAAAAAAATTTTCGTTCAGTTTCTTCCACATTTAGATTTCCTGCCTTAACTGCCGAATTTACACGTTCGTTAATATGCGTGGCAAGTTTTTCGCCATTTTCGGTAAGTTGCACAATTTCATTGCGTCCCTTTACCGTATATTTTACGTAACCTTTTTCCTGTGCCACTTTTAACGCACGTGATATTGCCGCCTTATCTTCCAAAGACAAGCCGCAGAGTTCTTTTGCTGTAAGACCTTGTGGGTTTTTGCTCAAATAATATATGCAAGAAACATGAATAGGATGTAACCCATATTTACTGATTTCAAAAGATTTAATTTTGTGTATAATTTTGTTAAGTTTGGCTATCAAAACAGTAAAATTTACATATAAGTCATCTGCCATAGTAGTCCCCTTTGTTGAATTATCAACAGAGATAGTATATTAATAAAAAAAGAAATAGTCAAGCGTTTTAGTTGATTTATCAACCAAACTACCCAAAAATTTTTAAATAAAGAATTAAATTTAGTAAATTTAAGTAAAATTAAAAATGATATTAATAAAAAATCTAAACTTATAACTAGACAAACAAAATTATTAAAATTAAAAAATATCTTTGACAACACTTTTAACAACACTTTTTAGCAAAATTAGAGCAAAAATAGAAAAACCCCACAGTTTTTAAAATTCCATAAAAACTATGAGTTTTTGGCTTAACTAAGCCATTTTTATTGGCGGAAGGCTAGGGGCGACGCGTTAAAAAAACAGCACAAACGTGCTGTTTTTAGCCAAAGCCGGGAGCAACTCTGTTGCGGCCCGGCACCGACAGGTGGCGAACCCTGGGGTTCAAATCCCTATCGGCATAGCATTTTTAAATCTGGCGGAAGGCTAGGGATTCGAACCCCAGAACGCTCTCACGTTAACGGTTTTCAAGACCGCCGCTTTCGACCACTCAGCCAGCCTTCCATAAATTTGGGTTATGGAAGGTTGGATGCCCTGTTGGAG
>CALWTE010000014.1 GCA_944384375.1 uncultured Clostridia bacterium | reverse complement strand
ATAAAATGGAAAAATATTAGATTTATACATATATTTAATGGAATTAGTACAAAAAATCAGACAGATAGTTTGTTCCCAAAAGAAGGTATAATATTATTTAACAATATTGCACCTATGCTATTTACAGGTGTAATTTGGATGCTGGTAATTTGTTCTGTAATAGGTTCAGGTTTCCAAGAAGTTTCTTTAACTACAATAGTGCATTTATTATTTAATATAGTTTTAACGGTAATGTATTGCTTTACAGCTATTACTGTTGCGGATAAGACTTATAATGATACTCTTGCTGTTACAAAAAATCGTTCAGATGTTGTTGCACGCTTCTTAGAAGACACAAAATATTTAAACAAAAACAATGTTGAAATTCTTAATGAATAAAATTTTCGTACCCAGCCCGTACCCAGATAAACGAAAAACACCATATATAGTGGTTTTTAAGTATGTTTGCCACAATATATAGTGTTTTTATCAACTTTGGTGCCGAGGGTGGGACTCGAACCCACATGAGATTGCTCTCGGCAGATTTTGAGTCTGCTGCGTCTGCCAATTTCGCCACTTCGGCTTATAGTAAAATGCTATTTTGAGATATCATATGCGACCTTTGTTTGTTAGTAAGGTTGCTAGTGATGATACTTTTTAAGTATATCATAAATGGTTGGCATTTGCAAGAGTTTTTAACTTACTTTTTTAATTTTTGTTTTTTATAATCTAATTTATTTATAAGTTTATCATATTTAGTTTTTGCTAATTGTTGTTTTCTGCGTTTATGTGATATAAAATAATATACTAAGCATGCAAAAATCAGCACTAACCCACAAAAAATAATAACATTAATATATAAACTAGCATTTTTTATTGTCTTTACCACCGTGCCGATAATTTGGCTAGAATTGACTGTTTCAGTAGTATCTAAATTATCACCTTTTAGAGTGATAGTGTTTCCGTTTATTTCAATTATTCTATGAGCAATTTTAAACGAACCCACCTGACAACAAACTATATCGCCAACTTTATAGGGTGCTTTTTTTATTATAAGCAAATCTCCGCTACTAATGTTAGGTTGCATACTGTCTGAACCCACAATTAAAAACTGATAACCAAAAAAGGAATTATCGTTTCTAAATTTGGAGACAAAAGCAAGGACTAAAAATGCAAGCAAAATTAGTATATAAATTAATAAACATGCAACTAAAAAATACTTAAAAATTTTCTTAATCATAGTTAAGTTTATGTTCGTAATTTTAATAAAAAAACTAAAAAATAACGCAAAAAACGTTATTTTTTAGTAATTTTTGGTGGTTTTTTGTTAATTTCGCATAGTATTATGCACTTTTTTTGTCATTCATAAACGTAATCGCTCTGCTCATTATAGCAGAGATAATTAACCAAACTGCAGATACTAAAACTAATATATAGATTATCATAGAGCCTGCATTATATCCGCCGAAAATCCATTCAACGAGATTGAAATTAAAGATGCCGACAAGCCCCCAATTTAATCCACCTATTAATAGGATAATAAATGCAATTATGTTAATAATGTTTATAGCACTCATTTTTTACCTCCTATAATATTTTTTTAAATTTTGGCAAAATTATAACTGGTATTTTTTGGTAAGTTTATTGTTAATTTTTTTATGCATAAATAATTGACTTTTTATTGCTAAGAATAGTATAATTTACATAGACTAGGGTTTTGGTATCTATTTGGGAATTTTGCAAAATCCTATAAAAAAATAATAATTTTAAGAAGGTATATATTATGGAAAAATTAAGTTTAACTACTGAACAAAAAAAGATGGTAAAAGACTTAGATAAAATCATTGAATCTGGTAACGTAAACAAAATGCTTGAGCAATTATCTCGCATGATGGCTGACGGTGTCGTGCCTACTCCTAGACAAATTGCCAAAATCAGTGCGCACATTTATAAAACGGGCGACAAAGATTTGATTACTGAGTTTGCACTTAAATACAACCAAATGGGCGCGTTTACCAAAAAGCTTGAAGAAGTTGTTTTGGAAAATGGTAGTGCGGAAGACAACTTTGACTTCGCTCAATACGTGCCTAATGCAGATGTTGTGGCACACGGCAAAGCAATACGCAGAAAGAGAAACAAAATGTGGTGGGTGGCTTTTGCTAGGATGTTTCCTGAACAAGCCCGTATAATAATGCAAGGTAAAACAAAAGATAAAGAAGAAGTTATGCAACGATAATTTGTTTGTATAAAAAAAGGAGTAAACTATGGATAAAGAAACTTTTGATGGTGAAAGTGCGGTAGAACAAATTGCAGACAATCAAAATTATTATGAAAAACCCGATTCAGATGACGGATATATTGAAGGCGACTTAGCGATAAAACTCGCGCGTAACAAACGTTTTAAAGACGTTATATATAATGATATGTTGGGCGATTTTAATGAAAAAGGCGAGTATGTCTTGTCTGAGGAAATTATGCAAGAACTCATTGATATGCCCAAGAAAATTGATGTTATCACAGATAATGGAATTGAGGCGAGGGGGTTTTTAAATGGTAAGGTCTTCCATTTTGTAGTAACTCCAGCCACAAAAGAAGAGAATGGCAATGCATATTGCTTTTTGATTTTGCATGAAGAAATTGAACGAATGGGCGGTTATTACATAGACACAAACTCGGTTGTTGTGGCTACATATGATTATAAATATGATAAATTCTATGAACAGCGAGTTAGAGAGGTTTTCCATTTAAAGGAATATGACAGTGATAATGATACAGGAGAAGAAGGGAAGCAGTACTTTGCTGACAACATCACAGCGCGCTTAGCGGAATTAGGCGTTATTCGTGAAAAAAGTGCCGAAATTTCTGAAAAGTTGGAAGAACTTTACTTTAACCACCGAATTCAATTATTAGGTATGGGGCCTGAAACCGCTTTAATTATGGCAGAATTTACCTCTAAACGTAATAAATTAGAGCCGTTTTTTATGAATACAGACAAGAAATATTATTTCCTTAACCAGATTTTGGACGACACTTTAGAAAATCCAAAATGCCAGGAAGTTTTGGAAAAGTCGCCAGTAAAAGAACAAATGAAGGCTTTAGACGAGAAATATGTGGCAAAAACTGAAGAATTGCAAGCAAAAATAAAAGAATCTCATGCAGTTAAACAAGTTAAGAAAGAGAATGCCACAATGATGATTGTGGAAAAAGGCAAACCTGTAGCGGAAAAAACTGCTCCTACGCAAAAACCAGGCGTTAGCAAGGGGAATTCTAAAGGTAAAGGCGGTAAAGGAAAAGGTAAGAGCAAGGGGGCTGGTGGCAAATCTGACGGTGGCGGCGATAATAAAAAAGGTGGAAAAGATAATAAAAAGAAATCTATAGTTGTGCCAGCAGGTTTTAAAAAAGAAGAACAACAAATGGAAATTGGGGCTTTGTTTATGCAAAACCAGTTACCCCATGAGCCACCTCAACAACAGCAAAACAATCCAGTAATTTCGCAAATACCTACAGAAAATCAACAACTTGGCAATGGGCAAGAACCCACAAAAACAGAATCAGTTGAAGAAAATGCATTAGATAAATTACAAGGATTAGTGAGATAATTAAAAAAAATAGAAGCAAGTTATTTGCATTTTTAATAAAACGTGCTTACAAAGCAAAATTTATTTATATATAAAATTTTTATAAAAAAAATGAAAAACCACGAATTTTCGTGGTTTTTTGCGTGTTTTTAATATATTTTCATATTTTTTTATTATTTTTTATGTATTTTTAGATGGATTTTGTTCGCTATAAAAAATTAAATTATATTATTTTGACGGGCTGTAAATTTCTTTATACATTTCAAGTATTTCGTCTGTGGTAAAGCCCTTTTTTGCTGGTTGCTGCTGTGGCTCTGGGTATCTTAACTTTTTATAAGTTTGCTCTAATTCTTTTACATCAACAACTTTATCATTTCGTCTATCCCAAGGGGTATAGAAGTTATCTCTTAAAGTAGTTTCATTTAATTCTTTGTAATATTCATAATAATCATTCATATAAACAGCGGTTGTTCTAGGCGGATTTCTCATTTTCAAACTATCTAAAAACCACTCGCGAGCTTTTGGCATATAGTCCTTTTTATCTAAAGACCTAGAAATAACTTCTCTATATGTACATGTCCTAATTGCTAAGAATAATGGATAAAATTCTTTCATCGCTTGGTCTATAGGCAATAGCGAAATTCTATTCATTTCATTAAAATCAATAAAATAATCAAAGTATTTAATAGAAGCGTAAATAAAGTGTTGTAAGGCAGTTGATAAATATACAAATTCTTGATTGCTTAAATAGTTGTACTGTCCGTTTTCTTGTCTGTATGCAATCGTATCAAAAAATTTATTTGCCATCTCTAGTTGTGCCATTTTAAAATATTCATATTCATCTTTTGAAACGGTATCACGTAATAGTGGGGCATCTGGTCTATCTTGCATTTCTTTAGTCGTATAAATTACTGAACGTCCACTACACTCAAGTTTTAATGGTATTAGTTTTTGATTATAAAAATTTGAAATACCAAAAATAGGTTTATTCTGTATTTCATCAGAAAAATATTTTTTTGGTTGTGGAATGTGATACACTTTTACTATTTTATTTGTTGGCATTTTTATCTCCTTATAGAAATATCAATTGATTCGTTCTCTTTTAGGTTTTGGCTGGGTTGAATCTTATTGTTTTCTTCCTTTTCTGCTTCTGCAATTTTTTGGTTTATCTCTTTACTGATGTTATTTTGTATAGAATATACAGCTTCAAAGTATTTTTCGGCTGAATTTTCGCTTTCTCTTAAAAGTTGTTCTGTATTTGCTAACTTTTCAGGACATTCAACAATCTTCTCTAAAGGTAAATAACGCATATTTTGTATAATTCCAAACGTTTTTTGCGTAATTTTTTCTACATATTCTTTATTTTTTATGTTTTTTTGTGAATCTAAGGCTAAGGCAAGTAGATTTATGATTAATCTATCACGTTTTAGCATTAAACGTCCTTGTCGTTGTATTTGTGGATTTTTATTTGTTAAATAGTTTAAAACTTTTTCAATATCGGGTACACAAAGATAAGTCGCGTCTGCCACTTTTCCAAAAGGTCCATCTAGAGAATAGGTTGCTAAATATTCTTTTGCCGTTTCTTGCGGTACATGACCTTCATTAATTTCATATAAAATTTTGCCATAAGCAGGTGTAATATATGGTACTTCATATGGTTTTTCTGGTGGTAAAATATCCTTATTTCCACTGTAAAAATATTCGGAATTTATAATCAAAAAACTTATGGGTTTGTTAACGCAATACATATCTTCTATGTGCTTAAATGGTGGCATATCATATAAACCATTATCGGAAACCATGAAAACATTTAATTCATTTTTGGAATTGTTATTTGTATTATTTTCTGGCATTTTTTCATACTCCTTTTGATTTATTATATCACAAAACTACGATTAATTCAATACTAAAATAAGTTTTTTTTATTTTCGGCAAAATTGTTAAATTTTATATGCATATTATTTTTTATTTAGTTAAATAATTTAATTTTTAATTGCAAAAAAATTTATTATAAGTTCTTAAATTTATGTAAAAAATGAGAAAAATAATAAAAAATACCACAAAAATGTGGTATTGTAAGGTACTATGCATAGGTATTATGCACTTTTTTGTAATTTATTCTTGATTTTCTGCTAATTTTATTGTTATATTTTTATCGCCGTCAAGGTATTCAATTTTTTGTACATTACCAACAGCCAAAATATCTAATTCATATTCTTTAACAAAATCAGGGTAGCCCGTCAAAGTGAGTAACTCAACAGGGGTCTTTATACTTACGCCCGCTTGTGATTTAACACCACGAATTTGCGCGATAATATCACAAATCACATCACCTTGTGCTAAAATTTCGTCACTTACTTGTGTTTTTGGTACTAGATAACCTGAATTGTGAATACTGTCAAAACCTTCAATTTTGCTAAACGCATCGCAGTAAATTTCTTCCGTAATGTGTGGCATATAAATTGATAAAAGTTTCAAAATTCCACGCAAAACGTAAGACGCAGCATATTGTGCAGACTCTTTTGCTTGCTCGCCGTAAATCTCAGGTTTGTATAGACGATTCTTTGCCAACTCAATATAGTTATCGCAGAAATTCCAAAAGAGTTTTTCCACTTCATTAAGCGCAAGCCCCATTTCGTATTTTTCTAATGCACGAATAAATTTAGTGTATGCTTGATTATAGCATTCAATTATCCACTTGTCGGTAGGGTAGAGTTCTACTTCGCGTGGCGTGTAATCTTCAATAAAAGACAATACAAAACGGCTAGCATTCCACAATTTTTGCATTAATTTAAACCCGTTTGTAAATTCTTCGTCTTGAATATAAACGTCTTTGCCAAGGCTTGCGTTACTTGCCCAGTAGCGAGTGGCATCTGCGGAAAATTTTTCGTATGCGTCTAGTGGCGCAACCGTTCCGCCATTTGATTTAGATTTAGATAACTTTGTACCTGTGGCACTCAGTCCCCAACCGCTAATCATAACGTTTTCCCAAGGCAACTTTTTAAAGTGAAGTAGCGATTTTGCTATGGTGTAAAAGTCCCAAACACGAATGTTGTCGTGTGCATTTGGACGCAAATTCATAGGGATATAAGTATCGTCTAAACCCTTGTGAGTTACTAAATCCATTGCGAGTTGCGGAGTTAGGGAACTTGTCGCCCAAGTGTCTAACACGTCGGTTTCAGGGATAAAGTGCATTCCGCCACATTTTGGACAAGGGTGTTTTGGTTGTGTGGTGCTAGGGTCAACAGGTAAGTCAGCAATATCGGCAACAATTGTTTGCCCACAGTCGGCACAATACCAAACAGGGAATGGAATTCCGTAATATCTTTGCCTACTGATACACCAGTCCCATTTTAGTCCATCAACCCAGTTTAAGAAACGCTTTTGCATTGTGCTAGGATACCAGTTACACTTTAAACCAGCATCGTAAATTTCTTGTTTTTTATCTAGTAATTTAATAAACCATTGTGGCTTTGTCAAAATTTCTAGCGGAGTGCCACAACGCTCGTGAGTAGAAACAAAGTGCGTAATCTCTTGTTGGTCGTATAAAATGCCTTCTTCTTTTAGTTTTTCAATGATTGCTGCACGCGCTTCTTTAACTTTTAAGCCTTCAAATTCGCCCGCAAGCGCTGTCATTCTGCCGTTATAACCGATAGCTTCCAAAATAGGCAAGTTAAATTCCTTTTGCCACTTTGCGTCTGCTTCATCACCGAAAGTACAGCACATTACGGCGCCCGTTCCTTTTTCAAGGTCAACGTCTGGGTTGGCAAGTATCGGCACTTCTCTATTATATATAGGAGAAATCGCCGTTTTGCCTATTAGACTTTTACGCTCTTTGTCGTCTGGGTGAACAAACACACAAACGCACGCGCTAAGCAGTTCAGGGCGGGTAGTCGCGATTTTTAATCTTTCATCGCTGTCCTTAATGCCAAAAGTAATGTAATTCATAGCGCTAGGCATTTCCACTGTGTCTACTTCACTTTGCGCAATGGCAGTTCTACATTCAGGACACCATAAAGTTGCAGAATGTTTGCGCTCAATCGCGCCGCTATTGTAAAGTTCTATAAAAGATTGCTGGCTAATTTTTTGTGAGTTTTGAGACATTGAAGAATACGTGTTGTCAAAATCGGCACTCAGCCCAGCAGATTGAAATATATTGCGGTAAACTCCGCGCAAGTCGGCAGTCGTTTCTTCACAAATCTTTGCAAAATCTTGTCGCGAAATTTCGTTTAACTTAATTTTTTTAGTGCGTTGAATGTAATATTCGGTAGGTAAACCGTTTTCATCATAGCCGAAAGGAAAGAAGACCGATTCGCCTAACATTCTGTGGTGTCTAGCGATTACGTCAATTTGCAAATAACTAAAAACGTGCCCCATATGAATGTTGCCGCTGATTGTTGGGGGCGGAGTGTCTATAGTGTATTTTTTAGCGGCATTCAAATCAAACTTGTATGTTTTGTCTTGTTGCCACTTGTTTTGCCAAAATTTTTCTCTTGTCTTGTAATCATAACGTTTTTCTAACATTTTTATATTCCTTAAATTTATTTTTAAAAGATTAACAAATATAGTTTATCAAAATTTTATAGTTTTGTAAATAATTAAACCTAAAAAATTAACCAACAACAGCATTTTTTAAAATTTAAAATTAAAAAAAGAAAAAATTGTTATTCTAGTAGCATTTTACTTTAATCGAAAATTAGTAAATCAACTCAAATTATTTGAAATATTTTTATTTTAAATATACAATATATTAAATTTAATAGGGGTACATATGACAAAATTTGCGGAAAGATTAAAAGAACTAAGAATGGAAAATGGCTTGTCTATTCAGGCTTTAGCAAGGGCGACAGGCATCGGCTCGTCGTCTATTTGTCGTTGGGAAAATGAGCAAGCAGACATAAAGGGGGAGCAATTAGTAATTTTAGCCAAATTTTTTGACGTAACTATTGATTATCTAATGGGGTTAGAAGACTAAATAAAAAAGTTTGTTAATTATAATAACAAAAGCCTTTTAATAATTATAAAAGTTAATAAAGTTAATCAAAACTAATTTTAAGTATTTTCTATTTAATTTTAGTTATTTATATTACAAATTTATATTGATAACTAAATCATTTTAGACAAACATTTTGATATTATTAATTTTTAATTTTATATGTATGAAAATTTTTATAAAATCTAAATTTTATCAGTAAATTACAACAAAAACTAAAAATTTTTAACATAAAAAACAATCACAAGGAGAAAAACAAAAAACACCTTTAAAAGGTGCTTTTTTCTCCCTATTTTTTTAGACGGTTAACGTTCAGGCTAGTCAAGTTCTGTTTTCCAAAGGCTGTGGAGATTGCAGTACGCGTAAACGCAAAGTACTTTTTCTCCATTTAAAGCAAATTCCGCTTTTGGCTCGTCATTAGGGCTCAAATGCTTAATTTGCCCACCTTTTTCGGTTTCTAAATATACCCATTGAATGTAATGTTCTTGAGTCATAGGGTGTGGAGTCGCTCCAATGCAAGCCGTCAAAACGTTTGCCTTTATGTCTATCACAGGGACGTGCTTTTCAACAGCAGCATCAGTGTCGTTTGCTACGAGTTCCACCATAGGTTTCCCACAGCAAAAAGGTACGACACCGCTGTCAACTATCTTCATCACAATATTACCGCATATAGGGCAACGGAAAAATTTTACCTTAGTCATAAACAATCCTTTTCAATAAGTATAATTTGATTATAGCAAAGAATGTCGGCTTTTGTCTATCAAATTTAAACATTTATTTTTATTTTTTTGATATTTTTTTCATATTTTCTTTTTTATAAAAATATGCACCAAATTTTAATTTAAATATTTAAATTAATTTATTTAATCACAGCAAAAATTCTATTTTAAAATATTATTAAATTCTTTTATAACACAAAATGAACTGCACCCCAAAAGTGTCCAACTTTTGGGGTGCAGTTCAATGTTCATTATTCTTTTAATTCTTGTTAAATTTAAATAATATTTATGAATATTTAAATATTTTTTACTTTTTCCCAAAATTTTCCGCTGTTTTTGCGGGAGCGGATTTTTCTGCGGTTTTTGGTTTGTTTTTAGGGTCTGGCAGGGTAACCGATTCCTTTAATGTTGCTAGCAAGCTCGTAATGTTTGCTAGTTCGGTTGGCACGATTAGTTTTGTGCTTTGTCCGTCTGCCACAGCGGCTAATGCTTCATAACCTTTAAGCGTTAAATATGCCTGGTCTGGGTGCGCTTCAATAATCATTCTAATCGCTTCGGCAGTACCTTCGGCTTCCTTAATGGTTGCCAGTCTTTTTGCTTCAGCACGCAAAACTTCGGCTTCCTTTTCACCTTCTGCAACCAAAATGTTACTGCGTTTTTCACCTTCCGCGATAAGAATTGCCTCTCTACGTTCACGTTCGGCACGCATCTGTTTTTCCATTGCTTGCTGAATGTCTTTTGGTGGCAAAATGTTTTTCAATTCCACACGGTTAATTTTGATACCCCACGCATCAGTAGCTTCATCTAGTACTAGACGCATTTTGGTGTTAATTGTATCACGACTGGTGAGAGTACCATCTAACTCCAGTTCGCCCACTAAGTTACGCAATGTAGTTGCGGTTAAATTTTCAATTGCAGAAATAGGGTTTTCCACACCGTAAGTATAAAGTTTTGGGTCTGTAATTTGGTAATAAACCACCGTATCAATTTGCATCGTTACATTATCCTTTGTAATTACGGGTTGTGGTTTAAAGTCTTTTACCTGCTCCTTTAGGCTGATTTCCTTGCCTGCAGGTCTATCAAAGAAAGGTATTATAAAATGAATACCAGTATCAAGTGTGCGTTTATATTTTCCTAAACGTTCAATTACTAATGCGGTTGATTGCCTAACAATTTTAATACTAAAACCTAAAATTATGAATGCTACAACCGCAATAACCACGATTGCTATTATTGCTCCTGTTGACATAATTTTTCTCCTTTATTAAATTTTTGTAACTAAACCTACAAAACCTGCGGGAAATCTGCCTAATTTTATAGGCTTAGTTTGATTTTTTGCTTTTTGATTTTGAATTGCTTTTCTGTGCTTTTGTTTTGGGTTGCGCGGTTTCTTCCTTTGCAGACTGTTCCGAATTGGCTTCGTCTATTTGAGTTTCAACCTGCTTTTCGGTTGCTTCTTCTTGCTCGGTTGCTTGAATTTCGCCCGCGGTTTTTTCTTCTTCTTTTCCTTTTGCTGAAGTTTCGCTCTGTTCTGTCTTGTTTGTACTTTCAATCGGCTGAACAATTAACTTATTGCCTTGCACTTGCACAATTTTAATTAACGTGCCAGCAGAAAGGGGAGTCTCGTCTTTGGTGGTGGCAGTCCAAACAACATCGCCCAACTTCACTTCACCCAGTTCGCCTAGCGAAATGCTTTTTAGCAGTTTGGCCTCTTTACCTATCAGCGAATCAATGTTGGTTTTTTCGTCTGTGTTTTTCAATAGGAATTTAAGGCAAAGTTTACGTAGCGAAATTAAAAGTATGATAGAAACTGCAATGAAGACAATTATTTGAATTTCATAACTAACTTCGCAGAAGTACAGTATCAAAGAAACAATACCACCTGCCACAAACCAAATGCTCACCATTTGCATAGTAAAGGCTTCTACAAGGGCGGCTATACAAATAACAGCAATCCAGATGTACAGCATAACTATTACGTCCATAATGTTTTTCCTCCTTTAACTTATATTATATATTATATTCCGCCATAATTCAATTTATTTAGCAAAAAATTTTTGTAAATTTGGCAAAGTTTTGCACATTTTTCATTAGACATATTTTACAATTTGTCTAAATTTGTAAAATTTTTTATAATATTTGATTTTTTGTCTAAAATCTAGTACAATAAAAGCATTAGAATGCAAAGGAATTTGAATATGAATATTACATTAATTTGCGATATGTACGGACTTAGTGCAAACGGCACTAGCAACACTTATAACACTCTTGCACGTGAAATGGTGAAACGTGGGCATAATGTAACCATAGTTACGCCTTGTGAAAAAGATTATATAGACGAGTTTGGCATAAAGTGGATTAGTGTGCCCAGACGCAATTTTCATAGTTTCAATAAATATGTGAGCAAAAACGGGGTAGTACTCGGCAAGCCAGATAAGGAAAAACTTTTGGAAGGTATTCGTGGCGCCGATATCGTGCATATATTAATGCCTTTTCAAATGGGCAGGGCAGTGATTCCGCTTTGCAGGGAATTGCACATTGCCTACACCGCTGCAACACATGTGCAGGCGGAGAACGTTACCGCACATATGGGGCTAAAAAATGTTGAGTTGGCAAACGACAGCATTTATTACCGTTTTTATAAGGTTTTTTATCAATATGTGGATTTTGCCCACGCACCGAGCGAATTAATTGCTGAAGTGTTTAAAGAACACAACTGCACGTGCCAGTTTAGAGTGATTACTAACGGCGTGCGTGAGGAATTTACCTATAAACCTACTGAAAAACCCGAAGAATACAAAGATAAATTCGTTATTGCCAACACGGGTAGATACAGCAAGGAAAAATGCCAAAACGACTTGATATCAGCCGTTAGCAAGAGCAAATACAAGGATAAAATCAAATTGATTATTGCAGGGCAGGGGCCACAAGAAAAGCACTATCGCAAACTTGCCACAAAATTAAACGTAGACGCAACGTTTGGATATTTAGACAAACAAGATTTCCTAGATTTGTTGAATTACGCAGATTTGTATGTTCACCCTAGCGAAATTGAGTTAGAAGGTATTAGTTGCCTAGAAGCAATGGCTTGCGGTAGGCCGTGCGTGTTTAGTGATAGCAAAAAGGCGGCAATGCGTTTTTATGCGAACCCAGATAGTTTGTATAAGTACGGCAATACAGACGATTTGGCGCAAAAAATTGATTATTACTACGAGCATCCAGACGAAAGAAAGGCTTTGGGCGAATGGTATTTGGAACATAGCGATAGGTTTAAACTCTCTAACGCGATGGACGAAATGGAAAAACTTTTCAAAGACGCCATAGAGTACTATAAGGAATATTATAAAGCGACCGAAACCGCGTAGACGCAAACGCAGTTTGCGTAATTGAAAATTGAAAATTGAAAGTTGAAAGTTGAAAGTTGAAAGTTAAGGCAGGAGATACTTAATATTAATAATCTATCCTGCCTTTTTTACTTTACAATATAAAATTGAAAGTTTCGGCTGAGTACAATTATATTTTTAATATTTTTAGCATTTTATTTCAAATTTAAATATTTTTATTCATTTTTTTAATTCTACAAAAAATTTTGCACTACACGTTCTGTGTAGTAGCATTAAAAATATCTACCGCCGAAAACCGCCTAAAAATTATTTTTATTTAGCGTTTTTGCTTATGATTACGGCGGTAATTGAAAATTGAAAATGAAGGCTGAAAATATTTAATATTATTAAAATATTTTTATCTTATTTCCAAATTTAAATTTAAATACTATTATCCTTTTTTATAACTTAGCAACAAAATTTAGCACTACACATTCCGTGTAGCGGTAATTGAAAATCGTAACCGCCTATTAAACTTTGTCATATTTATGTCCGCATTTTTTCAATTACAAAAAATACTAGGCATATAACCTAGTATTTTTTTTAATATTTTTTGCTTAGCATTTTTGTATAATTTCCTTTGCACGTTTTATGGGGATAGGGGAAACTTGTGACGAGAGATTTCGCTCTATTTTTAAGACTTTTGCAGGGGTTTGCGTGTTGTTTAAGCCAACAGGCACAAGCACAGTGTCTCCCACATTTAAATCTAAAATATTTGTGATATACCACGAAATTTTGCCTTGCGCTTCGCCGTCTAAGATTTCCACTTTGGCAAAATCGGCAAAGTCCAAATCTTTGATTTTCCCACCCGCTAACGAATGTATCATTTTCTAACTCCTTAATATTACTCAATTATTAATAAATTTTAATGTTTATAAGCCATTTCCTTAACCTTCAATTTGCTAAACAAAAAAATGAGGAAAAGAGGTGAAAATATTTTAATAATATTATATAGTTTTCAGCCGAAATTTTCAATTTTTAATTTTCAATTACCGCAAACCGCGGTTTGGCGGTCTTTTGGTTAAATACTTTTAATCACATCAAGCCAAGCCTTGTAATGCGCTTCTCTATCTGTGTCGTGGGCGGTAGGGCGGAAGGTCTTACTTGATTTATACAAACTGTGCAAACTACCCAAAGATTTAAACGCTCCAAAGGCCAGTCCACACATAAAGCAAGCACCCAGACTCGTTGATTCTTTCTCTTCCGAAACTTTGATAGGTGCGTGCAAAATATCACTTAAAAACTGCACAAACATATTATTCATAGTCATACCGCCGTCTACACGCATAACGGTTTTTTCAAAATCAACACATTTAATCATAGAATCATACACCGCACGCGCATTATAGGCAATACTACGCAAAACGGCACGTACAAGGTGAGCATCGGTAGTAGCAAGGGTAATTCCACGAAATTCAGCCTTTGCATTTCCTTTCCAAAAAGGCGCGCCCAGTCCCGCCAAAGCAGGTATGAACAGCACCCCGCCACTATCAGGCACAGACTTTGCCAAAGTTTCGCTTTCTTTTGCCGAATCAATAAGACGCAATCTATCAATTAGCCAGTTAATGCAGGCACCCGCGCTGTACATTTGCCCTTCAAAAGCGTAATTTGTGCCTTCACGAGTTTTCCACGCGATAGTGGTGATTAAATCTTCACTCAAATAAGGTTTTTCGCCTATATTTGCCAGCATAAAAGCCCCCGTGCCGAATGTCGTCTTGACTTCGCCGACTTTGGTACACGCTTGACCTAATAGGGAAGCCTGTTGGTCTCCTAAAATTCCACCGATAGCAATTTTTTTACCTGAAACAATGGTTTCGCCCACACAAGCATCACAATCTACTATATCTGGCAAGATTTCGCGCGGAATGTTGAAAAATTCCAGCAAATCAACATCGTAATCTTGTTTAACAAGGTTATAAAGAAGGGTACGACTTGCGTTGCTGTGGTCTGTAATGAAACTTTTACCGCCAGTTAGCCTGAATACTGTGTAACTGTCCAAAGTACCTACGCAAAGGTTGTGTTGTTTTAGGGCTGTTTGCACGGCTTTGTTATTTTCAAGTAGCCATTTGATTTTTGTGGCACTGAAATAAGAATCAGGGAAAAGACCCGTTTTGGAGCGAATGAACTTGTTGACTTTTTTGTCTTGACGCATTTTCTCACATTCTTCATAAGTACGCCTACATTGCCATACAATAGCATTTGCCAAAGGCTTGCCCGTTGTCCTATCCCACGCAACCACCGTTTCACGTTGGTTGGTTAGCCCTAAACCAAAAATCAAGTTTTCGGGCAAATCTTTCACTGTTTCTTTAAGGCAAGAGTGAATGACGGAATAAATTTCTTCGGCATCTTGCTCTACCCAGTTTGGGTGTGGATAAAATTGCTTTATGCGTCTTTGGTTAATGTTTAAGAATTCGTGCGTTTGCAAATCGTAGCAAAGAGTACGAATACTGGTTGTACCTAAATCAATGGCTAAGATAAATCTTTTTTGGTTGCTGGTAATCAATTTGAGACCTCCTAAAGTGATTTTTAATATAGTTTAGCATTTTTTTGCAATTTTAACAAACAATATTTGCTGGTTTAGATTATTTTGTTTGACTTTATTATCAAAAAAAATTAAAATTTAATTAATTATTTATTAAGGCGGTAGTTTATGGAAAAATTTGAGGTTGCTATAATAGGGGCTGGCATTGTAGGGGCAAGTTTGTTTAGCGAATTGACACGTAAGGGTGTAAAGACGGTTTTGCTAGAAAAGGCAGACGATGTTTCAAACGGTAGTACAAAGGCAAATAGTGGTATAGTGCACGCAGGCTACGACCCTGTGCCTGGGACATTAAAGGCGAAATTCAATATTCGCGGTAGCCAAATGTATCCTAGTATGTGTAGCAGATTGAAAGTTGATATTTTGCAATGTGGGACGTTGGTTGTAGCTAACGAATCGGGCAGGGAAGACTTAAATAAACTTTTTGAGCGCGGTATAAAAAACGGTGTACAAGGTATGCGAATTGTAGAGCGGGAAGAATTGCACAAAATGGAGCCGAATTTGGCAGATAATATTGACATTGCCTTGTTTGCTCCTACGGGGGCGGTTATTTCGCCGTATCTTGTATGTATTGCTCTTTGTGAAGAAGGCGTGGTGAACGGCGGGACTGTAAAACTAAATTTTGACGTAGACAATATTAAACCTATTAATAATGAGTATATAATTTCTGCGGGTGACCAAAGTGTAATGGCTGATTTTGTAGTAAACTGTGCAGGCGTGGGCGCAAATGACGTAAACAAATTAGCGGGTGCGCCTGAATACCCTATGAAGTATGTAAAAGGCGAGTACTTGCTACTAGATAAATCGCAAAACGGCTTTGTCCACCGTCCTATATTCCCTTTGCCTACTAAGGCGGGTAAAGGTATTTTAGCAACTCTTACACTACATCACAACATAATGTTAGGGCCTACGGCAATTCCTTGTGAACCTTATGACACAAAGGTAGATGCCGAAGGTATTTCGCAAATTAAAGAAAAAATTGTACAATCAGTTAAGCAACCAAACTATAAAAAAATCATTAAGTTATTTGCGGGCGTGAGAGTTGTAAGTGGGGAAGATTTCATTATAGAAAAATTACCAGACACTAGGTTTTACTACACCATAGGTATTTGCTCTCCTGGCCTTACTGCCGCCCCCGCTATTGCTGAATATCTAGTGGAGAAAATGATTCAAGACGGCTTGCAGACGCGAAACCATGAATTTGTTTCTCGCGAGCCATACATCAACACAGAAACTATGGACAAAAAGCAGTTAAAAGCACTAATTAAGCAAGATGCTAGATTTGGTAAAATTGTTTGCCGTTGCGAGAAGATTACAGAAGGTGAAATCATTCAAGCCTTAAATAGTCCGTTGAAACCTACCACTGTAGACGGTATAAAAAGACGTGTCCGCCCTACTATGGGACGTTGTCAAGGCGGTTTTTGCTTGCCGAAGTTGTTAAAAATTATGTCTAGCAATATGGAATGTCCAGAGGAAGAAATTACACTAAATGGGCAAGGTAGCGAAATTTTAGCAAATGGGGAGTCTAAGTAAATGATTAAAACTGATGTTGTCATTATCGGGGGCGGTCCTTGTGGTTTGGCTGCCGCCTGCGGTGTGGAAAAAAGCGGGGCTAAATGCGTGATTTTAGAACGTGATGAAAGACTGGGCGGTATTTTAAATCAGTGTATTCACAATGGTTTTGGACTGCATGTATTTAATGAAGAACTCACGGGTCCTGAATACGCACATCGTTGGATAGATAAAGTAAACGAATGCAAAAATGTAAAATATTACTTAAATTCCTTTGTGTATATGATAGAATGCACTCCTAATGGGTATTTGGTGTCCGCATATAATGACGAAGATTTGATTGAAGTAGAAGCAAAAGCGGTGATTTTGGCATTAGGTTGCCGTGAAAAACCTGCGGGCAGTGTGCAACTTTTAGGTACAAGACCTAGCGGTATTTTTACAGCGGGTTGCGCACAAAAATTAATCAATATAGAAGGCAAATCGGTTGGCAAACGTGTAGTTATTCTAGGCTCGGGCGATATAGGGCTTATTATGGCGCGTAGGCTGACTTGCGAAGGCGCTACTGTTTTAGGCATTTACGAAATAATGCCACAGAGTGGAGGGCTGGCACGTAATATTACACAATGTGTAAAAGATTTTAATATTCCGCTAAATTTATCCACTACGGTTACCCGAGTAGAAGGTGACAAACGTCTAACAGGTGTCTATGTAGCACCAGTGGACCAAAAGTTACAGCCCGTTGCTGAATTAGAGAAGTTTATTCCGTGCGATACTTTGCTGCTTTCAGTTGGCTTGTTGCCCGAGATTGAAATTGCAAATGATTTTCAACTTGAATTTAACCCAACCACTAATTCATATTGCGTAGACGAGTATTTCCAAACAAGTAAAACAGGGCTATTCTGTGCGGGTAATGTGTTGCACGTAAACGACCTTGTAGATAATGTATCACGCGAAGGACAGCACGCGGGCGAGTGCGCAGGGCTGTATGCCTTAGGCAAGTTACCGACTGCCGAAAAAGTGGAAATTACTTTTGATGACCATATTAAATATACTGCGCCAAAATACATATATAAAACGGGGGCGGGCGAAGTGCAAGTCTCCTTTAGAGTAAATAAAAATTACCGCCGCACAATTATTAGAGCCATAAGTGGCGGAGTGGAAATTTCTCGCAGACCTGCACCTGTGGTAACGGCGGGCGAAATGCAGACAGTCACTATAGACAAGTCTAAAATTCAAGAAGATTTGCACTTTGAAATTCAAGTTTTGGAGTAAAAATATGAAAAAATTAGAAACAATTTGTATTCGTTGCCCTATCGGGTGCCATTTGGTAGTTACCGAGCAAAATGGTGAAGTAGTAGTTACGGGTAACCGTTGCCCACGTGGTGCTGAATACGGCAAACAAGAGTTTACTCGCCCTATGCGTACAGTTACCACTATTTATAAAATGAGTAATGGTGATACGTTAAGCGTACGTACAAAAGGCGATATAGAAAAAAGCAAATACTGGGACGTAATCAAGACAATCAAATCTGCTCCCGAACCTAAAAACCCGCAATTTGGCGATGTGCTAGTACATAATATCTTAGACTCGGGCGTAGATGTAATAATCACTGCTGTAAACAAAAACTAAGCATTTTGATATTGCTAGACGTTACCCGCAAATAGATTTGTCTATTTTAGATAGTATAATGAAATATCTTTTTCATAATATAGGTAATCTAGTTTCTAGTACAAATATAGCTAATACCTTAACTTCAAATAATAGAAAAACTTCATACAATACGGTTGAAAAATATATTAATTATTTAAAAGAATGTTTCTTAATATACGAAGCCACTCGTTATGATGTAAAAGGCAAGCAACATTTGAAATCTTTATCAAAATATTATGTAGTGGATATAGGTTTAAGGAATTTGATGTTAAATAATAGTGATTCAGATATAGGGCACGTTTTAGAAAATGTAATTTATTTAGAATTGCTTAGTCGTGGTTATAATGTAAACGTAGGAAAACTAAATGATAGGGAAGTTGATTTTGTGGCGACTAATAGTGACGGGGTGGAATATTATCAAGTATCTGCTAGTGTCCTAGATAGCGATAAACTAAAAACAGAACTATTGCCACTGCAATCTATAAAGGATAATTATCCTAAATTTTTAATAACTTTAGACGAATATAATTTGGGCAATTTTGGCGGAATAAAAGTAATAAACGCGATAGCTTTTCTACTAGATAAAAAGTAATATTAGCGATTTTTCTGTATTTTTTCTCACTTATTTTTAATTATTAAAAAATATACAAAAAATATGAAAAAATTATTTTAAATTATAGACAAAACTTTTGTCTTGTGTTATAATGTAAAAACTAAAAAGCAATGAGACATAGAGTTTTAGTGCGATTATATTTACTTAAATTATGTTTTTTGCTTGTGAGTTTAGTTGGACAACGTGCATTTATAACTGTGCTTGAATTTAATTAATTTGTTTAAACTAAAGGAGTTTGTTCTATGGCAAAACAAAATGAATTTGAAAATGATTTTACACCTGAATTACTAGATAATGCTGTCCTTTGTGGTATGAGTGTTGTGGGGCAAGATGGCAAGACGGGCGCTATAATTTGTGTCTATTCACAAGAGCCTGAGAAATCTCTTAATGCTGATACTGCAGGAGTACGAAAAGGTTTTGCGTTTTTTGATGTTAAAAACGGAATTAGGCGTGCAAGTACAGCTTACCATACGTTAGTAAAGAATATGACATCTGTCTATTTTGATGCAAGGGGGCAGTTTAGAGCCGAATTCCGTAGACAGTTCAATCAACACACGGGGGACAATAGTAGTTTAAAGGAATTAGACGGAGTAGACGTGCGCAATGTTCAAATAGATACGCCGCTAAATATACAAGATGTAAACAACTTTTTTGCTGAAGTTTTCGGTAGAGACCCTTATTTTGTGAAAGATTTGAGCCGCCGTGCTGAAATGTTAAAACAAGTTACCGCACAAGCGGGTATAACCACTAATATAGATGATGTAATTTTGCGTGCTAGACAAAGCAATAAAACCTTTACAGCGAGCAAATTTGCAAAAGAAAAATCAAATACTAATAAAGAAAAAGAAATGGGAGAATAAAATCGGTTTAAATAACCGATTTTTTTTGTTGCATTTTATTTGAAATATGAATATAGTTATGATATAATTCTATATTATAAACATATAAGGAGATATATAATGGGAATTTTAAAAAATATAGAGTGGACAGATACTAATAGTAATTTGATTGTTTGGAAGTATCCTGTTACTAAAGACCAAATTAACAAAGGTTCTGCGTTGACCGTAAGAGAGAGCCAAGTGGCAATTTTTATTGACAATGGTAAACTTGCCGATGTGTTTTTGCCAGGCTATTATAAGTTAGACACCGACAATATGCCAATTCTTACAAAATTAATGTCATGGAAGTACGGTTTTGAGACGCCTTTCAAATCGGACATCTACTTTGTAAATACTAAACAGTTTACAAACCAAAAGTGGGGTACTGTTAACCCTATTTTAGTGCGTGATAAAGATTACGGCGCAGTGAGAATTAGGGGTTTTGGTAATTATTCATTCAAGATTGATGACGCTTACGTATTTATGCAAAACCTAAGTGGCACAAACACAAGTTTCACAACCGACCAAATCACAGACTACTTACGTAGTATGGTAGTTAGCGGTATTTCAGACGCAATCGGGGAATGTCAAATTCCAGTACTAGATATGGCAGCAAACTTGCAAGAATTGTCTAACATAGTGGAACAAAAATTGCAGGGCGACTTTAAAGAAATCGGTTTGCAGTTGACTAAATTTGTATTTGAATCATTCTCATTACCAGAAGAATTAGAGAAAGCGCTAGACAAGAGTACCAGTCTAGGTATGTTGCGTAAAAATATGGACGTTTACACACAAGTAGAAACTTTGGAAGCAATGAAGGCAGCAGCCAACAACCCAGGTGCCGCAGGTAGTACTATGGGCGCAGGAATGGGCTTAGGTATGGGTATGGGAATGGGCAATATGTTTGCTCAAAATATGCAACAAATGTCCAATACCAATGCAAATGCTCAAGCAGGCAAAGTTTGTCCTACTTGTGGCGCGACCCTACACGGCAATCCTAAATTCTGCCCTGAATGTGGCCAAAATTTGAAACCTACTTGCCCTAATTGTGGTACAGAAGTAAAGCCAAACGCAAAATTCTGTCCAGAATGTGGGAGTAAATTAAAATGAGTGAAGTACAAAAGGAAGAGGACGTACTAAAAGAACCTAAAAAGAAAAAGACCGCGGAAGAAAAACTTTATAGTGACGATAATGTGGAAACCACAGTTTATCGTTGTGAAAATTGCGGTGGAGAAGCCATTTTTGATGCAAAATCTCAAAAAATGGTTTGCCAGTATTGTGGTAGCAAGTTTGACTTGCCTGAGAGCGGGAAAGTCGTAGAAAAAGACTTGTCCGATTTAATCTCAAACGCGAAAGTGTGGCAAGAAGCCGAAGTTTACCAGTGCAAGAGTTGTGGCGCGAAGGAAATTATTTCAAATCAAGACGTGACGCACGAATGTCCTTTTTGCGGTACAAATAATATAGTAAAAACGGAAGAACTCGCAGGACTTAAACCGCAAGGTATCGTTCCTTTTAAACTAGAAAACACCCGAGCATCTCAAATTGCTCTAAACTGGGCAAAAAAGAAGTTTTATGCTCCACGTGCTTTCAAAAAAAGTGCCAAGCCCGAAAATATTAAAGGTGTGTACAACCCTGTATTTACCTTTGATACTGAGACAAAATCTACTTATACAGGGCAGTTGGGGAAGAATTACACTACTACTCACGTAGTAAACGGCAGACCTGTTACCACCGTGCATACAAGGTATTTTAGTATCAGTGGTAAGCAAGATTTAAATTTTGACGATTACATTGTGCAGGCATCTAGTAATATTCCTAATGCGACGCTTGTGAGCATTTCGCCCTTTACCACAAACGGCGCGCCTACTTACAATCAAGACTACTTGCGCGGATACTCGGCTAGCACTTACAATAAAGACGGCGCAACGTGTTGGCGCGAGTGCCAGACTTCTATGAAAAAAGATATTGAACGTAAAATTTTAAGCCGTTATGATTATGACGTAAAATCTTACTTAAATGTGAATACCGCCTTTTTAAAACAAAAATATAAATATGTACTTGTGCCAGTGTATGTTGGCCATTACAAATACAAAAACAAACTTTACAACTTTTATATCAATGGCGAAAACGGCAGAATTACAGGCAAAACCCCTGTTTCAAAACTTAAAGTTTTTTGGACTGTTATGTTGGTTCTTGCAATTATTGCAGGAATTGTGGCTTTGTCGTATTTCTTCGGTGATTAAGTTTTTTGTTATTAAGTGTATAAAAATTACTGCTTACTAGCAAAAATTTGCAGGTAAGTAGCAAAAAACCTATCATTGTTTAAATTTTCAAGGAAATATTCAAAAATAATGAAAAAAATAGAAAATAAAAATTTTATTCTGCAATTTGATGAAAAAGATAAAGATTTAGCAAATCAAGTGCAAGCGGTTTTGGATAAAGAATATTCACGAATTTTAAAGTGGTTTGATTTGGAGAGTTTGCCAAAAAAGACGTTGATTAAGATTTACAATAATAAAGAAGAATACAAGCAAAATCTTATACCGTGGCTAGAAAAAGAAGGGGCACAATATCACGACTGGATGATAGCCGATACGTACGACGGCAATATAAATATGTTGAGTTTGGACTTGTGCAGGCAGACAGAAGCACATAACGATATAACTTTAGACGAATTTTTGATTACGCCTATTCATGAGTTTGTGCATGTATGCCATCGCAATATAATACAGGAAAAAAACTTATCGTGGTTTAGTGAAGGTTTAGCGACTCAACTTGTGGGGCAAGATTATTACAAAACAAATCACATTCCATATACTGCAAAAGAATTGCAACAAAATTTTAAAAATTTAGATGGGTCTTATCGTGTGGCTTATACACTAGTCGGGCGTTTGTTAGAAAAATATTCACACAGTGAAATGCTGGAATTTGCTAAAAAACCGAGTAAAGTAAATTTACAAGAATTAATTGATGAGACAAATAGTTGCTTATCAAAAGAAAATGAGTTATACTATTCAAAATAAAATATAAGGAGAAAAAAGAATGGTTTGGAGTGAAATTGCATTAATTTGCGTAGGGGCGGCGCTTGTAATTGTGGTTTGTGCGTGGATAATTACCGCAATCGTTAAACATAGCAATTCAAGTGACCAACGCGTTGACGGAGTGTATATAAAGGACGGCGTGCGTTACACTAAGGATAAAAAAGTCGTAGACGAGCAAGGCAGAGTGGCTGTAACCCTAAACAAAGGCGACATTATGCTAGAACGTGGCAAAAAGTACAAAGTTACTAAAACGGGCAAAATTTTACCAGGTAAATATACCGTGCTTTCTGCAGACGAAAATGTAGATGAAATCAATATCCGCATAGGTGGACTTGTTAAGAAGGTTAAGCACTTTTCCGATATAGTTCTCACAGAAGGGGACGAAATCTCAGCAGTTTCAGCAAATGTTGTGCTAAGATAATTGCTAATGTTTGCAGTTCTTATTATTGCAACATCTTATTGTGTTTCATAAAATATTGAACAAAGATAGCCTGCTAAAATGATTTGATTTTTGTATTCCATATAACTATAAAGTATAAAGGTTTTGTTTCATATTAGTTTTCAGCAATTAATTTTAATAAACGTATAACCAAGATAAATTTTTAATTTTACTTAGGTTAGTTTAGTAGTACTTGATTTTTTGATAAATATTAAATTTAGATAACTTGCAAATCTTGTTTAATTTAGTTTAGTTTAAGAATACTTAATTTTTAATCAATATTGTAGCAGATAATTTGCTAAACTTGTATAGGTTATTTTAGAAGTATTTAATTTTTAGTCTATATTGCATTTAAAGAATAACATCTATATAAAAATTTGCTTTTTAATAAAAAATTTGATAAAATAATGATATAATATATAAAAGGAAATAATTATGAGTAGAAATTTTATTTATAAAGTACTAGGTGCTTTAGTTGTATTGTGTGCTGCTGTGTTTTGGCTTTTGTCTATTACTATGCCAGAAACATTTGGAGATTTTAGCCTCGCTTGGGCTGGTGTACTGCTTTGTGGCGGTTTGGGGGCAATTATGCTTATTCAAGGGCTTTTCCAAAAAAACAACGTTTCAATTAAGAAATTTAAAGTTTGGATAGGTGTAGGCTTGTTCATTGCTGCAATTCTTTGTCTAGTATCTGCACTTGCCATTCCAGGCAATTTAGTTCTACCTATTATCGCTATCGTTGTAGCGGCAGGGTTAATGATTGCCGTGTTTGCTAGTGGCGGTGAAAAGTGGGACGAAGGCGACAACCACAAGGTAGGCTACAAGAACTACCACGAGCGTAAAGCCGAAGAAGAAAAGCAACAACAAAAAGAAAACAACGAGTAATTAAAAAAAGTAATTCAAAATTCGTAATTTTATAGTAAAATTTACTAAATTTTAGAAATTAAATAAAAAGAGCAATTATTTTGAAAAGCATCTTCAAAAATGTTTAACTTTTGGGGTATGCATTTGTAATAGAAATTGCTCTTTTTTTTTTTTTGTTTTAGGAGCTAGAGGAGTTCAATCTCAATTTTTCCCCAAACTTAACATGAAACAATAAAATTTGATGCGCATTTATTTAAATATTTTTATATAATTTGCTTAATACTATTTAAAATGTAAGATTTTTTGTGCGTTTTATTGTATAATTATAAAAAGTTGTAGATTTTTGTGGTGGTGGTATGTTATCTAAAAGGTATTTAATAGGGATAGTTTCGGCAATAATAATTTTTGCGTTATTAATAAGTAATACAATATTGATTTTTATCAACAACGCATTATGACGATTCATATTTAAGAGTTAGTACGCAAAATGTTTATCAATCACTTAGTAGTAGATTTCCTATTCTTAATTTGGTTTCAAATGCGGAAAGGGCGGGAATTATAATTACGCCGCAACAAATGGAAACGGCGACAGGCAACACCTGGCAAAGCAACCAGGCAGATACAAAAGTTTCGGGTACTCTCAAAGCAACAGAGAATTCCTTAACACAAAACTCCATAAATGACGCGTTTTGGATACCTAGTTATTACGAAGTACATTATAGTGGTGAGACTGAATATGGCGATAACCCAGGTAATGCCGATGCTAGACTAGGCTTTTGGGGGCTTTCGCAAGCAGAAAAAGGCTTTAGGTCTGGTTATTCAACTGATGGTAATGCTTTGGGTAACCCTTTGTGCTGGTTGCGTTCGGGCAATTCAGAAATCAATCAATTTTGCCGTACGGTACTTTAATGACCTTATATGCCGTACCAAATCAAAAAGTCGCCTTTCTTTACTGGCAAATTGTAGGTGAATCAGGCACAACTACCCAGTTAGATAATCCACTTGAATTATCAATCACCGAAGATGTTACAATTACGGCAGTTTTTACTGATAACGTAGTTAACGGAGTGGCTGTTTCTGCGGTCGGGGGCGGAGAAGTCCGAATGGGCGGTTATGACGAAACTAGCACCACTACAAATTTAAGTGCCGTTTGCTTTTATGGATATCAATTTGTAGGCTGGTTTTTAGGCGATGCTGCCGAACCCTTTAGCACGCAAATGTCTATAACAATAAATCTAGCAGAAATGGACGGCAAACAAATAATAGCCAAATTTGAATTACTAGACAATTCACACATCAACGACGACACAAACAACTAAAAAAGAGCAATTGCTCTTTTTTAATTGTAATTGAAAATTTTAACCGCCGAACCTCCTACTAACTTATTTTTAATAAATCTATCTTTTTGTTAGATTAACGGCGGTAATTGAAAATTGAAAAGTGAAAGTTAAGGCTAAAAATATTTAAATTTATCTCTTTTAATTTCCAACGGTAATTAAAAATTATTGAATTGCATATTAACAATGAATTACAATTTAATCTATTTTAATAATAAAATTAATATAAATAATTATTTAAAAATTAATAAAAAGTGTTTCTAAATTTGCACAATATATGATATAATTTAAATAGTTAAGTTTTTAGGAGTCAATATGCGTATTTTTGTTTGTGCTGGTACAATTGAATTAAAAAATGAAAACTTTAATGAACAAGCTCGTAAAATAGGAAAAATGTTAGCAAAAGGCGGACATACTTATGTGCAGGGTGGGCGTTTGGTAGGCTTGATGGGGGAAACCTTAAAAGAGTTTTGCAAGATTAGTAATAATGTGGAATTTGTTATTCCAGAATTTTATGCTAAATATGATATACCTACATTAACTGAATTTCAACCAAAGGCTAAAATTACCATTGTAAAAAACGAAGCAGAACGGTTACAGCAAATTATTACTTGTGATAAAATTATAGTTTTACCTGGTGGCACTGGTACTTTAGAGGAATTTGTATATAGCAATGAGACAAAACGCCAAAAAGAACATAAGGCTGAAATTATTTTAGTGAATTACCAGGGATTCTATGATGCTGTTTTACGGCAAATTGAAAATTGGTGTAAATTAGGTTATGATAAAAACGATATAATAAATTTTAAAATAGTAGATTCTGTAGAAGACCTAGATTTATAGCGGTGTTTAGTAACTTAAAATATTAAATTAAGCAAAATTTACAAAATATGCAGTATAGTGGCAAAATTTTACGACTATACTGCTTTTTTTGTTCACTAAATTAATAAAAATGCTTTTCATATATGCAAAACACATTATATATCTAGTATATGTTAAAAAATAAAAATATGAATATCTGTGGTTAATTTTGTTGTATTATAATATGAATAAAAAATTAAAAATCAATACTTTTGTTGACTTCATGTCAAAGTATGATATAATATGCATATATTAATTAAAAGCAGGTGTGAGTATGGAACAAAAACAAAGATTTGACTCAGTAAAGGAAAGAACATTAGAATGTTTAAGACAAGTTGTTTTGGTAGATGCTAATCGTCGTAATGAAATTGACGCGTGGTTAGAACAAGCGCTAGATAATGGTGATTTGGAATTGTATTTCGCAGAACGTGAAGGCCGTTCTTTTGAAGATTTATCCAGTGTTGCCAAACAATTAAAGGCAGGAATAGATGCTGAAACTATAAAAGCAGGCATTACTCAAGGTTTGTTTGGGGTAAAATTGAAAGATGATAGGGGTACTATTGGTATAGGCGGTGGAGATACTGGCGAAACTAAAGACACAGAACCAGAAGCTGAAGGAGAAAAACCTCAAAAGCCAAAAGATAGTTTTAAAATATCAGGAATAGGATATGACCACAGAAGATGGCGTACTATGTTAGATTTTAATTATGAAAGTGAGTATGGCGATAGGGCATCATTTAGAGTATCTGTTTCTCGTTGGTCTATACCTGACCAAAAACGTAGCGAAAAAGAAAATGGGCATAACAAAGCAGTTGCAAAAGTTGCAAGCTTAGAATCATTTGATAAGGATAAAGAATCAACGACTAACGAAAAAGAAACTGAAATACAAATGTAATAATTCTTTAAAAAATAATTTACAAAATAATAAGTAGAAAAGGGCAAAGATTCATGCTCTTTTTTGCTTTACTCATTTATTTTTTTATGAAAATTATATTCATAAAAGATTAAAATTTTAATTTTTTTATTTTACCAAAAGATACTAGTTTTTAAAATTTTTATTAAAAATTAACAAAAAATACGCATTTTTAATGACTTTCTGCGTAATTTTTGCGATTTTTAATGCATAGTACTTGCATAATACTATGCATAGTACTTGAAATCACTTGTCTTTTATTTAATTTTTACATTTTTAAATAATTAAATTTTTGATTATATTTTAACAAATATTATTTGAAAAAAAGATATAAATTATTTTGATATTTTTCAAATATTTGTTATACTTATTTTTATAATACAAAAGGAGAGGGAAATGAGTAAAGGTTTAAAAATTACCTTGTGGATTTTGGTTGCGATTGTTTTGATTTTAGTAATTGCCGTTTTGGTTTATTTCTTTGGTGATAATTACGACGAATTTTACGAAAGAACAAATGAAGAAGTCAATATTCCAGGGATAGAAGACGGGTTTACACAACAGGGGCTGACTTATTTAGAAAATGAAGACTTGTTTGTGTTTAGTGGCTATATGAAAGATGAGTCAATGCCGTCAAGGGTGTATTTAGTAAATGGTGAGCAAAATGAAGTTGTAAAATATTTTACAATGAAGTTAAATGGTGAAGATTATTTTGGACATTGTGGTGGTATTTCAACCGATGGTACTAATTTTTGGTTAGCAACCACTGACGATATGGTTTACAGAATGGCGGTTAGTGATGCATTAAGTGTAGAAAATGGCGGGGCTGTAAATTTTATAGATGGGTTTGACCCGCAAAATTCGGCCGATTTTTGTAATGTAACTAATGGAGTGCTTTGGGTAGGCGAATTTTATAGAGAAGGAAATTATGAAACTGATGAAAGCCATTATTTCACCACTAGTAATGGTACAGAAAATAGGGCGATAATCAGTGCTTTTACTATTGATAGTGCGGGCGAATATGGGCTTGCGTCAACCACCCCTACGCAAATTTTATCAATCGGTGCTTTGGTGCAAGGTATGGCAATAAGTGATAGCGGGAAAATAGTTTTATCCACTTCATATTCAATACCTAATTCAAATATAAAAATTTATGAAAATGTTTTGGAAAATCCTAATGATGCGACAATGAAAATAGGCGAAACAGATGTCCCTGTTTGGTATCTTGACGATTCAGTGCTAGAAGAAAACATCAGTGGTCCTTGTATGGCAGAAGAACTTGTGTATATAGACGGCAGAGTTTATATCTCGTTTGAATCTGCTTGCAAAAAATATTCTGCAGTGGTTCGTGAAAGAGTAGATTGTGTACGCAGTTTTGAACTTAATTAAAGTAAAAAAATAATTAATTTTTACGTAACAAAAAATATTAAAAAATTATTATAAAAATATAAAAAATTGCATAGTACCACAAAAAACAATGCATAATACTTTAAAATGTAATGCATAATACCATAAAAATATAATATAGGGAAAATCTAAAAAACATCAAAAACTAGTAAAAAAATACGCAATATTATAAAAAACATTGCATAGTATTAAAAAACCTAAAAAAATAATAAAAATTAAGCAAAAAATAATGCATAGTACTATAAAAAGTGTGAAAAATTATTAAAAAATTATATTTTTTAAACAAAAATTAAAAAATTTAAAAGTTATCCACGTGTAAAAGTGAAATGTGGATAACTTTTTTATACTATAAATTTTTACAAGAAAACGTTTTATAATTTTCTATTTTATTGACAAATTTACAGTATTTTGATAATATAAAAACAATATTTATTTAGAGGTTTAGTTATGTATGATTTTAAGCAGATAGAAGCAAAATGGCAAGAGCGTTGGCAGAACGAACCAGCATTCCGTGCGGTTGATTTTCACCCAACAAAGCCTAAATATTATATATTATATGAATTTTTCAATATTAGCGGAAATTTACATATGGGGCACTTAAAGGGGACAGTTCCAGCTGATGCCTTAGCACGTTACAAACGTTTTAAGGGATACAATGTGCTTTTTCCTATAGGCGGAGATGCGTTTGGGCTACCTGCTGAAAATGCAGCAATAAAAAATGGCACAGACCCACATGAATTTGTGCAAGCAGGTCTAAAAAATGTGTTAGAGCAATCTAAGAGATTGGGGCTTTCTTTTGATTGGAGTAGAACCATTTGCACTAGCGACCCAGACTATTACAAGTGGACTCAATGGATATTTTTACAATTATTAAAGCAAGGTAAAGCATACAAGCAAAAAGGTTATGTAAACTTCTGTGAAAATTGTAAAACTGTGTTATCAAATGAAGATTGTCAAGGCGGCGTTTGTGACCGTTGTGGTGGCGAAGTTGTGCAAAAAGAGCGTTGGGTTTGGTTCTTAAAAATGCAAGAATATGCTGGGAAGTTGCTAGAAAATGTTGATAGAATTCAAATGAACGAGAGTTTAAAAGAAGCACAGCGTAACTGGATAGGTAAGAGTGAAGGTATGCAAGTAATCTTTAATTTTGTCAACGAAAAAGGCGAAAAATTAGATAAAATTGACATTTACACGACTTGTATTGAGACGATTTATGGGGTAACTTTTCTAGCCCTTGCTCCTGAGCACAATTTAGTAGAAAAGATTAAAGATAGTATCCAAAACTATGACGAAGTGCAAGAATACAAGCAAAAAGTTTCGCTACGTAGCGAATTTGATAGATTGTCTAATGTAAAGGAAAAATCAGGTTGCGTTCTTAAAGGTGTATATGCTGTAAATCCTATAAATAATGCAAAAATTCCTGTTTATTTAGCCGATTTTGTGTTAGTTGATTATGGAACGGGAGCTGCAATGGCGGTACCTTCTCATGACCAACGCGATTTTGAGTTTGCTAAAAAATTCAATATTCCTTTTATTCAAGTAATTGAAGGCGATTGTAGCAAAAATGCCGTAGAAAAAGACGTTTACATTCCAGAGAATAGAAAAATGCTAAACTCTGCCGAGTTTACAGGACTAAATGTGTTACAAGCAAAACGCGCGATTGCTGAAAAAATTGTTGACATAGGCGCGGGCGAGCCTAAAATCAACTACCGTATGAAAGACTGGCCGTTTAACAGACAACGTTACTGGGGCGAACCTTTCCCTGTGGTTTTTTGTGATAATTGTGGCACTGTTCCATTAGATGAAAAAGATTTGCCACTCGTTTTGCCTAAAATAAAAGATTATTTGCCGAATGAGAACGGCGATTCGCCACTTTCAAAGGCTACGGACTGGGTAAATTGCAAGTGTCCTAAGTGTGGCAGACCTGCAAAGCGCGAAACCGATACTATGCCGAACTGGGCTGGGTCTAGTTGGTACTGGCTAAGGTACGCCGACCCGCACAATGATAAGGCTTTGGCTGATTACAAAAAATTGCAGTATTGGGGGAGTGTAGACTGTTACACTGGCGGTACGGAACACATTACTAGACACGTGCTATATGCGTTCTTTTGGCAAAATTTCTTATATGAAATCGGCGCTGTCCCTACGCGAGACCCCTTTGTTAGGAAAATGGGTAGCGGTCTAATTCTAGACGATAAGGGCAAAAAGATGAGTAAGAGTTCGGCAAACGGTGTTTCGCCGATGGAAGTTATTGACAAATATGGTACCGATGTTGCAAGACTGCACCTGCACTTTTTGGGCGGTTACGAAGACAGTGTTATGTGGACTTTTAAAGGTATCACGGGTATAACGTCTTTCTTAAATCGTGTTTGGGATTTGCAAGATATGATTAAGGGCGAAGAAGTTTCCGAAAAACATATCTTTAAACTTAATAAATTAATCAAAAAAGTTTCACAAGATTATGAAAATTTAAGATTAAACACTGCAATTGCTGCGTTTATGTCCTTTATTAAAGATATTAAAGAAGACGGCTTTATTACAAAAGACGAATTAAGACAATTTTTAATTCTACTTAATCCACTAGCTCCGCATATTACAAGTGAAATTTTTGAGCGAGTTTTTGAACATCAAATTTTAGACGAAGTTTGGCCTGAATATGACGAAAAATATCTAGTAGAAGATACTTTGGAATTACCGGTTCAAATAAACGGTAAGTTAAAACGTACAATCACCATAAATAATGGTGCAGGGCAAGCCGAAGTTGAAGATTTGTGTTATCAAGCGGGTATAATTGAAAAAACTAAAGTCAAAAAAGTAATCTATATTCCAAATAAAATAATTAATTTTATAGTGCAAAATTAAAAAAATCATAAAAAATAGAAAAAATTATTAAAAAACGCTAAAAAACTTTAAAAAATAGTCCAAACTGGAATATTAATTTTAAGAGTTTCACTTGACGATAAAAGTTATTTGTGCTATGTTATAAAAAACGCAAAGGAAGAAGTAATGCAAGAAAACCTCATTTTAGCACGCACAAGTACAGACGGTTTAAGGACTCAAAATTTAGAGGCTCATTTGTCTAGTGTTAGTGCTATTTGTGCCGATTTTTGCACGAAATTTCCTTTAATAGCATCTTTACTAGGTTATGCTCACGATTTGGGCAAATCTTGCAATGCTTTTCAAAATAAATTAATTAACAGTAGTAGCGAAAGGGTTGACCATTCTTCCGCTTCTGCTGTTTTTCTTTTATCAAAGTTTAAAGAAATATTAGAAAATCCATCAAAATTGAGTAAAAGTGCGTCTAATTACTTGTTAATTTTACAAATTTGTGCTTTTGTTACTTCGTGCCACCATAAAGGGCTAATTGATATGGTTAATCATAGTGAAAGCGAATTTAGTATTTTGTTAAACAAGTTAGATGACGTAAAATTTGCACAAAATTATAATGAAGTTTTATCAAAAGGGCGTAAATTTTGCGAAAATATAGAAAAAATACTAAATAAAGCAGAGTTTTTAACCGAATGTGATGATTTGGTGTCAAATATACAATTAAATCATTGTGCTGATAATAGTGTTAAAAATTTGTCTTTTTATATAGGAATGTATCTTAGATATTTTTATAGTTGTCTAATTGATGCAGATAGAACAGATGCAGCAAATTTTGATAATAATAGAAAATATGTAAAAAATACAGAAAAAAACTTAAAAAATACAAAAAATTTTGAAAAAATTGCCCAAAAATTAGATAAAATCATAGAAAGTTATCCACCAAATGAATTAAATCTAATAAGAAAAGAAATTTATAAAACTTGTATTGATAAGGCAAAGTTAAATGAAAACCTATTCAATTTAAACGTACAAACTGGTGGTGGAAAAATTTTTGCAAGTTTCCGTTTTGCACTAGAAAGGGCTAAAATAAAAAATTTAAATAGAATAATTTATGTTGTACCTTATATATCAATAATTGAACAAAATGCAGACACAATACGCAAAATTTTAAATTCTATTAATTTAGATGATATGTTAATTGAGAGTCATAGCAATGTGTTAAGACAGGAAAATGAGTTTGATGAATATAAATTAAATAAATTTGAATCATATTTTACCAGTTGGAATGAACCTATAATTTTTACTACTATGGTAGGATTTTTAGAAAGTGTTTATGGCGACTCCACGCAAAATAATAGGCGACTACATAATTTTGAAAATTCCATTATAATTTTTGACGAAATTCAAAATTTGCCTATAAATTGTATAGGATTATTTAATTTATTGATTAAATTTTTAATTAAAGATTTGAATTGTACCGTGGTATTATGTACTGCGACACAACCCGTTTTAGACGAGTTATCTATTTACCAAAATGATGATAGTACAAAATTTTTGGAGTTACCGAAAAGTTATAGTTTAATTGATAAGGAATACCCAATTTTAAAGCGAACGGAAATTATACGCGCGGACAATGTTATTATGAACAAGTTGCAAGCAGTAGAATTTGCCCTTGATAAATTAAAAGTGCAAAATAACTTACTTTTTGTGGTTAATACCAAAAGAGCAACCAAAGAGATTTTTTTGGAAATGAAAAAACACATAAAATGCTATCACTTATCTACTAATATGTGTCCACAACATAGGTTAGACGTGATTAATCAAGTGCGGGAAGATTTGACAAACAAGACAAAATTTGCGTTAATCAGTACTCAATTAATAGAAACGGGTGTGGATTTGGACTTTGAATGTGCTATTAGGTCTTTAAGTGGGCTGGAATCAATCATCCAAACAGCTGGGCGGTGCAATCGTGAAGGCAAATTACAAAATGACGATGGTTCAAAGCGATTCGGGCAGGTTTATGTCGTGAGACTTAATAAAGATTTGGAAAATTTAAATAGTTTGCCTGATATTGCGACCCGCCAAAATCATTTTGTAAATGTAGCGACTAATGTCAAGGAAGATTTTGCAAGTAAGGAATTAATATCAAAATACTTTAAAAGTTTGTATGGCAGTGAGAGTAATAATCAAAAGCAATTTCCTATAAACAGTGAGGGCAGTAATGCAGTGGAATTATTGATTCAAGCACAGGAAAATGTAACACCACAATACTTTAATCTATTAAAAATTCAATTTGGTACGGTTGCGACCAACTTTAGAGTAATTGAAAATCAAAATCAAACGGGCGTACTTGTCCCATATGGAGTGGGGCAAGAATTTATTGATAGTTTAGTTAAAAATGGGGCAATTCATACTAAAAATTTCCAGCGTTATATGGTTAATGTCTATGACGATGATTTTGCAAAATTTAACTGTCAAAGCGTATCGGGGTTGATGTTTAGTTTGAATTACGACAAAGATTTGGGTTTAGTGCAGAGTGAAGATTTGAATATTGAATTTGAAGGAGGAATATGTAATTGATTTATAATAAGATAACATATAGAGTTTTTGGTAGGAACGCAATGTTTGCCGACCCAGTAACAAAATTAGGTGGTGAATTATGTACTTACCAAGTGCCGACTTATGAAGCGTTACGTGGTATAACAGAAGCAATTTACTGGAAGCCGAGCATAGAGTGGGTCATTGATAGAGTAAAAATTGTAAAGCCTATTCAAACAGAATCTAAAAATATAAAATTGCGAAATATTAACAATAATGGTGTTGATTTATACCGTTATACGTATTTGTATGACGTGGAATATGTGGTGGAAGCGCACTTTGAGTGGAATAAAGATAGACCCGATTTAGAGCAAGATTTTAATGAATATAAACATTCAAATATTGCCAAACGTTACTTGAAAAAAGGCGGAAAAAGAGATATATTCCTAGGCAAACGAGAATGTGTCGGTTTTGCAAAGGAATGTGATTTTGATAGCGTAGAAAGTTACTATAAAGATAGACGCGAAGTAGATTTTGGCGTGATGTTTCATAGCTTTATTTACCCAAATAAAGATAACGATAAACTGATTGCAAATCTTAGTCACATAGTTATGAAAAATGGAATTATTGAATTTGAAAGGCCTCAAGACTGCAAGATTTCAAGAGTTGTGCGGGAAATGGAATATGTACCTACTCGGCTGAGTGAAGATTTTATAGATAGGCAAATTTTGCAAGAGGAGGTAAAAGTATGAGTGTATGGACAAAGTTATACGAAGTTTATCCAAAAATTGAAATGGATAAGGGCAATAAAGATGCACGAGATATTGATAAATTTTTATTGCAAGACGGTTTGTCTATAAATAATGCAGGTTTGGAAATCACATTAGATTCGGTGGGCAATGTTGTAAATATCTTTCTGGTGCCAAAAGCCAAAAGCAAGACACTTTTCCCAGTCACTCCCGATAGCGTAAAACGTTCGGGTAGTACGATTGCACCTAACCCGCTATTTGAAAAATTAGACTATATGGCAAAAGACTGGAATTTGATTGTAAAAGACGAAAAAGTTTTAGAAAAAGGCAAAAATGCAGAAAAGTACTTAAAATATATAGAGATTTTAGGCAAATGGGCTAATTTTACAAAGTTTCCACAAATTAAAATTATTTATAACTTCTTAAAAAATGCAAATATAATTGAATTGATATTGTCTAGTTTTGATTTAAAAGATTTGGTTAGTGTATCTTCAAAAGACAATGAAGAAAGTGAGCAAAACGACACAGAAACGCAAGACGACGAACAAGAAAGCGAAGATTCCGCAGAGCAGATAGTGCAAGAAAATATTTCAAATACTTCGGGGCAAATTAGTGCCGAAAGGCTACAAAATAACTTAAAAATTGCAGATAAATATTTTAAAAAATTAGCCGATATTTTTGTACGTTTTCAGGTAATACTTGATGATGCTCAACCTGAAATTTACCAAAATCTTGATATTTTAAATGAGTGGATTGAGTTTTATCCTGAAATTTTGGGGTTACAGAGCGAAGATTGTCTTGATTACTTAACAGGTACACAAGAGCCAATGCAAACCTTCTATCCTAAAAAAATTAGGCATCAGGGAGATGGGGCTAGAATAATTTCGTCAAATGATGCTACAATCAGGACATTTGGTGGGCGATTTGACCCGAATGTTCCAAAGCAAGCTGCTTCCATAGGGCAGGAGTCCATGACAAAAGCCTTGTATAGCTTAAGTTGGTTAATAAAAAATAATCACGCATATAGTTATGACGGTTTGGTTATTTTGGCATGGAGTACAAAGTTTATTAGGGAAGAAAACCCGCTAAACTTCTTTGATGATGTGGAATATGAAAATGGCAAATATCAGTTTAATATCAGTAGTAATAAGGCACTAGAAGCGCTTGCTTATTACGGGAATAGAAGTAAAACGTTAGAAGATTTGGCGACTGAGCACAAGGTAAATGTCTTGATTTTGGACGGAGAAACAAAAGGACGTATTTCAATTTGTTATTATAATGAAATTGATAGCACTACATATTATAAAAATTTGACCAACTGGTTTGAGTCTTTGCAGTGGCTTTGGTGGAATAGTGATACCAAAGAATATGATTTAAGGACACCAAATTTTACTAAACTTTTTGAACTCATTTATAAGGAAAGCAAGGAAGATAAAAAATTAAGAAAACAGTTTTATAAGGATATCTTGCCTTGTGTGGTTGAAGGTAAACCGCTTCCTAGATACTTTGTACAACGTGCATTTGAAAAAGTGCGGAAGCCTGAATCTTTTAAAGATTCGCAAGGTGGATATTCGGCCACTATTTGGCGCGACGCTATTAATATTGCTTGTGCAATTTTTAATAAATATCACGATTTAAGGGGGAAATATATGAAATTAGATACAAATGAAACGGATAGAAGTTATCTATTCGGCAGATTACTAGCATTAACTGAAAAAGTAGAAAATGTAGCCACGAATTACGCAGGGCAAACAAATGCAGAAAGGTTGTTTACTCGGTTTACAATGAGACCAGGGCAGACTTTCTTCAATCTGCAAAGGCAACTTGCCCCATACTTTGATAAACTTTATGGGCAGGGCAAGGCAGGGCTAGCCAATTACTTTAAAAATGAAATAGCCGAAGTATTAGACAAAATGTCTAAAGAAGATTTGGCTAGCAACAAGGCAGTTGACGAAATGTTTATACTCGGTTATTATGGTCAACGCAATAACAAGGCTGATAAAGAAAAAGAAAATGAATCACAAAATGAAACACAAGGAGATGAATAATTATGGAAAAATTACAAAATAAAATTGATTTTACACTTATTTTTGAAGTTAAAAACGCAAATCCAAACGGAGACCCGCTAAACGGAAATCGTCCGCGTACAAATATTGAAGACTTGGGCGAAGTTTCTGATGTTTGTTTAAAGAGAAAAATTAGAAACAGATTACAACAAAGTGGCGAGAATATATTTGTTAAATCACAAGATGATGCAGATGATGATTGCAAGTCTTTATCTGATAGATTTGACAAGTTTTTAAAAGCAAATGATTTAAAAGCAAGCAAAAATATGACTAACGAAGATTTAGACAAGGTACGTAATGCAATAAATGACGAATGGATAGATGTGCGTTCTTTTGGACAAGTTTTTGCATTCAAGGCATTTACTGGGTTTAGTTTGGGCATAAGGGGAGCGGTTTCAATTCAGTCTGCATTCTCTATTGACAGAGTAGATATTGAATCTATTCAAATTACAAAATCAGTAAATAGCGACACAACGGACAGTGGCAAAAAATCAGCAGATACTATGGGTTCAAAACATTGTGTAAACTATGCTTTGTATCGCACAAATGGTAGTATTAATTCGCATTTTGCAGAGAAAAATAATTTCACAAGAGAAGATGCCGAAAAGATTAAAAAGGCATTAATGACCTTGTTTGAAAACGATATTTCGTCAGCACGACCAGAAGGTAGTATGCGTGTTGTCAAACTTTACTGGTGGGAGCACAATACACCATCTGGTGATGTTCCTAGTGCAGATTTATTTGATTCTGTAAAAGTGGAAAGGAAAGTAAATGTGGACATACCTACAAAATTTAGCGACTATACTGTAGAAATTGAGCAGTTAAGCAACATAAATGTTGAAAAAGTTGTAGATAAGGAATAATGGAAATAACCTTAAATAGTCTAGAACATTTTTGCTTTTGTAGATATCAATGGTGGTTGCTTTATTCTGAAAATGAGTGGCTTTCAAATGTGCATACAACCCTAGGCGATATTGTACATTCGCGAGTTGATATCCCTAGTTTTGTAGAAAAAAGGAAAAATGTTTTGGTAAAGCGAAGTGTACCCATTTATTCTAATAACTTGAATTTATATGGCATTGCCGATTTGGTAGAATATATTAAGCAAGATAATAAAATTTCAAAAATTAATGTTGTTGAATATAAGAAGGGCAAGCCACAGGAAAATGGTAGCGTGCAGGTTTATGACGGTTTGCAATTGTATGCACAAATGTGTTGTTTGAGAGAAATTCACAAATGCGAAGTACGTGGTTTTATATATTATGCTTCCATAAAAAGGCGAGTTGAATTAAAAGATGAAGAATTTTTTAATGATTTACTTACCAAAACATTAGCAGAAATGCATCAATATATTAAAAATCAAAATATACCGCCGAAAAACATTTCAAAACAGTGTAAAAGTTGCTCTATGTATGAAATTTGTTTGCCTAATTTGGAGAAGAAAAATGCGTAAATTATTAAGCACTTTATATATTTTGCAAGAAGACATTTATTTAAAATTAGACGGGCTTAATATTGTAGCGACTAAAAATGGACAAGTGGTGGGTAGAGTACCTTTTTGTAATATTGAAAATATTGTTTGCTTTAATTATATGGGGTGTACTCCTGCTTTAATGGCAAAATGCGGAGAAGAAGGGGTCAGTTTGTCCTTTCTCGCTCCAAATGGTAAGTTTTTGGCACGGGTACACGGTCCTATAAAAGGCAATATTCACCTGCGCCGTGAACAGTTTAGAAAGTTAGAAGATGAAAAGGTTTGTTTATATTTAGCACAACAAAGTATAAGGGCAAAAATAACAAATACCAAAAATTTTTTAATGAAAAGCAGCCGCGAATATAAAAATCTGGCACCTTTTTTAGACAATACTATAAATTCATTAAATGAAAGCATTTTAAATATTGAAAAAGTAAACAATTTAGACTCTTTACGCGGTGTGGAAGGGGATTCGGCACGTGAATATTTTAATGTTTTTAATGATTTAATCTTAAATAAAGATTTTGAATTCAAATTGCGTACAAAACGCCCACCTTTAGACCCTGTAAATGCAATTTTATCCTATTTATATACATTATTAGCGCTAGATTGCGAATCTGCTTTTGAGACAGTTGGGTTAGATGCTTATATGGGATATTTTCACGTGGATAGATCGGGAAGGCCTGCCCTTGCGCTAGATTTAATGGAAGAATTTCGTTGCTATTTGGTAGATAGATGCGTGCTTAATTTGATTAATTTGCGAAAAATTAATATTACCCAATTTAATTTTGAACCGTCTGGTGCCGTGATTATGAACGAAGATGCAAGAAAGATTGTTATCAATGAGTGGCAAACAAGGAAAAAGGAAGAAATTCTTCATCCTGTTTTGCAAGAGAAAGTTCCTGTGGGCTTGTTGCCATATATTCAAGCAAGATTTTTGGCAAAATTTTTAAGGGGAGAAATGGAAGAGTATTTTCCATTTATTGCAAAATTATGATGATTTTAATATCCTATGATATCGCAACTAATTACAAAAATGGCACCGAAAGATTGCGAAAAGTTGCGAAGTTGTGTCAAAATTATGGTATAAGAGTGCAAAATTCTGTTTTTGAATGCAATATAGATTATCAAACATATTTGTTGATAAAAAAGAATTTATCTGATATAATAGAAAAGAAGGTTGATAGTATTCGCTTTTATGAATTAGGGAATAATTTTGAAGGGCATATTGTGCATATTAGCGCAAAGAAGACCTGGGATTTTGTTGAAACCTTAATAATTTAAAGCGCGAACCTTCAGTAAACATTTATTTTTAACAAAATAAAAGTTTTTCCGCCCCTAAATGTAGTGGGTGAGCAAGTGCTGTTGCCTAAATATAGTATAACAGCCGTCTCACCCCCGTGTGGGGTGAGTGAATTGAAACATAAAAACGCAAAACCCATTGTTTACCGTCTAAGTCTCACCCCCACGCGGGGTGAGTGAATTGAAACTGTATAGATATTGTATCATAGTAAATTTTACTATAGTCTTACCCCCACGCGGGGTGAGTGAATTGAAACTTCGTAATCGGAGTAGTAGACACCGTAACAGGGGTCTCACCCCCACGCGGGGTGAGTGAATTGAAACATAAAAACGCAAAACCCATTGTTTACCGTCTAAGTCTCACCCCCACGCGGGGTGAGTGAA
>CALWTE010000013.1 GCA_944384375.1 uncultured Clostridia bacterium | reverse complement strand
TAATATAATAGCACATAACAAAGAAGAAGTACTCACTTCTCACCAGTCGGGGTTCCTAGATTGGTTAATTTTAATCGGTTTTTTGTTGATTAGAGAGAGTGAGTAGTGTTTCTATTCACTTTTTTCTTTGTTTTAATAATTTTAGGAGGATAAATATCATAAAGGAATTATCTATTAATGAGCAGATTACAGCAAAAGAAGTTCGTTTGCTGGGTACAGAAGGCCAACAGTTGGGTATAGTTAGCCTTCAAGAAGCCTTACAACAGGCAGAAGATGCAGGGTTGGACTTGGTAGCCATTAACCCAAACGCGACCCCTATTGTGTGTCGTATTATGGACTACGGTAAGTACAAGTTTATTGCACAAAAACGCGACAAAGACGCGAAGAAAAAGCAAAAGGTCGCTGAGATTAAGGGAATGACCTTGTCTATGCGTATTGAAGAACACGATATGCGTTACAAAGCAAATCAAGTGGCAAAATTCCTGCAAAACGGCGATAAAGTACGTGTAATTATAAAAGGTGTACGCGGGAGAATGGCAAACTTTGCACATTTTGGAATAGACAATATGAACAAATTTTATGAAATGTTGTCTGAATACTGCGTAATGGATCAAAAACCTACTTTATCTGGTTCTGTAATCACTATGATACTTGCCCCAAAAAATGCTAAATAAATTTTTAAGGAGAAATTGTTATGCCTAAAATGAAGACAAAAAGTTCAGCTAAAAAGCGTTTTAGAATGAACAAAAATGGTGTCATCAAACGTGGTTGCCAAAACAGAAGCCACATTATGACCAAAAAATCAAGTAAAAGAAAAATGCGTATGCGCGCTGGTTCAACTGTTTCAAAAGCAGACCAACCAAAAGTTGCAAGAGCGCTTGAAGTGTAAAGGAGAGTGTAGTATATGAGAATTAAAAATGGTTTACACGCAATTAAGAAAAGAAATAAGACTTTGAAGAAAGCCAAAGGTTACTACGGCGCAAAGTCTAAACAATTTAAGGCAGCAAAAGAACAAGTTATGCGTTCTGGGAACTATGCTTACGTTGGCCGTCGCCTAAAGAAACGTGATATGCGTAGTTTGTGGATTGCTCGTATTAATGCTGCATGCCGTCAAAACGACATTAGTTACAGTGTGTTTATGCACGGTTTGAAGTTAGCAAACATTGATTTGAACCGTAAGATTTTAGCTGATATGGCTGTAAATGACGCGCAAAGTTTTGCAAATCTTGTTGCTACCGCTAAAACAGCAATTTCAAAGTAATTAAGGAGAGATAGTTTTACTAGTTTAGTAAAACTATTTTTTAGTGATATGGTAAAAGAAATTACAAGTAAAAACAACCCTTTAATAAAAGATATTGCCAAACTAAAATTAAAAAAGTATAGGCAAGATTGCTTTTTGATTGAAGGGGAAAGATTCGTTTCGGAAGCCTTAAAAAGGGGAGTAACTATTCGTTATCTGCTATGTAAAGAACCGCTTGAATCTATAAAAGATTTTAAAGGTGAATGTATTAAAATTAATGACGAAATTGCCGAATTTCTTAGCGAAACAGTGAATTCGTCAGGGGTGTTTGCTGTTGTTGAATACAATGAAAAAGACTTCGCCACACCGAATGGAAATTTTTTAATTCTAGATAAAATTTCCGACCCAGGCAACTTAGGTACAATTATCCGCACGGCACTTGCGTTCAATTTTAAAGATATTTATCTTTTTGATTGTGTAGATTGGCGGAATGACAAGGTTTTGCGTTCTACAATGGGTACAATTTTTGACGTAAATTTGTATAATTGTACTTTGCCACAAATTTTGAGTTTAAAGCCTTATAAAATTTTAAAGGCAGATATGCTCGGCTTAGATTTTAGGACTTGTGATACAAAAGAACAACTAGGTTTAGTATTAGGGAACGAAGCGAACGGAATTTCAGCCGAGTTAGAGCAAATTTCGGGCGAAAAAGTTTCAATTCCTATGCAAAACGCGGTTGAATCACTAAACGTAGCCATAGCAGGTGCAATTTTAATGAGTAAATTTTCAAAATAATTTTTTAGGAGGTCTAAATGTCAGGTCATAGTAAATGGTCCACAATAAAACGTGATAAGGAAAAGACGGACCAAGCAAGAGGTAAAATATTTACAAAAATCGGTAAGGAAATCGCAGTAGCGGTAAAAGCAGGTGGCCCAGACCCTGCTACAAACCCGAAACTTGCGACTGTTATTGCAAAAGCACGTAGTAACAATATGCCAAACGACAATATTCAACGTTCTATTAAGAAAGCGAGCGGTGAAGGAAGCAATGTAAACTATGAATCAATGGTTTATGAAGGTTACGGTCCAGGCGGCAGCGCTGTTATTTGTGAAATCTTGACTGATAATAAAAATAGAGCATCATCGGACGTTCGTCATATTTTTGACAGAGCAGGTGGTGCTTTAGGTGGGCCAGGAAGTGTTGCTTTTATGTTTGACAGAAAGGCAGTAATTGCTACCAAAGCAAAACCAGGCTTGAGCGAAGACGACGTAATGATGCTTGCAATGGAGATAGAGGCAGACGACGTAGATATCGCACCAGAAGGTTATACTTTTGTGGGTGAAGCAACAAAACTTGCCACTATGCGTGATGAATTAATGAAGAATGGTTTGGAAGTCGTTTCAGCAGAACTTGAAATGATACCAAACAACACAATGGACTTGCCAGAAGACAAATACATTTCATTTATGAAGATGCTAGACAATTTGGAAGAGAATGATGATGTCCAAAACGTCTTTCATAACGTAAATTTAAAAGACGAGTAATTGAGCGTTTTGGGACATCACACCACAAAGCACGAATAACTAAATGTTCGCTTTGTGGTATCTCACACCAAAACGTATTATACAACGTAAACATAAAAGATGAGTAATTGAGCGTTTTGGGACATCACACCACAAAGCACGAATAACTAAATGTTCGCTTTGTGGTATCTCAAACCAAAACGTCTTTCATAACGTAAATTTAAAAGACGAGTAATTGAGCGTTTTGGGACATCACACCACAAAGCACGAATAACTA
>CALWTE010000012.1 GCA_944384375.1 uncultured Clostridia bacterium | reverse complement strand
CAAGGCAGGCTTTAACTGATGATATGGACGTGCGTACTTGCAAACTTGCAATAATTCCTAATGATTATGTAGGCGAAACATTAACTTATGAATTTATGTGTATAAATGAAGGTTCTACGTACTATGTTTATATCAGTGCAGAAACGGGGCAACAAGTAAACATTTTAAAAGTTATTGAAACCGATGATGGTAATCTATTAATGTAAAAAAACTAATAAAAACAATAAAATATAGGTACTATGCATATGCATAGTACCTATATTTTTAAGCAAAAAACGCATAAAAACGTTAAAAAGTCTTGAAAAGAATTAAAATCTTTAAAACTGTTCCAGTTTTTCATTTTTTATAACTGTGGCACATTCAGGGTGAGGTTCAAATAGAAATTCCCCCGAGTTGCCCACAATAAAGCAATCGCTAAAATATTGTTGCAGAGTGTTTAGAGTTTGAGAAGTGTTCAAATTTTTACTTATCCAAATACCGCTAAAAGTGTTTGCTGGTAGCCCTACTAGAATTGAAGATAGTCTATCTGCCCATTCAAGGTGATAAATATATGAAACATTTCCCGTTAATGATTGCATAAATTTTTTATGCTCATTGCTTTTGTAGATATCAAAATCTAACAATTTATTAAAAATTTCATTTCTATTAGGTTGAATGATAAAAGCGATAATGTCTTTTTGATTTAGAACGGGTAAGTAACTCGCTTCTGGTGCAATTTGTTTGGTATTTCCTAAAACAAATTCGCGATGAGTTTTTGAATATTCGTGCAAAGTTTGATTTTCAGTAACCTTGAAAAAGTCTGCGCAATAGTAAGTTTCGTTAAATTGCTCAGCGGAGCCAAAAAATTCAGGAGCGATTATGCCATTTTTACTGATTGATTGTAATTGTTCTTGAGTCAAAAAACCTGTCTTGCCATAAGTTTCGCCCGTACCGTGTAATAGGGTACCCTTTGGCAAAATCAACTTACCATTTTCGTCTTTTTGGTATGCTAAGTTTTTAAAATTTGAATTCTGTAAATTAAAATAATTATATAACTGCTCAAAAATCACTTGTTTTTGGCTGTTGCTTAATTTTTTATTGCTAAAATTTAAATCATTATAATCAATCATAAAAATACCTTATTTTAATATTTCGTTAATCTCACCACCGCCGAGACAATTTTCGTTTTCGTCATAAAGTACGGCAAATTGTCCTTGCGTAATTGCTCGTTGCGGTTCGGAAAAGATAAGTCGTACATTGTTGCCTTCAATTTTACAAGTAACTTTTTGGTCGGCTTGACGATAACGAAATTTTGCAAAACACTCAAACTCCTGTTCGTCAGGTTTTTTAGGTATCCAGTTAAACCCCGCTGTAACTAGACTTTTAGAGAGTAGGGCGTCTTGCTTGCCCTGGTCAACATAAAGCGTGTTAGTAGTTAAATCTTTCTTTGCGACAAACCACGCACCTTGTTCTTCGCCACTTTGCCCGCCGATGCCTAGTCCTTTATGCTGTCCAATTGTATAGTACATTAAGCCTTGATGCTTGCCCACAACTTTTCCGCTTAAAGTTTTGATTTCGCCAGGCTGAGCGGGAAGGTAGTGCGACAAAAACTCCCTAAAATTTCTCTCGCCGATAAAACAAATTCCCGTACTATCTTTTTTGGTAGCGGTAACCAAATCATGTTGTTTTGCAATTTCTCTAACTTGTGGTTTAGTTAAGTCGCCCAAAGGAAATAGAGCATATTTTAACTGTTCTTGACTCAGTTGGTTTAAAAAGTACGTTTGGTCTTTTTGCTTGTCAAATGCTTTTTTTAGATAGTGTAGGTCGTCATGTGTTTCTTTTTTAGCATAATGCCCAGTCGCGATAAAATCAGCCCCCAGCATTCTTGCGCGCTCCAAAAAAGGCCCGAACTTAATTTCTCTATTACACAAAACATCAGGATTAGGGGTGCGCCCTTCCTTGTAACTTTTTAAAAAATACTCAAAAACTCGCTCGTAGTACTCTTTTGAAAAATTCACCGAGTAGTAGGGAATACCTATTTTATCGCAAACTTTTCTCACGTCATCATAATCTTGTGTGCTTGTACAACGCCCCATAGCGTCCTTTTCTTCCCAGTTTTTCATAAACAAGCCGATGACCTTGTACCCTTGTTCCTTTAAGAGTAGGGCAGTTACACTAGAATCAACTCCGCCACTCATTCCTACAACTATTGTTTCCATATGCTTTTCCTTATTTCATATTATTTATTTATGTAATTAAAAAAATTTAGCAAACTCTACTTAAAACTACTTTAATAAATTAAACTTAAATAAAATTAGTAAAATTTAGATTTTTATTAAAATTTTTTGCCCTTTTAAATTATTATATCCATAATGATACCATTTTTTAGAGAAAAGTAAAGCGGTTTCGTAAAATTTACGTTACCGCTAGTAATTAAAAAGTATTATTTGATATTTATAGAGCTTATTTTTCTTTAAGTACAACAGGCACGTTAAAATGCTTTGTCGCAACTTTGATAATATCAGTTATCCAAAATACTACAATAACCGCTTCTGCCATACACGATACAATAAACAAAAAGTTCAAAAACGGGTTAGTATAAATAGGCATCGTACCTTCGGCAAACCCTGTTACAAAACCAGGAATGAGAATAAAGGCAAGAAAAACCAAAGTAATGACTAGATAAATAATGCCAGGTATGTTCCGTTTTACATAGAAGTAATGCCCGCCAAAAAGCCCTAGAAAAATACACATCAGTAGCGTTTTTACGTAATTTAAATCGCTAGGGAAGGCGGTAGTTAAGACGATTTTGTCATATTCGTAATTAGCGCGTGCTTCCTTCACTGCTTGATGAGATGCTTCTTTTATTTGCCTAGTGTTTGTACCACATTTAAAGCAAACATTACTACCGCGCGGAATTCTCGCACCGCATTTTGGACAACGCAATATAATTTCTCCTTAAAGTATTCTAGTCTTTTTGTTTCATCAAACGCACTAAATCAATGACGCGGTTAGAGTAACCCCATTCATTATCATACCACGCTACGACTTTTACGAAGTGTTCGTTCAGCATAATGCCCGCTCCAGCATCAAAGATACAACTGCGGTAATCTCCGTTAAAGTCGCTAGAAACGACAGCCCTGTCTTCATAACCCAGTATGCCGTCTAATTCGTTTTTGCTGGCTTTCTTCATTACGGCACAAATTTTTTCATAGGTCGTAGCCTTTTTCAACCTAACAGTCAAATCCACACAAGACACATTTATAGTAGGTACGCGGAAAGACATACCAGTCAACTTGCCTTTAAGGTCGGGGATAACCACACCGATTAACTTAGCCGCCCCCGTACTGCTAGGAATAATATTAGAACCTGCCGCACGTCCGCCACGCCAGTCTTTTTTAGACGGCCCATCTACAGTTAATTGCGTGGCTGTAATTGAGTGAATCGTACTCATCAAGCCTTCTTCCACGCCAAAATTATCGTGCAGAACCTTTACAAGTGGCGCAAGACAGTTAGTTGTACAACTTGCATTAGAAACAATTTGCATATCTTTGGTCAAAGTCTCGTCGTTTACCCCCATAACGATTGTAGGCACGCCTTCGCCTTTGGCAGGGGCGGTGATAATTACTTTTTTCGCTCCACCGAGCAAGTGTTGAGACGCTAGCTCATAAGTTGTAAATTTTCCACTACTTTCTATTACGATATCAGCGCCCAACTGCCCCCAAGGAATGTCTTTTGGCTCTTTTTCGGAGTAGAAGGGAATATGCTTGCGGTTAATAATCAAATCATTGTCCTTAAAAGACACACTGCCAGGGAACTCACCGTGTGTTGTGTCAAAAGTGAACATATACTGCGCGTATTCAGCATTCATAAAGGGGTCGTTTATACCCACAATAGTAACGTCATTAGTCATAGAAGCAACTCTTGCAACGAGTCTGCCAATTCTTCCAAAACCATTAATACCTATTTTAATACTTGCCATAATCTAATCTCACTTTTTTGTTTTATTTGTTTTTGCAGTTTTCTTGCCGCTAATTTTAGTAATCATACTAGCCTTGCTTGTTGTACTAGCCTTTTTGGTAGTGCCTTTCTTAGCCGTGCTAGACTTTTTAGAAGTACTGCTAGCACTCGCTTTTGTACTTGATTTCTTTGTCGTAGCCTTGCTTTTTGTCGTTTTCGGCTTTTCTTCAGCCTTTTCTTTTGGCTCTTTTACCGCTTTTTTGCTTTCTTTATTTTCTAAAACTGTTTCCGCATTTTCTTCTACGGTCTCAGTGTTTTTAGCACTTTCTTCTTGCATGCTAGGTTCTGCTACTTGCTCGTCAATTACTTGTTTATCTTCAACTGCTTTTTCTTTTTTAACTTTGTCAGACTGTTCTTTAGTCTTGTTAGGAACTTCTTCGTGTTGTTCCGTAACGTCATCTTGCTCAATGCTGTTTGCTTCCGCCCTTAATTTTGATAGGGCATTATCACTGCTTTGCGGTACTTCTTCGCCGATTTCCTTTGCCTTTTCTTCGTCTGCAAACTTACGCGCAAGTTCGGAATTGTAACTAAAGTATTCTTCAATGTTAATCACAGGTTCGCCATGTAAATTTAGGGTGATAGGGTAGCCTAGTCGCGTGTTGTATAATGACCGCGCAGCCACAGCCGCCGCCACAACACCTAACACCAGCCAAATAACAATCGCTAGCAAAATCCAACCTGTGTAAATTCCATTATTATAGAACGGAAATACCAGCGCCATAGCAACTAAAACGGCTAAATATACAAGAGCAACAATACCTAGACTTAAAAACGACTTGTTAATCTGTTGTTGTTCGCAAGTAGGGTTGTCGTAAACCTTGTCTTCCGTGATTTTGCGAATAGTTTTCTCAGGGTCAGGGTTTACCAGTCTCAGTGCTTTGCTTAGACTAGGGTTGAGAATAATTGTGTTTACCGAACGCGTATTTAAATACAATACTCGCGCATCACAGCATAAGTCCTGCCCGCGTCCCAAAATTTTCAAACCTAATTGATATGTAGCACGGCCAAGCCCAGTAAAGATGGACTTAAACCAGTTTTCTTTGTGTTTTACAAATACTAAATCAGCACCCTCAAAATGCTTTTTCAAAATATCTTGCAAAACCTTAACGTTTGTATCTAGGGTGCAGAGTAGCACATCGCCATTATCCGTGTAATCCAGCGCCGCATAGATTTGCGTGTTGATGTTTGTAGTAGGGGCAAAGACGATTAAATGCTTGTTTTTCTGCGTGCTTACAATATTCCGCAACTCATTCAAAAAGCCATAGTCCGAGCAAGCGGTGTAGATGATTTCAAACGGCTCATTAAAAGAAGCCATCAAATCACTAAACTCTCTATCGCGCTCTACAAGGTTAAAATTTTTAGTATCTCCGTCAATGGTTACAACCAAAGAAATCATATTTTACTCTCCATTTTTATTTTTAACTAACAGTGGGGAAGCTCACTTTGTAAGAATAGTTTAAACATATTATATTATTTTATTTGTCTTTTTTCAAATAAATTTGCGCTATTTTTCAAAATTCATACAAATTTTTACTAAAAGCCACCAAATTTCCACCCCCAAAACCGATTTTACGCAAAGTTCTCCGCAATTTAGGAAAATAGGTTAGGTAGAACATAAGTAGTAACTTGCTTTAATATGTTAGGCAAATATTTAATTAATTTAAATTTAAAAGTGTTTTTTATTAACATTTTAAAATGGTTGTTATTGATTGATACAAATAAACAAGTGCTTTTTTATGTGGATAAAGAAGATATTAGTAAAAATATTTGTAAGCAATAAATTATTTGAATATAATAGGTAATAAAAAAATATACTAGGGAATTATATTTAAAATTCGCAACAAGTAACCAAATATTTATAATTTGAAAAAATTGTATAATTCCTAGAAAAGTTTTATAATGATTATTAGTATAAATATATAACAATTATTATTTAATTAAAAATAAAATATTTATAATATATTATATATATAATGTATATATAGGGCAGTATATATAAAGTAGTATTAATAATCAGTATTACACTAAATTTAGTGTATTTCCTATATAATATTAAATTAGTGTTTTTATATAATATTTAAGTGGTAAAAAGTGTGCGTGTCAACAATTGTTGACACGTACTATATAAAGCAAATAGACATATTAATATTAATCAAAAGCAAATAGACATTATACTATATAATTTATATAAAAAGTAATGGCTATAATTATTAAAAAGGCAAGCGAAGTAGGTATGATTGTCAAATAACCAATTACAAACGTTTATTGTTTTTTAGTTAGTATTCTTTCTACATACTCAAAAGTATTATATAGTTTTATGACAGTTTGTTATATTTTAGCCTATTAAATAGGAGAGTTTAGCAAAATGTTAGGTTCTTTTTGTTTTATTTGCTAAAAATTGCCTAAATTTGTTTTACATTTTCCACTAAATTTGCTAAACTTAATTTATATAAAAGCCACAAGGTTTGCAGTTTCGCTAGATTAGAAAGTTTTGTAATTTTGCTAGATTGTATTTGTAAAAAAGTACTTACTTAATTACCTTAAATGGGGTAAAACCCAAAAGTGTCCAACTTATGGGTGTAATCAAAATTAAGTTTTGCTTATCATTTACTTGTTTTTGCTACGTATAATGTTTACACTCGCAATAAACAACAAAGAGTAAGTAAAGTTATTAAAGCATTAAAATTTAAACGCAATTCATAATTATTAAACAAAATAACGCTTACATATTTCTATTACAAAATTTAAAATTAATGCTTGTAAAAATAACTTATTAAACAATAATTATACTTACAAAAATTAAATTATCAAATGATATTTATGCCTTACATAAAACTACAAATCTTGTGGAAAAATAAAGATAAAAAAGGGAGCAAAAAAAGTATGTTAAACAAGAATTTTTGCCCTTTCCTTAGCCAAATGTGGATAACTCAGGGGGGGGCGCTTAAATAGAAACAACGAATTTGTTGCCACAAATTTGTCCTATAAAACCCCTAATTTTTGCTCTAAAAACTCAGTAAAAAATACAAAACATTATATAAAGAATTTAATATATTTTCGGCACATTTTAAATGTGTCTTTTCGTGTTTATTGCCGAAGATTAAATTAAATTTTAGGCAATAAAACCTAATAGGCTTAATAAAAAAGTATAAAAACAAAAATTTTTCTTAAACTACATAAAATCATTAGGTTTTTACAATGCTTTTAGTGCATAATGAAAATATGACAGTTTGTCATATAAAACCACAAAAGTAAAAACAAATTTTAATTTTGCACAACAACAAATTTAAAATTGCCCGATAAGTACTAGAATAAAAAAGAAAGAAAAGGAAAAAATGGGGTGAACCCCAAAAGTTGGACACTTTTGGAGGTGCAGTTCAAAAGAAAATTAAATAATGAATTATTATTTCCAGCCTTCATTATCAAATACAAGGTGCAAAGGGAAAAGAAGAAAAGAGAAGATGAAAGCGGAATATAAATAATATTTAATTATTCTTAGCCTTAACTTTCAATTTTCAATTTTCAATTTTCAATTTTCAATTACCGCCGTAACCTAAAGGAATAGTTTTATTTAAAACAAAATAATAGGCGGTCTACGGCGGTTACGGCGGTTAAGATTTTCAATTTTCAATTCGTTTGTGTCTTTGACACAAACGCAAAAGGAGAATACTATGGCATTTAAAGAACTTTTTAAAAAGTACAAAATTTACACAATTGTAGGTATTATTATTCTACTAATGCTAGTAGCAGGTGGCACCACCGCTGGTGTACTATTAACTAAACAAGACAAAGAACAAATAAATAATTCAGCAAATGCTGCCGTCGGTAGCACATTTACATTAAATAATTTAAGATATAGGGTTTTAACCGAAGGTACAACAAATACTGTAGAAATATATTATAACAAATCAACATCAATCAGAGGAGCAATAGAAATACCTAGTCAAGTCTCTAATGGTGGAATAACTTATACTGTCACAGAGATAGGTAATTCTGCGTTTTATAATTGTAGCGGTTTAACAAGTGTAACAATCCCCGATAGTGTTACCAGCATAGGAACTTCTGCGTTTAGTGGTTGTAGCGGTTTAACCAGAATAACAATAGGAAATAGTGTCACCAGTATAGGAAGTTCTGCGTTTTCGGGATGTAGAGCCTTAACCGAAATCAACTTTAACGCAACGAATATGAATAATTTATCTTATGGTAATAGGGTTTTCTCCTATGCAGGACAAAATGGTACAGGTATAACAGTAAACATAGGAGCGAATGTAACAAGAATACCAGCATATTTGTTTTATCCTTATAGTAGTTCGTATGTACCAAATATAGTAACAGTAAACTTTGCAGATAACAGCCAGTGTGAAAGTATAGGTAACTATGCGTTCGGCTACTGTGATGGTTTTACTGAAATTACAATTCCTGCTAGTGTTACCAGTATAGGGAGTAGTGCGTTTTATAATTGTAGCGGTTTAACTGAAATAACAATACCCGAAAGTGTCACCAGTATAGGAAATTCTGCGTTTTCTGGTTGTAGCCGTTTAACAAGTATTAATGTAGATACAAACAATGCAAATTATAGTTCAGTTGATGGGGTATTGTTTAATAAAGACCAAACAACGATAGTTTGCTATCCAGTAGGGAAAACTGACACAAGTTACATAATACCATCTAGTGTCACAAGGATAGGAACTTATGCATTTAGAGGTTGTAGCGGTTTAACAAGCATAACAATTCCTGCTAGTGTCACCAGTATAGAAAGTTCTGCGTTTTATAATTGTAGCGGTTTAACCAGTATAACAATTCCAAATAGTGTCACCAGCATAGGAGATTTTGTGTTTTATGGTTGTAGCGGTTTAACCAGTATAACAATCCCAAATAGTGTCACCAGCATAGGAGATTCTGTGTTTTATGGTTGTAGCGGTTTAACCGGTATAACAATCCCAAATAGTGTCACCAGTATAGGAGAAAGTGTGTTTGAAGATTGTAGCAGTTTAACTAGCATAACAATCCCAAATAGTGTCACCAGCATAGGAGATTATGCGTTTCAGCAGTGTAGTGGTTTAACAAGTGTAACAATTCCTGAAAGTGTTAATAGTATAGGACGTCAAGTGTTTAATAATTGTAGCGGATTAACCAGCATAACAATTCCCGATAGTGTTACCAGTATAGGTAATTCTGCGTTTCGTAATTGTACCAGTTTAACCAGCATAACAATCCCCGACAGTGTTACCAGTATAGGAACTTATGCGTTCTATGATTGTAGTAGTTTAAATAATGTATATTTTTATAATAATATTTCCATTGATACTTCATCAATAGGTAATTATGCCTTTGGTAACGGCTCTAGCGAAGTAACATACTGGGTAAAAGACCAAACAAGTCTAACAAATATTCAAGCAATATATGATGCCGACACTTCTGCTACTAAATTTACAAGCAACAACTTTCAAATTATGCCTAGCGTAACTATCACAACTGATGCGAATTTAGGACAAATATTTGTAAATGGTCGATTTACAACAAATTATAATGAGGCGATTACTAATGAGAGTATAGTTCTCTCTAACGTTATCGCCGTACCAAAACAAAACTCAGCATTTTTGTACTGGTTGGTTACCACTTCTAGTGGTACTACTCAAATGCCAGACAATCCACTTTCAATGTCTATTACCGAAGATACTACCATTACCGCAGTATTCTCTAACAGCCTTATGGAAGGCATAGGAGTAGTGGCAGACGGGGGCGGACAAGTGCGAGTAGGTGGCTATGATTTAGACAACGTTGACGACACAACACAAGTAACTTTGAACGCAATTTGTTATTCAGGTTATACCTTTGACGGCTGGTACACAATGGAAAACGGAGTCCTAACCAAAATAGACGCCTTAGGCAACTTCACTGCTGTAACTATTAACGTAGCCGACTACGACGGCAAACTAATTATCGCAAGATTTATCCCAAATAACAACGGTAACGTTAACGAAGATACCAACAACTAAAAAAGGGGTATCCCTTTTTTAGTTGTAATTGAAAATTGAAAATTGAAAGTTAAGACGGCATATTTAATTTTAAATTTATATCTACTCAATTATTAAAAGTTACAATACACAAATCGTGTAGTGATAATTGAAAATTTCGGCTAAAAATACAATCATATTAAATTTTTAATTCCTTTTTTCTCATTCTTTATGTTTAGAAAATTGAAAGTTAAGGAATAGCACATTAATTTTATATTATTTATCAATATATATTTTTGTATCTTAAATATAAGCATCTTTTTGATAAATGTTTTATTCAAAAGCCAATATTTTAACATCAAAATATATAAAATTAAAATTTAAAGTATGTATAGTGCGTGTCAACAATTGTTGACACGTACATAAAAAACGAACTCAAAACAACCCACTACACAAACAATACTAAAAACTAACGACTATACAAACATTAGTTTAAACAAACCCACTACACAAACAACAGTTAAAACGAAACAACAATTCAAATAAACCACCAAACAAAAAAGGATAGTGTATTTAATTACATTATCCTTTTTGAATTTAAATTTCAAAATATTTAATTTTTTCTAATTTTGATATTAATTTTACAAGCATTCTTGCAAAATTTTGATAATTTCTTCTTCGTCTGCGGGCTTTTTGTTTACAATAATTGCACCGTCATTAATGGCTTTTTTAGCAATTTTTGGCAAGTCTTCTTCGGTAACGTTATAATCGCTAAGGAGCAAAGGCAGACCGCAAACGTTGTGCAGTTGCTTTTCAAATTCTTCTACAAACTGAATAGCAGTTTCGGCACGTTTCTCTTTAGGAGTGCTTGCGTAAATGTCTGGACCAGCAAGGTAGAGCAGAAGTTCGCCATATTCATTTCTAGAATTTTCCAAATTATACTTCATACACTCAGGCAAAAGAATCGCCATCGCGTTACCATGCGGAATGTTTACGTCGCCACCGCAAGCATGACCGATTGCATGCACAATGCCCACCATAGAATTACTAAACGCAATTCCCGCAAGGGTAGACGCAAGGGCAAGTTCAGTGCGGGCTGTGTCGTTTGGCTTTGTGAGTACAACGGGCAAATTTTTCACAATCAACCTAATCGCAGTTTGCGCATATGCATCGCTGATATAATTTTTTTGTATGCCCGAATATGCTTCAATACAGTGGCAAAGCGCGTCCATAGCACTGCTGGCAATGAGTTTAGGGGGTAGGGTTTGGGTAAGTCTAACATCTACAAAAGCAACATCGGGGAGCAGTTCGCTAGAAATAAACTCCATTTTTACGCTTGTTTCGTGATTTTTAATAACGGCAACAGAAGTACACTCGCTACCCGTTCCACAAGTGGTTGGCAACACAATAAAAGGAATATGTTTGCCTTTTTTAATCACTTCATTACCCGAAAGTGCCAAAATATCGTCGCTATTTTGAGACAAAACCATTTTTACACCCTTAGCGGTATCAATTACACTTCCGCCACCGCAAGCAATCAAGCCATCGCAGTTTTGCGCCTTGTATAGGCTAGCGATTTTATTTATTACCGAAATATCCGAGTCCGCAGGAATGTCTTTAAAAATTGTGTTGCAATTTACATTACTATTTTGCAAAATTTTTAGCACAATATCCAAAACGCCCGCTTTGCTTACGCCCATATCACTCAAAATGAGCGGTTTTTTGCAACCTAAAAAGTCTAATTCAAAAGGTATATTTTCCAGAGCGTTTTGCCCAGCACAGATTTTAACCGAATTGATAAATTCAAAATAGTTTTCCATAATTATTTACTTCCTTTCTTATATTTGTAACTACAAAACAAAACTTTCATATACACACCTATAGTGCAAGTTTGTTTTTTGATTTTAGGTAAAATATTTTTGGTCATAAAACGGGGGAACAGGTAACACTCCACGCGATTTATAATTCGCACAAGCACCATAGCCCTAGCAATATCACCGCCAACTATAAGTTCGTGCCTTGAATAACTTTGCGCGACACTTTGCCTTGCGAGCATTACGCGTTTAGTGGCTTTTACATTTTTGAAATAAACATTCAAGTCCGCTATTTCAAAACCGTTTTTTTGTATAAACAAACCGTTATTTGTTTTAATCAGCCCTATGTAATTTCCCGATGTCAAAATGCCTAAATTAATCTTAAAGCCATCAGGCAGACTGTCTATTTCTTTTTTAATATTTGAATCTTTTTTATACAGTCCCGCAATTCCGCGCGCAAGACAAGTATAAATCAAATTGCAAAACTTATTTTTCTTAACCATATTGTCTAATCTCCTTAAATGTAATTTTACTACATTTTTAACCAAATTTACAAATAAATTAAAGCAAAAAATTTTCAAAATATGCGTAAAAGTCACCTTTTATTGACTATTTTAAGCAAAAATGCTATAATTATTATATAAGGAAAGTAGGAGTGTGAAATAAAATGGCGGAAATGAAATCTATTGAAGACTTAAATTCTGTTTACACCTTGAAGTACTTTTTGCTAAGTTGCAGTGCTTATCGTGATAAAGATACAAGTTTAAAAAATTTTGATAAAGTTAGGCAAAATATCGTCAAAAACACTGAAAAACTATGGTTAAACTCCAAGTTAAGAAAGAATCCAAAACGTGCGGGGAGTAGATGGCGTGCGTTGAATAGACTTGCGCAAAAAGATTTGAATGAATATTATCTTAAATTAGATAAAATTGTCACGCAAGATGCCGAACTGGGCGTATGGTTTGATTCTGTGCGTAAGGGTTACACGCTTTTTTGCGACAATTTAGGTGAAATTATGCAAGATATTACAGGGCAGAAATGGCAAAAAATTTCGTGTAATTTTACTGAAAAAGGGCAAACGCGTTTTTGCGAATTTCTGGTTGCCGAGAAATTTTTGGAAAATGGATTTTTTAATGATATACAAGGTTTGACTGAATTGGATTTAGACGGTGAAATAATTAGCAACACAATAGGCAAGGCGATTTCGTACGGTGGTTGCATATTTTTAAGTGATGGCGAGTATTATTCTTTTGAGAAGAATACAACTAAACTAAGCAAAGATACAGCGCCCTTGCCTTTGATGTCCTTTCCGTTAAAGAAGGGGGACAAGCAGTCTATTGATGATTTGGCTATAGTTTACAAGAGCGCACAGAATGAGCAAGAATATTTAGCAACACTTAACGAATTTAACGAAGGCAATTACTACTTTACTCAGTTTCCACAGTTGCAAGACTATTTAAATTCCGCCATTAAAAATGTTAACAAAGAAAATATGGTAGTTGACTATGACTTTTTATATTCACAATATAGTGCTGGTTTAACTGAAACTTATTCAAAGCAAATGTTAAAACTAGATGAAGATTTGAATGCTTTGGAGCAGAAGTACACTGAAGAATTCCAAATGCAGAAATAAAAAAGTTCCCTATAAATTAGGGAATTTTTTGTTGGCTTTTAGGTATTATGCATATGCATAGTACCTAGATTTTTGCGTAAAATTGATTAAAAAATGCGTATTTTTGCAAAATTTTGGAATTTTTACGGGTTACGGAAATTTTTGGGCAACCTTGCGGTTATAGTGCGCGGAGTGTAAATTGAACTACCGCTTTCTTGACTAAGAGTGGTAACAATTTGTTCTGATGCTACTTGTGGTGCGTTCTGTGGTTCTACAATTCTAGGTGCAAATTTGGCTTTGGTTAGTTTTTTCTCTGTGTCATTAAAAAGTGCGATATTGTTTGTATAGTCTAGCAAATTTTTACTGCTGAGTGGCTCGTCTGCAATGATTGAAGTAATTCGCCATTTGTCGTCTAACTCAATATCTTTGATTTTTCCAAAAGATTTTCCGCTTAGCCCAAATGCGTTTAGGTTAATTAGATTTTGTATCCCTAGTTCACTCGTAACACTCAAAGTTTGTTTGTTTCTAATCAAAACGGCAGAATTAAGAGAATAGACACTTTTAGTAGGGAGTAGATAGGTTGTTTCGTCATCGTTACTAGAAATTACTAAAAATTTTATTTTAGATTTGTCTTTTGAAATCTGCATATTTAGTACCGTGCCTATATTTTCACAATTAAAAATTGAAATTACAGGCATGCCTATTATTTTTGTAAAAGATTGCATATTGACTCCTTAAAATGTTTTATAATAAACTATATGACTTTGCCTTTTAAATTACGCCAAAAATTTATTACAAATTTTGCCGAATAATTAGATTATTTTTGTAGTATATGCTATAATAGATTAAAAGGAGAAAAATTTTATGGGGTTTTTTGATTTTTTCAAAAAGAAAGAAATGTCCGTTTTGGGCTTGCCAGATAAGTTTGGCGGGGGCTTTATTCAGCCTTTAGCGAATGTGCGTCTAGAAGTTACTTTGGGGCAGAAAATTAAAGTTGCGCCGAACTGGTGGGCGGTAATCGTTTTAAAAGACAAACCGCAAGATATCTTTGACGAAGGCGAACACGAGTTAATTATTCCTAACTTGCCAAATGTTACAAAAGCCTTAAAACTCAACAAAAGCAAGGTGGTAAAGAAGGGGGGCAAGCAGGAACTCGTTTTTCAAAATAAATTTAAATGCGATATCTATTTTGTGAACAAGCAGGCTATCACCAACCAGTTTTGGCAAACTAATCTAATTAACAAAAAAATCAAAGGTAGGAAACGCTTTAACGTAATGATGAGCGGTACTTTTGATTTTCAAAGTGTTGATGCTAAAAGAACAATTAGCCTGTTTTTGCTAGAATGGGCGAAAATTGATGCAGGCAAGGCACAACGCAGATTGCTGGAGTATATGAACGAGTTTGCCACAGAAGCGTTAGATTGGTGTAAGTGTTCGGCTCCGCAAGAGTTAGACGATAAGGAAAATGCGGTAAAACTTTTATTGCCTAAGATTGAAAAGAATTTCAACAAATACGGCATACAAATTTCTAATTTTAAAGTAGATAAAGTGGATTTTGGTCGTGAAGTGGCTGCAATGCTAGAGCAAGAAAAGTTAGAGAAAAATATCGCAAGTGACGAAATCAATGAGTTGGGCGCCGAAATTTCTTTGGAAGACAAGGAAGTAGAAGAACTCGTTCCCGCAGGGCATAAAAAAGCGGAAGTGCAAGAAAAGGGAATAGATACAGACTTAAAGCCTGTTGTTTTGGATATGTCGGCAGATGAAAGTGCTAAACTTTTTGAAGAAGAACAAAAGCCCGCCGAGCCTGTGGAAAAGAAAAGTTGGTTCCAGCGAGTAAAAGAAAAGTTTATTTCTAAGGACGAGCCAGCAGAAGACGAGGAGACAAATATCAACGAGCCTGAAAAAATTGATTTAAAAAATGTTGACAGCACTGATACAAACGAAGTACAAGAAGAAAAAAGCGATACCGAAACAAAAACCGATGCCGAAATTTTACGTGAACAAATAAAAAAGGGGAATTCTACACCAAAAGACGAGCCAGCATCAGTAGAAATTGAGAGTGGCGAGCAAGACGTTCCAGAAGGTAAGAAGATTTGTCCAAAATGTAAAAAGTTGCACGATGCAGACGATACTGTTTGCGACTGCGGTTGCATTTTAGATTGAGTTTAAAAGATATAAATTTTAAACATTTTAAGTTGCAATTTTGCATAAAAACGTGTATAATTGAAAACACTGTTTTATATAAGGAGATTAAAAAATGTCAAAATATAGTTTAGATATGTCAATAGGGGAAGTGTTAAGTATTAACCCTGACGCAAGAGCCGTTTTGGAAGGCTTTGGTATGCATTGTATTGGCTGTCCTGTTAGTCAAATGGAGACTTTGGACGAAGCCTGTGAAGTGCACGGCATTGATTCAGCATTGCTTTTAAAAGAGTTAAACGACTTGCCAGAAGTGGAAGAAAAAGGTTGCGGGTGCGGTTCTGCAAATTGTGATTGCGGAGATGATTGCACTTGCACTCCAGAAGACAACTGCGGTTGCGATTGCGGTAGCGACAAAGAATAAATCCGCATAAAAATCAAAAAAACTATGCGTAAAATGTTAATTTTTTAAAAAATTACACTATACATTATAATATATTTTATAACATATATACTATATAGAATATATAATACAAAATTTTAATTGAACTGACCCCCAAATAGTAGACACAAAACAAAAAATTATTAATATTTGATTCTATACAAGCATTAACATAATCTATGCTAGTGCTTTTTCTTTAATATTGTTGTATGTTGATTATTTAATTTGGTTAAGTTTGAGTGAATAAGAATTAAATTTCTTTTTCTTTATTTGACATAAAAAATACACTCAATAATATTTGAAGTGTATTAAACTATAAAAATCTTTTTTTCTCAAACACGCCAAATTGAGGTCGGCTCAAAAGGCGGTTGTTTTTTCAATTCCGCAAACGAAGTTTGTCGGTTGTGGCACTTTTTACTCTTTACTCGCATAAATTTATTTAAAACTAATTTTAGGAGTAGAAAATATGCCTTATAACAATCCACAAAATTATTTAATTGCAGGAAATGACGAGCATGGGGTAAACCCACCGACAGCAGGGAAACGCACGCCCATTATGCCTTATATTGATAGAGCAATTTACGAAAATGAATTCAATTATTCCGCAAAAAACGCCTTTTTAGCCGATTGTTTGCGAATAGGATTTAATGTTTTGGATGTAAAGCCGAACAGACAAGATTTAAGCGTTTCGGAACGTGTTGTGCGAGTAAATAGGGCGGGCGCTGATGCTGTGGTTACTTTTGCGTATAATGCATACGGAGACGGCACGACTTTTAATAGTGCAAACGGAGTGGAAGGCTATTATTCGCCACTCAACCCTTATCCCACGCAGTCTAGGAATTTAGCCGATTTGGTTTATTCTAGCATCTTGCTTGCGGTGGACTTAAACGGCAGGGGAGTGAAAGCGCTAGATGTGGGAATGTTATCTAATGTGAATTGTGTGGCGTGCCTTATGGAATGCGGTTTTATGACAAACTTTCGTGAGGCAAAACTAATGCTAGACCCTGATTTTTATAACGCGGTGGGCAGAGCGGCTTGCCGAGGCGTGTGCCAGTTTTTCAATGTGCAATATACAAATATAGAAGACGAAACTTTCCCAACACTTCGCACGGGCAGTACGGGCAGGTTTGTACGATACTTGCAATTTGTGCTTAAAACAAACGGTTACGCTGTGGGTAATGTTGACGGGGTTTTTGGTGCTAACACACGTTCCGCAGTGCAAGCATTTCAGCAAGCAAACGGCCTAGATGCAGACGGTATTGTGGGACGAATGACGTGGTATAGTTTAAATAACTTGACTCCGCAAGCACGTACTTTACGCAAGGGCAGTTATGGTGCAGAAGTGGAATATTTACAACGAAAATTATACAGCAAATTATATAATGTTGGCCCTATTGACGGAATATTTGGTTCGCAAACAGAACAGGCAGTTAAGGAGTTTCAGGCGGAAAATGGATTGATTGCTGACGGTATTGTTGGCAGGGATACATGGGCTGCGATTTTAGACGATAATAACTCAAGACCGCAAATTTAGCAAAATTTTGAACTTTCTTGTTGTTTTTGTGCATAATTATTGTTAATTTTTGGCATAAGTATTGCAAATTGTAGCAAAATATGTTATAATAAACTAATAAAAAATAGAAAAAAGGAGAATACAATAATGTTGGCTGAAGACGAAAACAAAAAAGATGTTAAAGACGTTAAAGAAGTTGAAGCAGATGAAGTTTATGATGATTTTGATTATGATAAATATTTAGATGACGACTTTGAAGACGACGATGACGAAACTGTTGACTCGCAAGTTAAGCAAGAAACCAAACAACCTGACGAGAAAAAACAAGAAAAGGTAGGTATTGAAGACCCTAAAGAAGGCATTAAGTTTGAGCCATCTTTGGAGAATATTACTATCATTCTTAGCCTTGTAGGCATTGCTTTGGTTTGTTTGGCTAGAATGTTTGCTAGTATTCCACTAGCTATCTGCTTTACAATCTTCTATTGGCTAGGCGCTGCAGTTGTAATTGGTGCAATCGCTATCTATGTTACACAAATTATTCAAGCCAAAAAAGTTAAGTTTGAACCGCAACTTGTAATACTAATTTTAGCAATAATTTGTAGTATATAGTTATTAAAAAGAAAACGCTACTTTAATTAAAAAAGTGGCGTTTTTCTTATGGTAAAATGTTATTTTTTAACCGAATTTTCACATCAAAAACCTATGCAAAAGTGAAATTTTTATACAAATTTTATATTAACTAATTCTATTTATGAAATTTTTTAGAAATAGCATTTTCCCTTTTTAAAAGGTACTACTCTGCGCAAAATAGAGTGCATAGTACTTAGTTACATCTTTTTTTGTTCTTCTTTTTCTATTTTTTTACCTAACTCCCATTCAGGATTGACAGCATAAACAAAATTAATAGGGGAATTATTGTCTTCCTTAATACCTGTTACGATTCCTGCAATTTCCATATAGCCATCTTTTCTTGCATAAATAGCAAAGGAACTACATTCAATTTTACTAAGTAGCATATCATCAAATATTTTACCCATTCCAAACTTAACAAGGTTAATAAAGTTATCACTATTTACCGAATGAAGTGTTTTCTTGCTAACATCGGGTGTGTCTGCTAACATATTGACATTCCATGGCATACCTTTGTATGAGTGCGTACGCATTTCCTGTGTTTGAATTGCTAAAAATAGAGCATCATCATCGCAAGGGAAGTCTTTTTCTAATTTTTCCACACTTTGCTTGCTTAGTTTAATTAGGCTAGCATATTTTTTAAAGTCTTCGGGCATTTCTATTTGTACGCGATAGTCCAAAACCTGGTCTGAATAGTATTTTACAACGTTTTGTTTTGCTGAATTACTCATATTTTAGTCTCCGTTTAGTACTTTTTTGTATTTTAGCAGACGTTAGGGAAAATGTCAATATCGCTTATCTAAAAACCACTATAAAAATTAGTTTATAAAATATAGAAATTTTATAAAACCACAACACTTTTCTCTTGACGTTTTTTGTCGTAATTAGTATAATATTATGTATTAATACATTTCAATTTGAGCAAACTTTTTTTAATCAATTAATTTAAAAAATAAGGGGGGCGTGAATATGAATAAAGGGGCGAAGGTTTCAATTAGTATTGTTGCCGCTATTATTGTTGTGTTGGCAATTATTGGGTTGGTACTATTGTTATTGCGTGATAATGGTAGTACTCCTTCTGGCGAAATGGCGTCAAAACTAAATGCACCAGAGAATGTCCAAATCAATGATGATTGGGTACTCTCCTTTAGTCCAGTTGCTAATGCTGTAGGGTATTCCATTTATGTTAATGGGAACTTAAGGACAACAGTACAGGATACTTCGGTAGATGTAAGTAGATATACGGCTAACCCAGGTTCGTATTCTTTCTATG
>CALWTE010000011.1 GCA_944384375.1 uncultured Clostridia bacterium | reverse complement strand
TATAACTATTCTACCTATATGTTTTGTTCTCTTATCTAAAAGCAGAAGCACAAGTGAAAGGATTGCTCCTATAATAGCAATAGAGGCAAATATATAAAAATTTTCTAAAAAGAAAGCAGAAATCTTTACAGATACTTCAGATGCTGACATTAATATATCAAGATAATTGGGAACCATGATAAATATGGTCCCAATAGATAAAATAATGATAACTAAACCAATAAGTAAAATAAATGCAGTCGCAGCAAAAGATAGAATTCCGCAAAAACAAAATAATAAAGCTAATATTGAAATGTTAGAAAAAATCTTACCTAACCTAATTAAAAATTCTTTTAAGTCATTTCTAAGAAGTGGGTTGGTATGTGAATTTTGCATATTACCCTCCAAATGTTAATATTATTTTATGATATTATATCAAGAAAGTCAAACAAATAAGAGTATAAAATATTTTTTATATATTGCAACCCTGGCGTGTGCTTGTCTTGAACAAGTGGTGTCGCTTCGCTAGCCAGACAAGCACACGCCAGCAAGTAAAAACGCAACTAAACTCTTACACAAAGTAAAAAAGTCAAATAATAATTAAATAAAATAGGTTTGTTACTGTAAAAAAACAATTATTTTTGCACAAAATAAAATCAGCAAAATGATTAAATAAACAAATAAAAAAAGTTTGGTTTAGCAAGAGCATTGCCAAGCCTTCTTTCATTCTCATCAATAGGCTTAAAATCACTGCGACCAATGGAGTGACCCCTAAAAGTTGGACAAAAAATTTAATAATTCAATAATAAAAAAAGCATATTGATTTTGAACTGCACTCCAATTTAGTTAAAACATTTTAAATTTAATAAATGTTAAATTTTAATATACCATAATAAAAACTAAATAAAAAGGAAAAACAAAACATATTTAATCTAGTTTGCTAAAATTAGAGATGTGCAAATTTTTAATATAAAATAGATAATTTTACAAATTAACAAAAAATTATTGATAAAATATATAGGGTTTGATATTATTATGCTTGATTTTAATTTTTGGAGTTACAAATGCAAACAAACGAACTTGTTTTACAAAATATTAAAATGCACACAACAAACTCAGCAAATAAAAAGATGCGTTTTTCGGGCGTGGAATTATTACGTATAATTGCAATATTTTTAATTTGTTTATGTCATGCAATACAGACATCTATGAATTTTGTAGATTACTCGCCTTCATTAAATTTTACAAAAATGTTACTTCAGATACTTTTTGTGTCTGGACAAATAGGTAACGTCTTATTTATTATTTGCTCTGCATATTTTTTAGTAGATAGCAAAAAGACAAAAGCGGAAAAAGCTATTAATTTATTATTTGATTCTACGCTTATATCCATAATAATTTTTACAGGATTTTTGATAGGTGGATATTCATTTTCTTTTGAAGATTCAATGCGACAATTTTTACCCGACTTATTTGAACATAATTGGTTTATTCCTGTGTATGTTTTGATGTATCTGGTGCATCCGCTACTTAATATTGTAATAAACAAAATGGGGAAAAAAGCTCATTTTACATTTTGTTTTGTAGTTATTGTATTTTATGGTTTAGTCGGTTTAATACTAGGCGACGAAATGGGAGTAGACAAACTAACGAAATTTTTTATGATATACTTTATTGTTGCTTATATGAAACTTTATTGCGGTGATTTCGCAAATGACCGGAAGAAAAACGTGAAATGGTTTTTAATTACTTTTTTCTTATTTTGGGTGGTAGCATTTATAGATAAATTGTTACCAGTTTGGAATTCGCATTTAGATAGATTTATTTCAATAGATTATTGGTTTTCTCCCTTTTTATTGCCCATGCTTTTGTTTTTGTTTAATATTTTTAAATCTTTCCAGTTTAAAAACAAATTCATTAACTATTTAGCAAGTTGTTCTCTATTTGTATATGTAATTCACGAAAATATTTTGTTGCGTAGTTATATACGACCGCAATATTATGAATATGTATTGGGATTAAATCCTGATATGTACTTTTGGTGGATAATGCTATGTGCTGTAGGTATGTTTATTGGCGGAATGATATTGTCCATAATTTACAAGGAAACATTCCATAGGTTTACGGTATTTTTATCTAAAAAGACTGCTCAAGGTTTTTACAAGTTGCGAGATTTTGCATATAAGAAAATAAACAAGGAAGAAGTACTTATTCAAAGCGCGCCTGTAACCATACAAGAAACACCTACGCATTTGGAAAATACTCAAGAGAAGATAGGTGATATTGAGAGTTCGGTTGATTTAGAAAATTTTGAAAAACAAGATACTGCTTTGTCTAAAAATTCACCGCAGGATAAAAAAGATGAAACAGGATAAAGATTTAAACGCTCGTAAAAAATGCGGGTGGTTTTTGTTGCAAAAAAGTAAATATAGGTTTATTTTTAATTGATTTAATATTTTAATTACAAAAAGAGTATATTGACTATTATTTTCAATATACTCTCTCTTTTTTTATTTAATCTTGTTTATTTGCTAAACCGCTCTTTAACTTGTTTTAAATTACGTTTTTGTATTTTTCTTTGACTTCTTCTACGACTTGCTTCATTTCTTTGTATAATTCGTACGGTTTTTCCACGTGCGCAAAATTGTACCCAACCGCCTTTGATGATGACATAGGACTAGACATACTACCAAATGTGATTGTACCAGTTTCTTGTTTTAAAACCTTGTCCCAGAACCCAACACGCACATTCAATGCGCCTACATAGCGCATATCAAGGCTTTTATAATCTATCCCGATAATGCCTGTACGAATCAATATTCGCGCATTTGTGTAGGCATAATAGCAATTTTTGTAGTACACGTAGGCTAAAATTGCGGCAACCACAAATACAACCAAAATAATCGCAACGGTAATCATATAATAGCCCCAAGGTGTGTGAGTGTTGTTTTCTAAATCAGTGCTAACAATAGGCAAAATACCAATTATCGCTATCCAAAGATTTATCCAAAAGGCGTTTATCATCCAATAAAAGATTAATTTGAATTTGTTTGGCTTAATTACCTTTAGGACTTGCTCGTTTTTCTCTAAAACATTATCAAAAAGGGTAGCGTCCAAAACTTTGTTTTCGTTTTCCATAATCACTCCTAATACTATTTTATATTAGTATATAATAAAATACATAAAAAATCAATTTAAATACAAAAAAATATGCAAATATTTATTAAAATTTATGCAATTTATTGCTTTTTTGTTAAGTTATCCAGTTTTGTTGTGATTGAAGATAATTTAATGCTTTTTAATTCTTTATCAAAGCAACTCTTTATTTCTAAGAGTTTGTTGTCTAAAACGTTGTGAATATTTTCGCCGACAGGGCACTTTTCATTAGTCGCCTTATGGAAAGAAAACAAATTCTTGTCTTGAAAAATTGCATTGTAAATATCGTAAAAAGTGATTTCATTAGGTGATTTGTTAAGGCTTGCTCCACCCGTGCCAAATTTAACGGTTATTAGCCCCGCATTTTTTAAAAAAGTTGATTAAGCAAAAAACTCTAAGAATGCTGAAAAAACTCAAAAAAAACACTAAAAAATGCTAAAAAATGACGATTTTTTCATATTTTTTATTAATTTTAGTAGAATTTTTCACGAATAAAAAATTTTTTGAATATATAATTTTAATTTTTAAAGGGGGAACATATGGCAAATTTTTTAGACGAAAAGTTTTATTCTTTGATAGGCGAATTTGAAAAGAATGATTTTTATAAAATTTATTCGCATATAGTACGTAATTTTAAGCGTATTCCTATTGTTACGCAATTTTCACTGGAAAGTTATTTTAATAGATATGCATTTTGGGGAAATTTCAACATAGCGGACGAAAATTTTGAAGTTTTCTTTAAAAAAGCGAAGATTTTTAAGGAAAATTTGCAAGATTATATATGGTTATATGAAAATTTGGCAGATTACCGCTCAAAATTTTTGTTGTTCGCAATTTTGAATAATTACTATAATTTTGATTTTAACAGTTTGAAAAATGCCACGGAGTATGTATTTAAGCAGTACTTTGATTTGAATATTTTGCCTAAGTGCAAACGAGAAGTTTTTGTAGATGTCGGGGCATATACGGGGGACACAGTGAAAGATTTTATTCAGTCTTATGGCGCAGATAGTTACGAAAAAATTTATTGTTACGACATTACAAAAAACATTTTAGATACGGCACAAGAAAATTTAAGTATTTATCCAAATATTGAGTTTAGACATAAAGCGGTGGCAAATACGAACGCCAGTATTTCAGTCGTGGAAAATAAATTTTCTGCTTCGGCAAATAAGACGGAAGTAAATTCAAATGGCGGTGATGTGGAATCGGTAAAACTTGATGATGACATAACGGAAAAAATCACCTTGATAAAAATGGATATAGAAGGTGGCGAGCAAGATGCTATACGGGGGTGCTTCCGCCATATTAAGGAAGACTTGCCAAAAATGTTTTTGTCCGTGTACCACAACAACATTGATTTGATAGAAATTCCCAAAATGATAAATAATATCACGCCTGATTATAATTTTTACTTGCGTTATTACGGCGGTTGCGTTTATCCTACCGAAATCGTACTTGCTTGTATCCCAAAAACTAGTTAAATTAAAATGCAAAAAATCTAAAAAACTCAAAAATTTTGACTACAATCTATAAAAATCATTAGGAAAAACAACGTCTTTTGAGTATAATATTATCGTATTTAATTAAATTAATTTAGAAATAGTAAGGATTTTAATTGATTTAAAGTTTTTGCTATTTTTTAATTTGTGGACAAGCAGTTTTTGATGTACATAAAAAATAAAATTGAGGGGGTACGAATGGCAATTTTGGGGTTCACCCCAAATTTGGGGGTGCGTTTTTATTTTTATTATCAAATATTTATTTTATTTTCTAATCAAATTCGTTAATTCTTAAATTAATAGGAATTTGCTTATTTTCTATTTTTAATAAAAATCTTTTATATTTTGTCTAATTTTAGGAGATAAGTCAAAAAAATGAAAAAAATTTTCTTGTTTATTGTATAAGTTTTTAATTTTGAAGCCCTTTTGATATGGTAATTGTAAAAAAGTTTTAGAATATTAAAAATTTTTTGTGCAAAAAGTACAAAAATTTACAATTTTTTACAATTTTAAACAAATTTACTTTATTTTATTATACTTATAGTGTAATTTTTTAAAAAAACACCAAAAAAGGCTGGTAGAAAAGCAAATGCGGTTTGTAAAAACTTCGCTCTTATCTATAAAAGTAGTCCTTATTGTCATATTTGCGAGCGTAAGCACAATTCTAATTTTAACCACTTTTAATTTTAATAATATTATTTTATCTAAAAATAATAATGCTGTTTTGGCAAATTCAAACCTTCTTTATATCAATAATGAAAATGAATTTGCCAATTTTATTAATGAAGTAAATAAAGGTAACTCGTACGAAAATTTTACTGTTTACTTAAATAATGACGTAGACTTGTCTAAACTAAGTCCGCTAGATTATGCTTGTAGTGAAACTTTTGCGGGCGAGTTTAATGGACAAGGTTATTCTATTGATAATTATGTACTTTCGGTCGGTTCTGGTAATTATTGCGGTATGTTTGGTACGCTGACAGGTCTTGTCACAAATCTAGAATTAAATGCCTCTTTTAATTTGAGTAAAGATATTTCAGGTTCTAAATATGTCGGTACTATTGCGGGATACTTGCGCACAGTAAACGGCGGTGCTAAAAATTGCGCGATAACTCTAAATATTACGCAAGACGACGACTTTACTTACGAGAATTTAAAATTGATTTTAAATATAGGTATAGCATTCGGTAGAATTGATGACGAGGTGTTAGAGGAAAACATTGCGGACTTGTCTATAGGTGGGGACTGGAGCGTTTTTAATGAATGGCTAACAGATTATTCAGGTTTTATCAATCTCGCTTTACTTGCTAGTAGGACTAATGGTAATTTTGAATTTACAACAATTTATACTAATGTTACTGGGATAAATAGTGAATATTTTAATCAAAATGATATTTTTATTGATGAAACTTTGAGCAATAGTACGGCAGAAACTTTTGACGCTGAGACTTTTTCTAACTGGTATTTTGATACATTAGAAAACAAGCCAAAACTAAAAATCTTTAAAGAAGATGAAATTCCTGATACACCGCCCGTTGTTATAACTCCTAAATTGATTAAAGATACTTTTACTTATAGCAGTGCGGCACCCGTTTTAGAATTTGAAGATTTAGGCTATAGCGGTGTGGAAATAGTTGCAGACACGCAAAACTGCATAAATGTGGGTACGTATTCCGTTCCGCTAGAATTAAAAGGTGAAAATGCTGATGACTATATTTTGGAAAATAATTCCGTAGATATAGAAATAAAACCCTATACAGTTGATGTACTTTGGGGCGACACGCAATTAGTTTATACAGGTGAAACCCAAGTCCCAGAATATACTTTCACCTTGCCTGATTTTGCCAATGATAAAATCTTTACTATCAGTGGTGGTGGCGTAAATGTGGGCAAGTTTACGGCCGAAATCACAACTTCTAGCAAAAATTTCATTATAAACAATGCTAAGTGTGACTTTGAAATCGTGCCACTAAATGTATATGTGCAGATAGACAATAAAACTACCACTTACGGGGAAACATTGCCTGAACTAACTTATACAATTTTGTCTAAAGCGAATGATTTGGAAAGTGATACGACGTATTTAAATTTTAATGGAATTGATAGTTTAGAAGGTAGTATTAACAATTTATCTTTTGATTTGGTTTTAGAAAATGTTACCTCGATGGAAAAATTCAACACAGGCAAGTATAAAATCTTGATTGAGAATGAAAACAAAAATTTTAATATAGTTTACAACGAAGCATTTTTGCAAATTACTCCACGTGAAATAAATTTAAAGATTGAAAATTTAACTGCTGAATTTGATGGCAATGAGAAAGTTGTGGAGTTTGTGGCAGAAAATATTTTGCCTAGCGATATATTAATTACTGTAGAGTTAAAAACTACAAATATTAAAAATTCGGGCACTTACCCGCTTGAATTTGTAATTATAGGTGATGATTTTGGTAACTATGTGCTAAGAAATGAACTTTTTACCTTTACCGTTACTCCTAAGAAAATAACCGCCGAGTGGGGCAGAAGTGAATTCGTTTATAATGGAAAAGTACAAATTCCTAGCATTAACGTGTTGGGATTAAGCGCGGGAAATTTACAAATTTCAGGTGGCGCTAAAGATGTAGGCTCGTACTTTGCAACTGCAAAAAGTTTAGACAAAAACTATATAATTGAAAACGATACTTACTCTTTTGAAATTACTCCATACAAATTAGAAACTGTGTGGACAAACACTACAGTTTACTTTAATAATGAAACGCAAACGCCGACATACACAATTATTAATTTACCCGATTTTGAAGAAATTGAATTAGAGATTTCGGGCGGTGCTAGTTCGGTAGGGCAATATTTGGCACGTTTGTCAATAAACAATAAAAACTTTTCTATTAGCAATAGCGAATGCCCTTATTCTATCAAGCCTTATGAAGTAACTATCACATGGACAAAGCCTGATTTTATTTTTAGCGGCACGGTACAAGCTCCCGAATTCAGTGCAGATTTGCCCGAATTTGCTAACGATTTGGAAATAAAATTGTTAGGTACAGGTAGTAATGCTGGTGCATACAATGCATATTTAGTTTGTGAAAATAATAATTTTAAATTGCTAAACGAAACTTTTACCTACACGATTCAACCATTAAGTTTAAGTGTTGAGTGGGAGATAAGTGAATTTATCTATAATGGCGAATATCAAGTGCCAGAGTTTAGTGTTAATTTGCCTGAGTTTATTAGCAATTTAGATTGTAAAGTTATTGGTGCTGGAATGAACGCTGGCAAGTATTCGGCATATGTGAGCGTAGATACTCTGGATTTAAATTACAAAAATATAATTTTAACAAATAATGTTTGCGAGTATTATATTCAACCTTTACCCGTTGTTTTGGAATGGGGCGGGACAAGTTTTGAATACGATGGCAATTTACATATTCCGCAAATTATTTCTTGTAATGTTGATTTGGGAGAGTTGGGTTTAGGTGATTGGGACTTAGGTGAAATAAACTTAGACGAGTTAGATTTGACCGAACTGAACTTAACAATTCAAGGTGAACAGAACGAAGTGGGTGAGTATACAGCCCTTGCAGTTTGTCAAAATTCTAATTTTGAATTAGTAAACGCAAGTTGTAATTTTGAAATTTTACCTAGAGTAATTAATGTTGAGTGTGATGAAATTAATTTTAGCATTTCTACATCTGATGCAGTTTTAAGTAGTGCAGATATAGAAGTTTCGGAAATTAAAGATTTTAATAAAAATTTGCCGCAAAATTATGTTTACTTCTTAGGTTTTGATATTAACGAAGATATTATAGATCCTTCGTGTGAATATTCAGTATCCATAACTTTGCCTGAAAATTTGGTTTTGCCTAGTAATTTAAGACTTTTAGGCGAAGATTTGCATGAACTTAACTGGCAGATTAATGATAATGTAATTACTTTTTCTTGTAGCAACTTAGGTTCAATTTATTTTGTTTATTTGAGTGAAAACAGCGTCCCTGTTTCTATAATTATTTGCGGAAGTGTTGTTTTGGTGGCACTGTTCGTTGCTATTTTTGTTATCTATCAAAAAATAAAGAACAAAAAAATTTATTTTAAGCAAATTGATGATTAAAACACACTAAAAAACATTAAATTTTACAGTACTATGCATAGCACCATACATAATTAACTACTGCATAGTACTTATATTTTAATTTATAAAAATATAATAAAAATAGCAAAAAAATAGCAAAAAAATACTAAAAAAATAACATAAACAATATTTTTTTGGTTAAATTTGTCTGTTTTTATTTACTTACTGTTAGAATTATGGTATATTAAGACAAAGGGGGAAAAATATGGAAAATTTAGATTTAAAACAAAAAGTTATAGGCATTATTTACATTTTGGCTTTTGTAACTTTATTTACAGGGCTATTTGCAATAGTTCCTAATTTATTATATTATAGTCCTACGGGAGAATTTCATTCATTTTTTAGCACTACAAACTGGGTGTTGCTTGCCTTTGTATTAATTTTAACTTGTGTGATAATTTATAACTTTTTTGCAAAACGCAAGGCAAATCTACTAGAAATTATTCTTTATGTGGCTAGCATTGTTACTTTTATAGTATTTATTGCAATGTCATATGACCCAGTTCGCTCTAATAGTACTTACTTATCTGTTTATGTATCTCATATGAGTATTGAGATACAACTTTTGGCTGCTGTTGTGTTACTTTTGGGTGCTAAAATTGCTTCTTTATGTTTGAGTCGCAAGCAAAACAAAGAGGCTAGCGAGGTGGAAAATGCAGGAAAAAACTAAAATAATTACCAAATTAGGTGTTTCATCAGCCTTTACTATTATTTTTGTAGTTGCAATGATAATTTTATTAGTTTTGGGTTATAAAGTACCATTTTTGAAAATGGAAATTACAAACGAAGGACTCTCTAATGGTTGGGGATATTATAACATAGAGTATGCATATAACAATAATTTAAAAAATCAAGTAAATGATGTAAAAATAATGATTGATGTATATGATACAAACGATAATATTATAGAAACATTGACATATTACTGGGATTATGAGGCAGGTCAAGGTGTCACAAGTGTTTCACTTGATAATTATGATTTAGATGTCGGAAACTCAGTTAGTGATATCGCTTATTCAACTGTAAATATTGAAAAACCGCTACTTTATAATCTAGGCTATGCGATGATTCCATTTATAATTGTATTTGGTTATGGAATGGTAGTGAGTTTAATCGCTTTTATTCAATCAAAGAATAAGGAAAAAATAAACAGCGAGAGAAAAGTGGAAAACCTAGTAGAAAAACCAGTAAAAAAACAAAAAGACAAAGCCCAAAAAGAAGTAGTTGCAGAAGTAAATTCTGCTAGCGAAACTTTAAACAGTGGCGAAAAAACCGAAGAAACTAACTCTCAATCAAATAATATAAAAGAAAATAACTCTCAAACGACTAGCACAAAAGACGATAATATGGCAGAAAATTAATAAACGTAAAACTGATTAATATAAAGCATTTAATCAGCTAACTCTCAATCAAATAATATAAAGGAAACCAACATTCAAGCGAATAAAACAAAAGACAACAATATAGATAATTCACAAACGGAAACACTCGTGATTAATACAAATAAAGCCTTTTATTAAAAGGGCTTTTTGTTTTATATATTGATATAAAATGTTTACTTTTATTACAATATTACTATTTTTTCGTTATTGACAGTAAAAATATAGTATGTTATAATTCTGTAATAAATTATGTAATGAGGTAGTGTATGTTAAACTTACAAGAAAAATTAGAGTTGATTTTATCTAATGACGATATGGGAATTATTACTGAAGCGGCTGACTCCATTCACGAACAAAATAAATGGTTAGAAGACATGGACGAGAGTGTGGGGGAACTGCAAAGTTGTATGGATAACATTCTCCAAAATTTAGAAGATTATGGTTTTACGGATAATGATTTTGAAAATGATTTTGAGTCAATTCAGGCATATCAAATTTTGAGTTATTGCGAGTCAAAAATTAATGATTGTAATAACGAACTTTGTGATGAAGCAAAGTCTGTGAGTTCACATTTGTTTGATTGTGTTATTTCAAACCCTGCAGTTTTTGTGGGAAATCTTGTAGAAAATTTAACCAAATTAACAGGCAAAACTTGGATTTTAGACAATCAAGACGATTATTACGAATATCAACATGATTATGTTATATCATGTTCAGAAGATAAAAATAAAAAATTTTTTGTAAGAGATGGAGAATCTTGGTTCGCTGGGGCAAAAAAGAGAGATTCTGTAAAGGACACCTATTTGACGGTACCAGTAAAGGACATGAGTTTACTAGATGCATATTGTGATTTTGCCGAAGTGCTAGAATTAGGGTTGTTTAATTTTGATAGGGAAAGTATTAAAAATAATTTATCAAAACCAAATTCTCTGTACACGCAAATTCCCGAATTAGAGAAGGCGGTCAGCAAATCAATGTTTGACAAGAAGGCCTTGACAGAATTAAAGGAAAGAGAAGAACAATTGTATTTTTAATTATAGTTGATTTTAATATAAAAATTAAATGATAAAATAAACTCAATAAAATTTAATAACATTTTAATGAAATATTCAGGAAAATAATCAAAAAAGTTATCCACTAGTTTGTGTGTTTTGTGGATAACTTTTTAATTTATAATCTTTTTTCTCTATATAGAATTATTGCAAAATTAAATACAATAAAATTATTGCAAAATTAAAAATTAAAGTATTTTAAAATTAAATGCAAAGAATTATTATAAAATTAAACACAATAAAATCATAAAATTAAGAAAAGTTTAAACAAATAAAATTTATAAAATTTTAAAAAACGATGCATAGTACCTAAAAAATGCAGTTAAAACGCTGTTTTTTGCGACTTAACTACTAAAAATTAATTACTTAGTATAATATGTTGCTTTCTTGTCGCCGTATTTTTTTATTTTTCGTGCAGTGATTAGTTCCTTTAATGCTCGTTCTATAGATGTTTCACTTAACAGTGGACAAAGTTCTATAATATTTTTTTTGCTAAATTTACCATAAATAGTTGAAATGGCTTTTTCTACTTGTTCAACAGCGGTAAGTTTTTCATTTTCTAAGTTTAATAATTGTTCCATGAGTGTCTTATGAGATTTTAGTAAAATGTGCAAAAAGTATTTTATAAAAGGTGTATAATCATTGCAATTTTCGTACCAGTTGAAAGAACTGTCAAATAATGCTTGATAATATACTTCTTTTGTTTCATCAATAATCTTTTCTATTGAAATATATTTCCCTACAAAATAACCAAATTTATATAATAACAAATCAGTAAGCAAGCGACTAATTCTGCCGTTTCCGTCATTAAAAGGGTGAATACATAAAAAATCGACGATAAAAACAGGTATTAATATTAAAGGTTCTACGTCTAAACTACTTGTGGCTAAATTGAATTCAAGACAAAGATTGTCCATAGCATCTGGTGTGGCACTAGGCTCTAAAGGCGTGAAACGAACAAATTTTGAGCCATCTGCTTTTGTCTCGGTAATATAATTTTGTTGATTTTTAAAACTGCCCCCTTGTTTGTATGAGTATTTAAAAAGATCTCTGTGCAATTGTAAAATATAAGAACTTTTTAATGGTATATATTCATAATTTTCATTAATTGTCTTTAAAGCATCTCTATAACCTAAAATTTCGCACTCATCTCGGTTTTTAGGTTGACTTTTGTTAGCATAAATTTGTTTAATGCGGGTACTTGTTGTAATAATGCCTTCTATTTTATTAGAAAAAATAGTGCTTTGAATGTTTGCATTATCCATTAATTTAGTAATTTTTGCTTTATTTAAAAAGTTTAAATTTGATTGTTTGCCTTTAAATTCATTTATCTTTGCTACACTACTCAAAATTTCGTTATCCCATTTTGCTTCTTTAAAAATGCTATAATTAAAAGTTTTCATATTATCGCCCTTTTATGTTTTTTTGCATTATTATACCACATTTGATGCAATAAAACAATATATTATCTTACTTTTTTGCGTAATTTTATGTTGTTTGATGCAAAAAATTATAATTTGATGCAATAAATTTTCTTAAATTATAGTTTTTGGCAACAGTCATTATATTAGATAATTATTAAAAATTAGTTTTTTATTTACTTATTTCGGCTCAACATCAATGGTAACCAAAGTATAATTCACTTGTCTAATTACGCTAACAAAAGTTTTTAGGCTGTCCGAGTGCGTGTTTTCGGTGGCTAAGTAGTTTAACTGGCTGGCGACAGATAGTGCCAAATTATATGTCGCGTAGAGTGGGTGCGGGGTGCTGTCTTTGTCCGAATTTTGAGAAGTGTCTATTTTATATGCAATATTTTCTGCACGCTGTGTCCACAGTAAAGCAAGTTCATTAATTCGCATAACCGCCTGGCTTTCAGTTAGGATATTTGTATCAAGTTTGGTAGATATATCATATAAAGATTCTATTGTTTCAAAATATTTTTCATTGATATTTTGGGCAATTTCTTTTTGCTCGGCGTCTAGGTTGTCTAGTCTTATGGTAGGTGTGTTAATGGAAAAAATCTTAGCATTAAAATTTTGCACTTTTAATTGCGTAACGACCGTTTCGGCATCGCTGTTGCTGGTATATACCGCCAAAACAGCCCCAAAACCATCATCTATTCTAATCGCCACGCCCGCTCCTCCTCGGGCTTTGAGTTCGCTTGTTTCGTTTTCGGCGCTTTGATTATCGGTTGCGTCTAACATAATATAAACGCAAAAAATTTCGTTTCCGCCGATTTTATTCCCGCTAAAAATCTTCACTAGCGCCACGATTCCATAAGTAATCAAGCCCAAAGCAATAGCGCAAATCAACACGAAGCCCACAAACTTCAAACTTTTACTGAACTTTTTGGGAATTACGGTTACTTCTATATAAGGCTTTTTATATTTCATAGTTTAAAATATGTAAAAAACTTGCAAAATATTTCAAAAAAAGTGTCTCAAACTGGTTACAAAATTCAAATTGTGTGTTAAAATATATGTAGTTTGTAAAGAAGCAAACTTTTTTAATCTAAAAAGAGGTGAGCGAATATGAAAATTGAACCATTATTTGATAGAATTGTGATAAAGCAAGCGGAAGCCGAACAGACGACAGCAAGCGGTATTTTGTTGCCTGGGAACTCTCAGGAAAAACCGCAAGTTGCCGAAGTTCTGGCGGTTGGCCCTGGCGGTGTAATAGACGGCAAGGAAATTGAAATGGTGGTTTCCGTGGGCGATAAAATTCTATACCCTAAGTATGCGGGTAGCGAGTTTAAGTTCAATGGCGAAGACTACATAATTTTGCGTCAATCAGACATTTTGGCAAAAATTAAATAGCAAAAAAGTTTAATCATTTAATATTAAATAATGAAAAATTAATTTTCTTTTAAATTTTGTTAGGCAAAAAATTAGCAATCTTCAAAACATCTATTAGTGCTAGAACTACAATAATTTAAAATTAAGATTTTATTAAACTTCTAATTATCTAATAATTGTAAGAAAAAGTTTTTGCAATCTTTGAAACAATTTTTAGACAAAACCTTAACAATATTTAAAAAAAGTTAAAAATTTACGCGTTTTTTGGTTATTTTAACTATAAAAATAACAGTTTAAGTATAATTTTAGAATAGAAATAAGTATTTTTGGAGGCAATTATGGCTAAATTATTTCAAGCAGGCGAGCAGGCTCGTCAAAGTTTAGAGCGAGGCGTGGACGTTTTGGCAAACGCAGTGAAAGTTACCTTAGGCCCTAAAGGGCGTAACGTGGTTTTGGACAGGAAATTCCAAACTCCGCTAATTACCAACGATGGTGTAACCATTGCTAAAGAAGTGGAATTAGCAGACGTTTTTGAAAATATGGGCGCGCAAATTATTAAGGAAGTGTCTATCAAGACTAACGACGTCGCAGGTGATGGTACTACCACCGCAGCAGTGCTTGCGCAAGCAATCATTAAAGAAGGTATGAAAAACTTCGCCGCTGGTGCAAACCCTATTGTGTTGAAAAAGGGTATTGCAAAGGCTGTTGACGTGGTCGTAGACGAATTGAAAAAGCAAAGCAAACCTATTGAAGACGAGAAGTCCATTGAGCAGGTGGCTAGTATTTCGGCTGGTGATGAAACCGTGGGCAAACTCATTAGAGACGCTATGAAATCAGTGGGTAAAGACGGCGTGATTACCGTTGAAGAAGCAAAGACTATGGATACCACCCTAGAAGTCGTAAAAGGTATGCAATTTGACCGCGGTTACGCAAGCAGTTATATGAGTACTAATATGGAAAAAATGGAAGCCGTTTTAGACGACCCCGTTATCTTGATTACCGATAAAAAAATTAGCAATACTCAGGAAATTTTACCGCTTTTGGAACAAGTCGTTAAAGCGGGATTAAAACTCTTGATTATTGCAGACGAAGTGGAAGGCGAAGCCCTTGCTACACTAGTTATTAACAAATTGCGTGGAACGTTTACTTGTGTTGCTGTAAAAGCACCAGGCTTTGGCGACCGCAGAAAAGCAATGTTGCAAGATATTGCGATTCTTACAGGCGGAACGGTGATTTCAGACGAGTTGGGCAGAGCTTTGAATACTGTTACGTTGCAAGATTTGGGTAGGGCGCACAGTGTGGTTGTAAACAAGGACACAACCACAATTGTAGAAGGCGCTGGTGCTAAAAGCGAAATTGAAGACAGAATTTCTGCAATAAAGGCGCAAATCGCTACTTGTACTAGTGATTACGACAAGGAAAAATTGCAAGAGAGACTAGCAAAACTTGCTGGTGGTGTGGCTGTTATCAAAGTGGGTAGTGCTACCGAAGTTGAAATGAAAGAAAAGAAATTGCGTATTGATGACGCTCTCGCTGCCACTCGTGCTGCTGTGGAAGAAGGTATCGTTTGTGGTGGTGGTGTCGCATTGTTGCGTACTATTCCAGCAGTAACTAAGTTGGTTGCAAAACTAGACGGAGACGAGAAAGTAGGCGCAAAGATTATTTTGTCAAGTTTGCAAGCACCTATTAGACAAATCGCTGCAAACGCAGGTATAGATGGCGGTGTAGTCGTAGATAAAATTCTAAACAGTACGGAAGAAAACTTTGGCTACGATGCTTTGAACGATAAATACGTAAATATGATTGATTCTGGCATTATAGACCCTACAAAGGTAACTCGTTCTGCTCTGCAAAATGCCGCAAGTGCGTCAAGTACCTTGCTTACGACAGAATGCATTATTGCAAACGAACCAGAAAAACCAACCGCTCCAAATACCCCAAACGGCATGGACTTGTAAGCTAGGTTAAGTTTTTAAATTGAAAAAGTGATTAAGGTTAATATAATTTGGAACCAGCAAGAAAAGGAACTTTACAAAAATAGCAAAGTTCCTTTTTTTATTAATTTAAATAAATAAACTAGAATAGGTTTTTCATATACAAATAGACAAAATTTAAGATTTTTGATTAAGAAGATTTTTAAATTTAGTTAATTTTTAGTATAAATAATTATTACAATTAAAAATTTTAAGTTTATATTGCAAAAATCAACATTAACTATAAAGGTTTACTATACGTAAGCCTTTTTTCTTTTCGTATTTACTCAAAATCAAGATTTTCAAATTATTATAAGAATTTATAAAAACTTGCTGATAGCAAATATGTTTAATACACATCGTCTGTGTCGTTAAAATAGTCCCTATCAAAAAAGTCTTTTAAAGTTATACCAGCACCAGAGCATAACTTCTTAATAGTAATAACTTTTGGGCATTTGCTTTTGCCAGACATAAAGTCAAACATTGTTGATGGTGTTAAATTAGAGTCCAAACATAAGGCGGTTAACGTTGTTTGCTTTTCTTCTAATATCTCGTTTATTCTTGTGCGTATTGCTTTATCTATATCCATAATTGCTTAACTCCGTAACGATATTTCGTAAAAATTTTACTTGTATATTAAAAATAAGTCTTACGAAGTTTCGTAAATATTGTTGCCAAATTGAATTAATTTTATTATAATATTTACGGAGTTTCGTAAATATGTGTAAAAAGTCAGTTTGTTTTATAGGTCATAGGAACGCAAAACTTGAAGTAGGGAAGGTTGAAAAACTAAAAAGTTTGATTGAAAATTTAATTGTAAATGAAAATGTCCATGTTTTTTTATTCGGTAGTCGTAGTAATTTTGATTTTTTATGCCATAAAATCGTTACAGAACTTAAAGACAAATTTCCTTTTATTCAAAGAAAATGCTATACATGTAAAAGCGAAAGTTGTATATTGGAGTGCGAACGTGAACACTGGGAATATGTTTTTGGCTATTTTGAAAAAAGACAAGTAAACTTGCTTGGCTTTGAAGAAGAAGTTGAATTTAAAAATAAATGGACTGCTGGGAAAGCGGGTTTTGTAGAGAGAAATCAAGCAATGATAAATGACAGCAATTTATGTATCTTTTTTTATAATGAAAGTTATAAACCTGAAAAACGTAAAAGTTCTAAACATAGTTTGTCGTTTTATCAGCCAAAATCAGGGACGGCGCTTGCCTTTAATTATGCTAAACAAAAAAAGAAAAAAATTATTAATATTTTTAATGACTAATTTTTTAAAATATAGTATAATAAATTTATACTTGTATTGTTTATAAATACTTAATAATTAATAGGGGAGCATATGGCAAATATAAAAATTTTTGAAGATAAAAAAATAAGGACAGTTTGGAATGAAGAACAGGAAGACTGGTATTTTTCCGTTGTTGATGTTATTGCGGTTTTGACGGATAGCATTCAGCCAAGAAAGTATTGGAATGACTTGAAAAGAAAATTAAAACAAGAAGGAAGTCAGTTGTCCGAAAAAATCGGACAACTGAAATTGCAATCTAGTGATGGCAAATTTTATAATACAGACGTAGTAAACACAAAAGATTTATTGCGTCTTGTGCAATCTATTCCTTCGCCCAAAGCAGAACCTTTTAAAGTTTGGTTGGCACAGGTGGGTAGCGAAAGATTAGACGAAATTGCAGACCCAGAAAAAGCAATTTTGCGTGGCGCTGATTTTTATCGTGCAAAGGGCTATACCGAAGGCTGGATAAATCAAAGGTTGCAAACTATTGAAATGCGCAAAGAGTTAACTGACGAATGGAAGGCTCGTGGAATTGAAAAAGATAAAGATTACGCGATTCTTACTAACGAAATGACAAAAGCATGGAGTGGCTTAACCGTTACGGAATATAAAAATCTAAAAGGACTTAAAAAAGAAAATTTGCGTGACAATATGACAAATATAGAATTAGTCCTTAATATGCTAGCCGAAGTTACCACAACGACCATTTCCAAACAGGAGAATCCACAAACTTTTGAAGAAAGCAAAAAAATTGCGAAACGTGGTGGAAATGTGGCGGGCGATGCAAAACGCCGTTTTGAAGAAGAAACGGGCAGAAAAGTGGTTAGCCCATTGAACGCAAGTAATAAAGTTTTGCTTGAAGTAAAAACTGAAAAATAGTTTGAAAAACTTGAAATTAAAAAATAATTAATTAAAATTAAAAAAAATTTATAAAGATTAAAAACAACCAAAATCAAGCTTAACTTTGAGAAGTGGTTTTCCCCCAAAATTTGGACAAAAGAATAATATTTATATTTGAACTGAACACCCTTTGGGTACTTGAAAAAAAAGACTTTTATAGTATAATACACTTCAAAATAGAATGAAGTGTATTTTTTGCTGGTAAAAGACAAAGTTTAATTCTTATTCACTAGAACTTACACAAACTATTATTAATAAATATTTAAATAAATATAGCACAACAAGAATAAAGAACAAGCAGCCTAATCTAGGCTAGTGCTTGTATAGAACCAAACATTAATAGTCTTTTTTATTTGTGTCTACTATTTGGGGTTCAGTTCACAAAAGGGCTTGTTTTTTTATTGTTTATTTTAAAATATGAAAAATAAGAATATAAAGATATATTAATTTTCTATAATTTTTCGTTAAAATTTGAAAAATTTTAATTATTTTATATTGATTTAAATAAAAAATTGTGGTAACATATATTTACAATTACTATACACATAAGGCAAGAGCGAACATTCCGCTCTGTCTTGTTTTTTAAGGAGAAAAAATGGAACAAAGTAAAATTCGTAATATTGCTATAATCGCTCACGTTGACCACGGCAAAACGAGTCTAGTAAACGAGTTATTAAAGCACGGTGGGGTATTTAGGAGCAATCAAGAAGTAGCAGACAGGGTGATGGACTCAAACGCGTTGGAGCGTGAAAGGGGAATTACAATTCTCGCTAAAAACGCAGCCATTCACTACAAAGATTACAAGATTAATGTAATTGATACACCAGGCCACGCTGATTTCGGTGGAGAAGTGGAACGCGCGCTAAAAATGGTTGACGGTGTGTTGTTGGTAGTTGATGCCTTTGAAGGTGCTATGCCACAAACACGTTTTGTTTTGGAAAAGGCACTTGCGCTAAATTTAAAGGTTATTGTTGTTATTAACAAAATTGACAGACCTGACGCACGTATTAAGGAAGTGCAAGACGAAGTTTTGGAACTTCTATTTGATTTAAATGCAAATGACGACCAGTTAAACAGTCCTGTAATTTATGCGTCTGCTAGACTAGGGGTCGCTAGCAAAAAGAGAGACGAGCGTGGTACTGATATGCAACCACTTTTTGAAGAAATTATCAACCACATTCCTGCACCTAGCGGAGATAAGGACAAGCCTTTGCAAATGCTAGTATCCAACACCGAGCATAGTGACTTTTTGGGCAAACTCGCAGTTGGGAAGATTGAAAACGGCAGTATTCACGTTGGGCAAATGGTGGCAATTTCTAATTTCTATCACCCCGAAAAAGTTACAAAATTACGCGTGCAACAATTGTTTGTATATGACGGTATGAAAAAGGTTGAGACCGAAACCGTTACCACGGGCGACATCGCCTGTGTGGCGGGGCTAGGCGACATTATGATAGGAGACACAATTTGCGATACCGAAAGTGTCATTCCGCTTGAATTTGTAAAGATTAGTGAACCTAGTGTAGAGATGACTTTTATGGTAAATGACAGTCCGTTTGCGGGCAAGGAAGGCAAGTTTGTAACCAGTAGGCACTTGCGTGAAAGATTGTATAGAGAAACCATTAAAGACTTGTCTTTGCGCGTGGAAGACACTGATTCAACAGATGCTTTCAAAGTACGTGGACGTGGCGAAATGCACTTGTCTATTTTAATTGAAAATATGCGCCGTGAAGGGTACGAATTCCAGGTTTCTATGCCTAAAGTATTATTTAAATATGACGAAAACGGCAAGAAAATGGAGCCTATTGACAAGTTGGTTGTTGACGTTCCCGAAGAAAGCGTGGGCACTGTTATGTCCAAAATGGGTGTTAGAAAGGGTGAGCTTTTGGAAATGAAGCCGCAAGGTAGCAGAACTAGACTAGAATTTTTGGTGCCTAGTCGTGGGTTGTTTGGTTACAAATCAGAATTTTTGACCGACACCCGCGGTGAAGGTATTATGAGTAGTGTGCACTACGGATATGACTACTACAAAGGCGATATTGAACGTCGCGTTTGTGGTGCGTTGGTTGCACACGAGACGGGCGAGTGTATCGGCTATGGTTTGGCAAACGCACAAGAACGCGGTACGCTATTCGTTAGCCCAGGCGACAAGGTTTACGGCGGTATGATTGTTGGTGAAAACCCTAAGGGCGATGACTTAGTGGTAAACGTGTGCAAGCGTAAGCAGTTGAGCAATATGCGTAGTTGTTCGTCTGACGATGCTTTGCGCCTAATTCCACCTAAAATTATGAGTTTGGAAAAATCAATTGAGTTTTTAAATGACGACGAGTTGCTAGAAGTTACTCCGCAATCAATTCGTTTGCGTAAAATCATACTAGACCACGATAAACGTGCGCAAGCCCGTTACAGAGCGAAGAATGGTGGCAAGTAAAATTTAGAAAAGATAAAAAAATAATTAAAAATTGAAATTTTTTATTAAAAAATGCAAAAAGAGCAAAATTTTCATAAAAAAAGCGAAAAAATTATAAATTTTTAATAAAAATAATGGAAAATAGTAAAAAAACAATAAAAATTTTAATAAAAAATAGCCAAAAATAACGAAAAATAGCAAAATTTTAATGAAAAATATCAAAAAACTGAGAATTTTTAATTAAAATTTACGCTAAATTACGATAAATTTACTAAAATAACAAAATAAATACAGAAAAGACAGGCTAAAATTCGCTACTGTCCAAAAGTTAGATGCTTTTGTAGTACGATTTAATATAGTCTGTCTTTTTTGTTTTAGATTGATTTAATAAAAAAATAAGAAAATATACTGCATTTTGGGCAGTATTGTTTGAATTTTAGTGCATAAAATGCATGTCATCTAATTCGTGATTTTCTTGAGCAGTTTGTTGATTTTTAGATTTCGCCTTTTTTGAGTCGCTAGGTGCGGGTTTTTTTGATTTAAGTTGTCTAATCGTTATTTTTAATTTAGAGTTTTCTTCGCGCAATTCAATATTTTCACGTATAATTTTTTGAATTTCATATTCAGTAAACATAATATATACTCCTTAAAACTTGTGAAAATATTATACTTTGTGAGTCTTATTTTGTCAATAGCGAAAAAGCGAAATTTAGCAAAAATTCCTATACTATTTCTTTTATTTTTTCTTATAATATTCGTCAAATAAATCATTAGGTGTACATTCTAAAATATCACAAATTGCCTTCAAATTATCAAATTTTATGCTACTTGTTTCATTATTAACTATTTTATTAAAATTTTGGTAACTTAAACCTAATTGAATGTAAAGCCAGTATTTAGTTTTATTTTTTTCTTTTAGAATTTCCAAAATCCTTAAACGCATTTTTTTACTTCCTATTTTTGATTTTTTTAATTATATACCAAACTTTTACTTGACAAATAGACACGTACATTATATAATGAAACATTAGATATAAAAGGAGAAGTCAAAAAATGAACAAAACAAAAAGAGGTCTAATGCTCGCAGGTTCTATAGTAAATGTGATATATTCGGGGCTTAATTGTATTCTGTTATTTATTGCATTACCACTTGCTTTAGCTGCTCTAAGTGCTGCTACGCAATGGGGCGATGCGGCAGATTTTGTTACTATTTGGTCTGTAATTAATGTGTTTTTAAGTGCAGCACTTTTGATTGCGACATTAGTAATTAGTTGCTTCTTAATGCCTAACCCAGACAAGACTAAAAAACAAAGAAATTATGCTAAATTATTAATCACTTTAATAGTTTTAAACGGTTTGTTGCTAATTCTTTCATTTATTTCTTTGGATATTTTAGGTATTATTTTTGGTGTGGCAATTTTAACTCTATACATCATCGCGCTTTGCATTCACAGAGAAGACAACAACAGCCAAAAGAAAGCAAAAACTCAACCAAACTTCGTACCTATGCCAGGTGCACAAGGTGTTAATCAAGTTCAGCAAGCAGACAACGGCAACAAAAACGTTCCCCAAAACGCACAAGATTACTACTTCGGTTGCGATTTAAACGACGCAACAGATAGAAAAATCTTCCGCGCTAAGCAAATGTTTGCAGACGGAATGATTGACGAAGCCGAACTCAAAGACTTACTTATTCAAATTTTGAGTAAATAAGGAGTCTATTTATGGAAGAAAGGCAAAAATTTAATGAAAATACAGAAATAAACCTAAATAATTCGCAACAAGTAAACATAGACGCAAATAATTTCCAAAATCAAAACAATCAAGAAACCAAAAACGCAACTATGCAAACAAATTTAGAAAATACTTTAAACAAGCAAAACGAAAATGAAATTATGCATAAAAATTTAGAAAACCTAGAAAGCAAGCAAAGTGAAAAGGCAAATACGCATAAAAATTTAAATTTTCAAACAGATAGGCAAAACATAATCCCCCCTACACAAACGAGTTTAGAAAAGCAAACAAACAAGCAAAATGGAAACTTTCATACTGCTTATAAAATGCACACAAACCAACAACAAAATCAAGCAGAACAAGAATTAAACTTAGACGCAAAAAATAACCCAAAAAATCAAGAAAATGATAATTTAAATAAAACCGACAATTTTCAAAAAATTGACGCTAAACCGCAAAATTTTAATGCTAACACGCAAAATTTTGCAACATACCCCCAAAATAAAGCCATTTTAACTCAAAACAACAAAATAAATAATAATATTGAAAATACGCAAGAATTTTCCGCTAATTCTATGTCTAATTCTTATTATTCTGCGGAAAATAGGAATTTTCAAAATCTAAATTCACAGCCAGAAAATACCGAAACTGAAATTAAACCCAAAACCTTAAACAAAAGACAAAAAACTTGTGTTCAAATAGGTGCAATTTTCCACATAATCGCTACGACTATTTTTACTCTTTGTCTTATTGTAGGTGCGATTGTTTTATTAACAGTGACAAGCAGTAGCACAAACATAAACAACTTAGCCATTTCCAGCAGTGTAAATTATTCGGCAAATTTAGATAATTTAGAGAATATAAACTATGCCGAAGCCAGCGATTTCCCTTTAAATTATACGGTTAGCCTTTTTAATGAAGATACGGGTACAGTTTATACAGAGTTTGGTAGGGTAGTGGATATAAATGCTAATACAAATATTGTATTTATATATAGTCAAGAGTATAGTATAAGTCTTGCCCTAAAAATTGATCCTTATATTCAGTTTATAGGTGTAGATAATACAACCAGAGATATCTATATACCTGAATACGAAACACAATATTTATTTCCATTTACTACTCAACTTATGGAACAATATCAAATCATGGTATACGTAAATTATACCACTCTTACAGCAATAGACTATACTGCACATACTTTAATCTTAGAAGATGAGACTACTAACAAAACTTATACTTTACCTATTAATAGTGCAGATTATTTAACTGATATAATTGACCATGGTATTTACATAGGATTATATGTAGATGAAGATAATTTTAACGAATACAACAATATCACGTCAGGCGGTTCAAGTGACACCCCTAGTGATACCCCTAGTCTTACAGGTACGGAAGAAATTACAAATGCAAGTCCTAGCGATTTTTACCCAAATTATGATATAAAAGTTAAAGTTTCAAATGATGCTAGTCTTACCATAGGTACGGTTTTAAGTAGTAATGATTCAATATTTTTTATGGAAAATGGTGATTCGGTAGAACTTGTTTATTTTAATAACTCTATTGACATTACAGTAAATCACGACGAACAAACCATCACGTTAAGTTTATTTAGTGCAGCAAATATGACAAGAGCGACTTTACACGATTTGATTACTGAAAAAACAGTTTCCGTCATTGTCTCTGGTGAAGAATATTCTATCGTAGAAGAATATGCCGATGCATTCAGTATAAACCACCCTGATGCAAATGGCGGGGATGGTATGGTACAATTTAATGCAGATTTTATTGATAATGCAGTAATAGGCGACACATATTGCGAACTTTATCTAAATGAAGACGTATTCTTAAGTTATAATGGATTTGATACAGGTAGTGGCTTTCAATTCCCTATAGAAGTACTACTTGTTATAGCCGTTTTGGCATTTGCTATTGTGAACTTTATAATTGCAGGCTCTCTATTAAAAATAAAGAAAAGCACGAAAAACAAAAAATTTATCGGTATTCGTATTACGGGTATAGTGTTTAGTGCGTTAAGTGCTGTTTTGTTTATGGCTCTTTCAATTGTGGCATTTATACAAGGTTTAGGTTCTATTGTAATTATAGTTTTTGGCTCTGTTGCAATGCTTATAGCTATACTTTTATTAGTAAGTCTAATTATGTACAGCATATCATTTAGCAAGTTAGAGAAAAAGATAAAGCAAGAGCCATTATACAAACTTGACGAAGGTTTGGCTAAAATTCGCATAATCAACAGATTAAAGCAAGAGGGAATTTTCAGCGAATTAGAAGCAAAAGACTTAATTTACAAACAAATACTTAGCGACAAATAAAAATTAAACTTAAATTTAAATTAATCATTTTACAAATTAGCAAAGATAAATATTTTTTAATTTAAATTACTATTCTTTAAAAAGCATCTTTTTATGAAGTGTATTACTAAAAGCAATTTACTTTTGGAGTTCAGTTCACGATAGGGTGCTTTTTTTTATTGTTTTTCTTGACTATTTTTAATTATGCGGTATAATAAATTAAAACTTTTCAAAGGATACAAAAAAATTGAAAAACGTAATAAGAATGTGTGGGTTTTTAAATGGCAAAGACTATTTTATAAATTATCAAATGCTAGATAGGGTTTTTGCTAATATTTATATAGTGAATGTGGAAGACAACAGAAATTTTGTTAGAGATTTGGCAAAAAGTTGCGAAAAACTAACTATTTTTAAAGATTTAAATAAACAACAAATTTATAGAGCGGTGGATAGTTGCGTAGATTATTTTGTGGATAGGTATCTATTGAATGTGCGTTTGGATAGTGAATTTAAAAACGGAAAAATAAGTTGGTATGGGCGTAAATTTGAAATTGAAGAAACTTTTAAAGATTATCCAAAACGTTGGTTTGATAATCAAGGTAGGCTTGCCATTAACTCACTTAATGCAAACCAAAAAGCATTGTTATATGATATCTATCGCGGGAAAGATGTTTTTTGTGATGTAAAGGATAAATTTAGTCTTATTGCCTTGAATGTCACGGGGGCGGAGTTGGAAGGGCTCGGTTTGATTGATATAAAACTAGACGACACGGCGAAATTCGGTTTGCGTTACGAAAAAACGTTATTTGGTTTTAATGCTCTAAACAATCATCTACAAGCAATAAAAAACAAACAAGCGCAAGCAGACAATCAACCAGAAAAAGACACCCAACCAGTAAAAGATAATCAATTTACAAAAACAGGCAATCAACCACTAAAAGACGAAAAAATTCTTAATGATTATCAAACGAATAAAAATAATAAATCACAACAATATAATCAATCATTAAAAGACGAAAAACCGCAATACAAAAATTCACAACAAAATAAACAAAATATTAAAGACAACCAAATAAATAAAGATAAACAAGTTGTTGAAGACAAAAAACAAAATTCACAAGAACAAGAGTTAGAAAGGGAATAATTATAACACTTTTTGCCTTGTGCAGATTTTATTGCAAATGCTTAAAAATAACAAAATTTTAAGTGCCTTATATTTATAAAAAATGATTTCAAAAATTATATTATATATAGGAATAAAATATCTAATTAATTTAAGCAAATAAAATATTAGCATATGGAGTATTATATATAAAAAAACGAAACTAAAAAATAAGTTTAAAACTATAAATTTAATATAGTTTTATGTATATAGTTCGTTATCAAAATGCTTTTTATGAGTTTCCTAAACGGGATAAGTTATTTAACTTTTTCGGCTTTGAATTTTTAAGTTTTTTAGATTTATATTTTGTAATTTTTAACTAAATGAAATTGAATTAAGGCATTAATCTATACAATTTTGCATAGCAAAATACATAAATAAAAGTCTTAACTAAAAAGTTTTAATTTTTAGAAAAAATGTTCTAAAATCGTTTGACTTTTCTTTTTTAATTTTGTATAATGGGTTACGTAATAAAGCAAGGGGGCAAAAAATGACTTTAGAACAGGTTTTAGAGAAGTTCAAAACAGGCGACATTGACTGGCAAGAACTGGATAAAGTTTTGCAGAGTTCGGCAATTTCTAAAAATCCTGAATTTACTAAGCGTATAATAAATACAAACTTGCCCGTGCTTGGAGTTTATATCCCCACTTTGCGAAAAATTGCAAAAACGATTCCACAAGATTGTGTAATTGTTGCGCTTGATACTTTAAATTGCGACTTTTACGAAAAAACTTTGCTGAAAGCCCTACTAATCGGCAGAATTAAAGATTGCGAAGTTACCAAAAAATATTTGCTAGAATTTCTACCGCAAATTGATAATTGGAGTACTTGCGATTTGCTGTGTGGTGAGTTAAAAATAGTAAAAGGGAACAAAGACTATTTTTCGCCCATTATTGACGAACTTTTAATAAGTGATGACGAATTTGTCCGCAGAGTGGGTATAGTTTTGCTAATGAAATACTATTTAGATTCGGCAAATTTAGAGCAAACTTTAAGAAAGGTTGGAGACGCGGATAGCGAAAAGTACTATATCAGTATGGCGCTTGCGTGGTTGCTTGCCGAAGCCTACGCACGGACACCGAATTCAGTGGTTGCTTTGTTTGATAGTAGGAAGATTTCACAAGCAACTATGACCCGTGCGGTGGGCAAAATTTTTGATAGTTTCCGCATTACAAAAGAGCAAAAAATGGCAGTTAAAAAATACAGATAGGAGAAAGGAAAATGAAGTTTGATATTGTTAATGAATTAATGAGTTATAAGCCTTATAATGAGCAGGAAAGGGCTAATGTTTGCGAGACGTTGCGTTTTATAAACGATAGTAAAAGCCTAGAAGATGCGTTTTCTCGTGATAACAAGGCGGGGCATATTACGGGTAGTGCTTTGGTGATTGATAGTGATGGTAGAATTTTGCTAAACCACCACAAAAAGGCGGGCATTTGGATACAATTTGGTGGGCATAGCGAAGGTGAAACTGACGTTCAAGCACTTGCAATGCGCGAAACTATGGAAGAAAGTGGTTTGCCTAAACAAAATTTAAGGTTTGTAGTTGACGGTATTTTTGATTGCGCCATTTACGATATCCCTGCAAACAGGACAAAGGGCGAACCCGCACACAAGCATTACGATATTAACTTTTTAATAATGACGGATAGTACAAATTTTAAAGTTACAAATGAGTCTTTGGAGTTGCGTTGGTGTAATTTTTACGAAGCCCTAGAACTAACTAAAAATGATGTCGCTTTGCAAAGAATGTTGAATAAATACAGGGCGTTTTTTGATAGATTTAGCAGGGCAGAACAGCCTAAAAAGTTTAATTTTAAGTTTTGTATCCCACGCAAAATCAGTTACGCAATTATTTAGTTGACATTTTAAATAAAAAATAAATTTAGTTAAAATTTAAAAAAAATATAGAAAAATCTAATAAAAATACAAAAAAACATAAAAAACTCAAAAAATGAACTGCACCCCAAAAGTGGGGTGAATCCCCAAAACATAGAAAAACATAAAAATAATATAAAATAGCACCCCACAAGTATCTAACTTTTGGAGTGCGTTTTCATATTTAAAATATTCTAAAAGTTCAGTTATTATTGCATAATATAATATTTTTTGTTTTATTACCCAACTGGGGTGAACACCAAAAGTTGGACGCTTTTGGGGTGCAGTTCAAACATTGTATTTTATTGTTTTTACTAATTTTTTATAAATTAACAAAAATTAATTGCTATAATGCCATTAAATTAGTATTTTCAAAATTTTCAATACTTAATTTATATATGCCAAATTTTAAAAATTTTAAATTATTATAATTATTATGTAGTTTAAGAATCATAATCAAACGGAATTTTGTTTTTCTTTTCACCTTTTAAATTTTTGATAAAGCCGTTTTCTACAATGCACCACCAGTCAGTGTTGTGCAAAGGTAAATCGTCTAAAATCATTTCGTTTGTCGTGTGATTATCTTCCACCAACTCCAAATCTTCAATCTTAATAGGAAAAGAAATATCTGAAAAATCATTATTTTCAAATGCAACAAAAAAGCAATTATCTCTTATAACGGCTTCAATAATAGTACCTTGACGGCCTTTTGATACGCCGTATTTATTATATTCCAAATCGTCCTTTATCACTCTAACAGTATCTAATAGTCTCATTTTTGCCACCTTTCTAATAGTGTTTTTTTAATGGTAATTAATTTAATAAATATATCAAAAAATTAAGAATCATAATCAAACGGAATTTGGTTCTTATTTTCGCCCTTTAAATTTTTAATAAAGCCGTTTTCTACAATACACCACCAGTCAGTGTTGTGCAAAGGTAAATCATCTAAAATTATTTCGTCTGTCGTGTGGTTATCTTCCACCAACTCCAAATCTTCAATCTTAATAGGAATAGAAATATCGTCATTTTGCATTTTTTTATCAACAAATATAACCAAAAAGCAATTGTCTCTTATTTCCGCACTTATAATTGTGCCTATCGTATTTTTAAAAATTCCCGCATCTGTATATTCAGGTGAATCATTTAACACTTTTACTTTATCTAAATATCTCATTTTTGCCAACCACCAATTAAAGTATTGCATTTTAATTTTCCATTAGGAAATATCAAAAAACTTGATTGCTCCATTATTATTTTATCATTAATTTGTTAATAATAAAATAAAAAGTTGAAGAAAATTTCTACAACTTTTTAATTTGGGGTTTTTATATTATTTTTTATCAAATAAATTTCTGTTTTTTAGTAATACGGTTTAGGTATCTTACTAGAAGTTATTATTAAGTTTTAATTTAAAAAGTCAATATTTAAGGACAACAAATTTAAAATTTAATTGATTTGGCTAGGGTGTTTTTTGAAGAAATCAAATTTCGGCTCTAAAAATTCAAAAGATTCAGTATTAGGGTAAAGTTCTTTTAAGGTTTTAGAGATATTGCTCCAGTCCCAGATTTTGTCGTCCGCTTTCAAGAATTTTGCCACTAACTCTGCACCCTTTGGTGCGATAGGGTGAATCAAAGTTACGCCCGTCCTAATTACGTGAATAGAATCGGCAATCAATTGTTTTTTAACTTCTTCATCTTGCGATTTAGAACGCACAGACCAGTCTTGATTTGCCTTTCTAAAATATTCGTCTAGCAAAATCATAATTTCGTTAAACTTAAAGTTTAACGCCTTTTCTTCATATTGCTTTACGACTTCGTTTGCGTCTTGTATCGTTTGCGCAGAAGGGGAGTTTTGCGGAATTTTGCCATCAAATAAAGTTTGAATACTATACAAAACGGAACGAATAATTCTGTTAAAAATGTTCGTTAGCATATTGCCTTGCGCGACAACGGGGTCGCCCGTGCCTTCAAAATCTTCGGGAGTGATGACCTTTGATTTGAAGTTATATGCCGAATTATTTACATTCATACCTAAGAAGTGGCAACGCAATTGTTCCGCCGTGTAATTTTCCAGCAAATCTTGTGCGGTAGGGGCTTTGAGCGAACCACTACTGCTGGCCTTGATGTTATTAAACAAAACGTGCTTGTTCGCAATAATGTTAGGAATTTGCAACTCATTTTCTTGCGGATTTTCGTTGTTAATTTTGCCATTAACCGCCATAAACATAGCGGGTTCGGCGAGAGCGTAAAAGTAAATGTTGTCTTCGCCAATAAATTGTGTTAATTCATTGTCTTTTTTGCACCACCAGTCTTGCCAAACTTGTGGGCTGTTAGTTTCGGTTAAGTAAGTTTTTGTAAAGGAAATCGGCGCCCAAAGCGATTCAGGCCAAACATAAAAGGTTAAATCTTTCGTTTCTGGCTCAATTTGTGGCACTGGCACACCCCACGGCGTGTTTCCCGTGATACGCAAAGGTGCAAGGGCTTTGTTTGTGGTGTAAGAAATTTCATTTTCGCGCAAAATGTCGCAAGCGGTGTCCCTATCTTTAATACTATTAAAAATTAACTCAAAACGCGCCTTTTTGTCGTCAAAACGCTTTTCGTGTAAGTTTGGCAAGTCTAATTTGTCCAAATCGGCTTGCTTTTCTTGTTTTACGTAAATTGCAGGGCGGGAGAGATAGTCGCGCATTTCTTTTACAATAAATTTATGCGTGTTTTCTTGCTCCTTCAATTTTGTAATGATATTTAACAAGTTTTCACGATATTCGTCTAGCGAAAAGTAGTAGTTGGTAATATTTCTAAATGTAGGAGTCGTGCCAGAAAGTGTGCTTTTGGGGTCAATCAAATCACGCGGGCTATACTGATGCCCGAGTGAACACTCGTCAGCATAGCCCACTTCGGACTGGCACCCTTCAATAGGGCACTTGCCTTCCACCTGCCTGCCATTAAGCACTAAATTTAATTTTTCATCATAAAATTGTTCGGTAGCGCGCTTTTGCATTTTGCCGTTTCCCAGCATTTTTTCAAAGAAAAAAGCCGAAATTTCGGTATGGTATTTCAAGGCAGGGGGCAAGCACGATGCGTAAAATTTGGTTAGCGAAATTTCATAGTTTTGCAAAGTTTCCTTTTGCAAATTGTGGAAATGCTCCACATATTCAGGCAAAGTGGAATTAATTTCTCCCGCTTCCTTTAACTTGCGGTACTTTTCGTCAGTTGAAGAACCAAATCCATCAGTCCCCGAGAAGAAAAGCACATTTTCCGAGCCTATTCTATCACGCATAAAACGCGCATAAAAGTCTGCCCAAATAAATTGGCTAATGTGCCCGATGTGCAAGGGTTTGTTGCCGTTTGGCATTCCCGCAGTCACCAAAACTTTTTTAGGTAATTTTCTTTCCATTTAAAACTCCCAAATAATAAAAAATTAATAGACAATAAACAATAGTAAAATGTTTAGAATTGTCTATTTTTATCTCAGTAGATTATAATTTTTTTATTTAATTTTGTCAATATAATTGAGTTATTAAACGAGCAATTTTTGTTTTTAAACAATAAAGTTTTAATTAAAATTATTTTAATAAGAATTTTTTTGCAATTTATTTTTTTAAAACTATAACCTAATTATCAATTTTTATTTTTAGGTTAGTATTCATAAAATCTTGATTTTTTCGCTATTTTGTGATAGAATTTAATTCAAATTAACTAAAGGAAGTAAAAAATGCAAGACAATCAATTTGTTAAAGAAATCGCAGACATTGAGACGAACTACCCACAGTGGTACACGGACGTAGTGTTGAAGGCTGAGTTAGCAGACTACGGCCCAGTAAAAGGAACTATGGTAATTCGTCCTTACGGGTATGCAATTTGGGAAAATATTCAAAAAGAACTAGACAGACAATTTAAACGCACAGGCCACCAAAACGCGTATTTCCCTATGCTTTTCCCTTACTCATATTTAACAAGGGAAAAGGAGCATGTGGAAGGTTTTGCACCCGAAGTCGCAGTGGTTACATATGCAGGCGGGGAAGAATTAAGCGAAAAGTTGGTTTTGCGCCCTACCAGTGAAACGGTAATATGCAATATGTTTAGCAAATGGGTTAAAAGTTACCGCGATTTGCCTGTAAAAATTAATCAATGGGCAAATGTCGTTCGCTGGGAAAAGACGACTAGACCTTTCTTGCGAACTTCGGAATTTTTATGGCAAGAAGGCCACACTTTGCACGATACCGTTGAAGAAGCCCGTGCCGAAACATTGCAAATGTTACGAGTTTATGAAGATGTGGTTACTAACTTTTTGGCAATTCCTGCAATCGTAGGGAAAAAGACAGAAAAAGAAAAATTTGCTGGTGCTGTGGACACGTACTCAATTGAGACGATGACAAGGGACGGCAAAAGTTTGCAATCGGGTACCAGCCACTATTTAGGGCAGAACTTCACAAAAGCTTTTGATATTAGATACCAAAATAGAGAAGGGCAGTTTGTATATCCAGAGCAAACCAGTTGGGGTGTCTCCACTCGTTTAATCGGCGCATTGATTTGTGCTCACGGCGACCAAAGGGGACTTGCTCTACCACCAAAAATTGCACCTATACAGGTTATTTTAGTGCCTATAACGCTTAAAAATGACGGCTTAGTTGCATTTTGCAAAGATTTGAATACAAAATTACAAGATGCAGGAATTAGAGCGGAAATTGATTTAAGCGACAATTCTGCTGGCTTTAAATTTAATAAATACGAATTAAAAGGTGTACCGCTTAGACTTGAAATCGGCAACCGCGATTTAGACAACGGCGTGGTTACATATTGCAGACGCGATACTTTGGAAAAGGGTACTTTAAGTATTGAAAATATTGAAAATCAAATTATAAAATTACTAGACGAAATTCAAGCAAATATGTTGCGTATTGCAACAGAGAAAACCAACAGCCATATTATTGATGTTGATAATAGGGAAGATTTGGTAAAAACTGTAAATGCGGGTAACTTTGTCCGCGTGACATGGTGTGGCGATAGGGCTTGCGAAGAAAAATTAAAGGACGAAACGGCCATCACTTCTCGTTGTATGCCTTTTGACCAAACAGGCAAAAAGAATATTTGCGCATGCTGTGGCAAGAAATTAAAAGACGGCGAAGGCTACATCACTTTATTTGCAAAGAGTTATTAGTTTTAGTTTTGAAAATCGTAATTATTTTACGGTTTTTATTTTTTATATTAGAAGTAAATATATATTTTTGTTTATAAAATTATTTGTTTATATAATTACAATTATTAAAATTTTTGACCCTAAATATTTCAATTAATATTTGCAAAAATTAAATTTAAATTATTATTATATAATAAAAAAATAGGTATATATTAAAAAATAAAATTATAATAATTATATTAGATTTTTTGAATAAAAATATAGATTAATTAATTAAATAAAAATAAAGTACTATGCATATGCATAATACCTTCTATTAAAGCATTTTTATGTTAAAAATCATATTTTTCATTAATTTTCGTTAATTTTTGCGGAATTTTCTGGAGTTTTTCTATTTGCATAGTATATAGACATTGCGAGCATAATTTCAGCAGGGTAGTATAGCACTAGACACAAAGTTCCAAAGACGCCTGAAATGTCTGTAAATACATTAAATAGCAACATCAAATCAGATAGAAAGAAGAATAAGCTGCCTAGCATTATCCATAAGTTTTGGAGTTTATATTCTTTTCGTGTAAGGTTTGAGATTGCTTTACCTAACATAAATGATATTACAAGTGCGTAAACAATTACTATAGGTAGCATACCCCTAAAATCATAAATTTGTGGAACTAAAATTACAATTAAGGCAATTGCAAAAATACATAACGAAATAATCAAATCTAGCCAGTTTGGTTTGTGTAACATACAATAACTAATTAAAAAGAATATATGTCCTATTGCGAAAAGTATGGCGCCTATTATAAAGAAATCAATTAAGAAAATATCGCCCGCACACGCAAATACTAGACCTATCAGCATAAAGTATTTGAAAAGTGCATTTCTTTGGTCTGTTCTTTTATAAACATAGGCAAAATTCACGGCACCTAACACTACAAATAACACACTCGCCAAAACCTTATAAATATAGGCTTGGTCATGCATATTAATTAAGCAAATATCAAAACAAATAATCAATAGCGCTAAGACTATGTTTAAAGTTAGCAAAATTTTGTTTTCTAAAAATATATTTTTCATTTTTTTGTCCCTTTTTTGAATGTTTTTTACGATTTTTTTGTATTTTTTTTTATTAAAAATGCTTTTTATTTAAAAACTAAACTGTTTTATAACATTTTTAGTAAAGTTTAATGATATTATACTAAATTTTTACATATATAACAAATATTTTTACCCTTTATTACAAAAAAACAATTAAAAATAAAGAGTTTTTTGCGAAATTTACCGTATTTTTAGGGTTTTTCTTAAAAAATGGGTATTGACTGAAACTCGTATTTTTGGTATAATGATAAAAACTAAAAAAGGTGGATAATAATATGGCAAGGAGTCCTTCTATTACAAAATCTTTTCTGCAAATGGATAAGGCTCGCAGGTATATATCAGAAATTTTGGGCAAATCAACAAAAGAAAAAGTTTCGGCTTATAATATTGAACTAGATGCTGTGTGCGCAGAGTATCAAGCAGTCGCGGAAAATTTATTAAGGGAATATTTAAGAGTTCAAAATTTGGCTGATGCAGTTTTATTGAATTCTTCAGATTTAGAAGAAAGGCAAGATGTAATCAATCAGTTGTTTGATTTTTCTTTAATGGTTCACAACCTTAGTAATGATGAATTATATGTGTTTATTAAGGCAGGACGTGAAAATTCCTTAGGTGAAATGCTTGATTTAGAGCAAAAATTAAGAGAAAACAAAAATATGGAATTTGATAAACTTGACAAAAATTTAAAATCAAGATTATTAGATTTAATTGAGTATTCATTTTATGCAAGGTCGCCAGCGGGTAGTAACTATGAAGAAAGACAAATCGGCACATCCTTCATTTATAGTATGTTAGGTGTTCTTAATGGCATAGACATGGGTCGCAGTGCGGTTGTTAACGTTGTTGAAGCCAAAAAAAGAGCGGGTATTGGTTTATCTGTTCAAGATGAAGAAATGTATAGCAGATATCAGTTTATGCACAATGGACAAGTAGAGATGCAGACATCAATGATTGCGAACCAAATTGAAAATCGTTTTGAAGATTTTATTAATAGGAGTTCTGCAATAAAAAATAGTAGTTATGAAGATAAATTGGTTGCTATTCAAAATAGATTAAATATTATTTGCGATTTGTTAAATGGGGTAAGAGCAGATATTCACTCAAAACACATTAATCAAACTACTCTTTACTCAATGATAGAGAATTCTGAAATTAAAACGATTATAGACTGTATGCTATTTTGTGAACAGCCTGAATCTTATGCTGATGTAGATGAATTATTTAAACGTGTTAATTCACTGTCGCAAGATTCAGTATTTGCTTGTGTGGTTTTATTAAAGGCTTATGGTTACAATATTAATAAAGCAAGCAAGTTTTTAGATACTTACCAAATAGGATTTAATGAAAATGGTATTACATGGGGAGAGCCTCAAAATTCACAAAATGAAGAAATTTTTATAAAAGATATGCAAAATATTAGTTCCGTTCCTACCGTAAATACAACAAATTTGGCAAAAAATGAAATTCAAGAAATTGTAAATCCTATTAATGTTAATTTTGATGAGCAAGACGAAGAAAACGAGCAACAAGCAGAAGACAACACTCAAAAAGAAAGCGCAAATAAAGTTCTAGCACACAAAAACGGCAAAGGTGGCAGAAAACCTGAGACTATTGAAGGTTGGTTGTATAACAAAATTAAGCAAATGTACTTGGCCGATGAAAACACTACAGACGAAATGCGCGCTCAATTTGCTAACATGAGTTATGACGAGCAAGTTGCCGTTTTGAGAGAAGACGATAAACGCATTAGAAATCTTAAAGAATCAATTAAACGTGCAATTCACAATTACGAAAACTTAAGTCCCGAGAAGCAAAAGGAAATAGACGAATTAAGTAAAGGTTACCACTACTTAGACAAACTTTTAGAAGAAAAGAAAGAAGATATTAGAGTTAAGACAGAAGAACAAACTAGAGAAATTCGCGAAAGAGTAGACGAGTACAGAAAAGAATTGCGTGCTCAAAAGGCAAAATATGACGCAATGTCTGAAGAAGAAAAAGTGAAACGCGAAATTAACCGTTTGGTTGCTAGCGTAAAATATGAGACTGGGCTTAATGCCTTGACTAAAAATGGTAAAGCACTTTTCTTGAGTCGTCTTAGTACGATTATAGACGAAGAGTCAGCAAGCAAAGTGTTGACGGAAGATGATATAAGTAACATCAAGTTAGACGCTTTGTATGGTTTTATTTCAACAGCATCAGAAGTTATGGTTAAAAAGGATATTACACCTTATATGTTATCAACCGAAGACATTAAAGAAACAGAAGAATACAAAAAATTAACCCAAAACACAGAAGACGAAAAAGAAAAGAACATAGAAGAATTCTTCAGTATGTTCTAATTAAAAATAAATCTAGTTGTAAATCAAATAAGTTAAATTTTGTAAAATTAATAAGTTTAATTAAAAAAACTGCAAAATGAACTGAACCCCAAATAATATACATAAAAAATAAGTTTTATTAAAAAAGAGAACTGCACGATAGGGATACCCTAAAAATGCAGTTTTTTATTTAAAAATACAAAAAAAATAGTAAAAAAATCGTATTTTTTGTGTTTTTTTAGTATTTTTCAAATATTTTTAATTTTTTCAATTATATTTTTAGCACAATTAATAAAAATATTTTTTGGGAAATTTTCTGCAAACATTTCTTCAAAAATTAATTTAATGTCATTTGCTGATGTTTTATAATTTGTATTTTTTGAAACTTTTGTCAAAATCATTTCCGCTTCTGCGTTATATTCGTCGAGAGGGCATAACTTACTAGGTTTTAATTCCATTGCATCTACTTTGTTTAATTCTTCTCTAATAATATTGAAATATTTTTGATATAGTTCTTTTTCCACGATTTTCCTTTGATTTTTATTCAATTTAATTAAAAAATTATTAAAATTTTGTTTTAAATTAATAAAATCACGTAAATTTTACATTTGCCGTTGTTCTTCTTGTTCCTTTTCTTTTGTGCCTTGCAGTACTTTGCTTTGTTCGTCTATTACAGGAACACCGAAAATTTTGCTCACATTTTTTAAATATTCCATATCTTCTTTTGTTTTGTTAAAATTATGTGCCATCACGCCTATAATATAATTTGGAGCAACTCCTGCAGGAATGGCTACCCAGTCTGGGTTATCAGTAGCCGCTTTAATTGAACTAGAGGAACTACCGTTTAGACGTGATAAAACAGCATCGTCTGTTTTATCGTGGTTGGTCCATTGGTCTAACTGTTGCAAAATGTTTAGTTCGTCTGGGGTATAATTATCAAGAATCCCAGCTTGCTCGTTTCTTAAATATTGAAAATAATCAAGGCGCATGAATTCTTGTAATTCGGGCGCTTCCGCATCTATAATTAGTGTTAACATTTTACTGGGTTGAGTATTAAGTTGTTGTGGTGTTTCTTGTTCTGGCTCTTTTTCGTTTAATCCTTGTTTTTTAATAAAAAATGAACAAAATCTACCTTCACTACATTGCTCTAATTTCCCAAACCACTCAGAAGCAATAACTCCTAAATCTTTTCGGCTTTGCAAATCCTCATATGAATTGCAGGGGATATTATGTAATAATAATGTACGATTTTTTGCTGTTGCGGTGTCTCCTTGAATGTCTAGAGGTTTGGGCTTGCCATTAAGAGAATTAGAGTATAATTGTTCTAAAGTATTGAAAAAAGGGGTATATTTGTCTTTTGTTTGTTGCAAAAGACTGTTTGCATATTCAATATAACTAGAATCAAGGCACTCTATTTGTTTTTGAAAAACCTCGTTTGCCGTTGGGTCAAGATTTTTCTCATCTAATTCATTCCACCATTTTTGGTATACTGGGTTATTTTTTAAAAATTTCATATAATCGGTATTACGTAGTGCTGCGATATATAAGTCCTTATCTGTGTAAAATATGCTATCCAAAGTACCTGAGTAATAAAAATCGTCAGTGTTTTCAGTGTCTATAAAAGCACTATTTTCATTAGCAAAGTTATTTCCTTTTGCAATTTTATAATTTTTGTTGTTATCCATTGTGACCCCCTTAGTAATTCAACTTGACTTAATGTAGCAAAGTTTTAATTTTTTGTCAAATATTCGGATATATTTTGTAATTATCAAGGCTATTTCCACAAGTTCTTGCGAACTTGAATGCTAACATATCCGTCACCCAAACAAAAAAAGCCTGACGGCTTTTGTCTGATTTGTTATTTAAATTATTGTTATTTGTGGTGGTTGGTGGTGGCTGTGCAGTTTAATATTTAGATATAAAATTTACTAAATTACTTTTCTTTCTTCTTTTTTCTTTCTTATTTCAAAAATAATCCGTAAAGGAAAGAAAAGTGAAAAGAGAAAAAATAAGAAATAAGAGTACAAACAAAAAATAACCCTTTACTTTCGTTTAGGATTATTTTTGTTTGGTGCCGAGGGTGGGACTCACGCCGTTACGCAAATAAATTTGCTACACTATCATGCCGAGGTGCTAAAAAATCACCACAGGTAATTTTTTCGGGCGCACCTGTTCGAGTCCCGCAAGTTCTAGCGAACTTTATGCTAACGCATACCCCGTCACAAACAAAAAATAACCCGTCACTTGCGTTTCGGATTATTTTTGTTTGGTGCCGAGGGTGGGAAATTATAAAAACTTATATTTATACATTTTAATATCATTATATGTGAGTATTTGCGTATAAAACTTTTAATTTATGTATAAAAATGCGAAAAATTTTTAATTTGTACCCAATTTGTCCCCAATTTTAAATAGAATTTAAAGTACTTATTAAGTCATGTTGTTTATCAGGGAATAGATGTCCATAAGTTTTTAAAACTTGTTCAACTGTATCGCCAATTCTTTCTGCAATTGCATAGAGTAGTGCGGTCAAAGATAGAGTGGATTGTGCTTGATTAATAAGTAAAGAAACATGGGAATGTCTAAAATCGTGGATTCTAATGCGTTTTAAGTTAGGAGATTGCTTAAGCGCTAATTTGTAATATTTTTTGAATTTTACAAATAAAGGATTATAAGTCAGATGATTTTCTTTATTACCAAATACAAACCACTGTTCATTGAAGTTTTTATCAGCGGCTTGTTCGTATTTTAATGCTTTTAATAAGTTAAGAAGTTTTTCAGGAATGATTAAAATTCGTTTTTTACAATTCTTGGTGCTACTCCCTATTTTTAAACCACCATTCTCTCTTGTTAAACTTTTAGATATTATACAAGTTTTATTTTCTAAATTAATATCAGTCCAACGAAGTGCACCCATTTCACCTTTTCGTGTTCCCATAAAATATAAGAAATTAAACATAGTTTTGTCTTGTAAGTCATTTATTTGGTTATTAAAAATTTCAAATTGTGTGGGGGTCCAAATTTGCATTTCTTTATTATTTTTGTGGATATTTGAAAAATTATCGCATAATTGAATGTTATTTGTTGTTTGATAATATTTTTGTCCATAATCTAACACAAGTTTAAAATAACCCCTAATTTTTGTTTTATATTTATATGAATATTTTTCTAAATTTTGTTGCCATTGATTTATAACATAAGGCGTTATATCTATCAGCTTTAAATTTTTAAAGTATGGGAGAACATGCTTATTATATATGTACATTACATCATAATAAGTAGATTCTCTGACACGAGTTTTTCGGTATGTCATAAAATCATTATACAATTCATAAAAATAAGTCATTTTGGGTTTTGCTTGTTTTTTATTTGGTTTTATGCTTGCCATAAAATTCAGATAAGCCTGTTCTGCTTCTTTTTTAGTTATGAATTTATTTTCGTGGTCGTCTTGACTTAATCTCTTGTTGACTTCTAGTCCGCGTTCGTCTACGAATCTAAATCTAACAGACCAGTACTTTCCGCGTTTTTCGTAACTTGCCATTTGTTACTCCTTGTCTAAATTTTGTTGACAAGATGCGGAATTTTTTGATACACTTCTATTTGAAGTAGGGTGTAAAAAAACTAGCACCTTGCTTTAGGAATTTCCGACACTCCTTCCGCTCGCCAAATTGGATAGGGGTGTCTTTTTTGTTTATAAGGTTCTTCTTATTTCAATTACTTTTCCCAATATGCGAATAGGAAGATTTTGACATTGTTTAGCATCATAAATCTTTGTTTCATATTCTGGATTGATGGGGATTAATTCTATTCCCTCTTTTTCTTTTTTGACTCGTTTTAAAGTTGCGTCAAATCCATTTACCATCACAGCACAAATATCTCCATTTTCAAAATTTTCCTGCTTCCTTATTATAACTATATCACCATCTTCAATTTTAGGGTACATTGATGAGCCTTGTACTTTCAAACAGAAGAAGGTTCCTGTTTGAGCTAACTTCTGCGGAATTTCTTCGTAGCCAATAATGTCTTCAATAGCTTCAATAGGAACGCCTGCAGGTATAATGCCATAGATAGGAATTTTGACTACATTACGGTCAAATTGAGCGGGCTCTAATTGTGAAGAACTATCCCAACCCATTAATTTTTCTGGTGTTGTTTGTAAAATTTTTGCTAAAGGAACTAATGTATTAAGGGGCATTTTTTCTATATATCCGCCTTCCCAACGATAAATTGTTGCTCTATCTTTGCCTAATTGTTGAGCAACATCATCTGCAGTTAAATGTAGTTGCTGCCTTCGTTCTTTTATTCGTTCACCAATAGTCTGTGTTATTTTATTGTCAGTCATATGTCCTCCTATTTTTTTGATATTATCATATTATTCGCAAATATGCAACTATTTATAACCAACTTGCAAAAAAAGTTGCAAAAAATGCGATTTTTTAGTTGACAAAAATTTTTATATAGTGTAAGATAGGTTACGAAAAGTCGCAAAAATGCGACAAAAGGAGGTTAAAATGAATGTTTCTAAATTTAAAGCAAAAATGATAGAAAGAAATATAAAATCAAGCGAGTTAGCGGATTGTTTAAGTATTGATATTTCAACTTTTTATCGTAGATTGCAGAATTCAAAGTTTACAATTGAAGAAGTAAAAAAATTAAAACAAAAACTTTTAATGACAGAAGAAGAAGCAATAGAAATTTTTTTTAGAGATTAAGTCGCAAAAATGCGACAAAACAACTAAAAAATTTTATTCGTTTAAAAGGAGAGGGATGATGACAGCACAAGAACGAGAAGAGATGTTTGCGAAAGATGTGTTGACAACGAAAGATATTGAGAAACTATTTTGTTGTAAGTCAACCACAGCAAGCAAAATAATGCGTGAAATTAAAAACAAATGTGATAGGGTCGGAGTTTCTGGTATTGTACACGTACAAGATTACCTTGATTTCTTTAAACTTCCGCAAGCAAGATATGTGTTTAAGCAAAAAGAAAAAATCGCCAAGCAGATTGCAGCCACTGGCGACCTAATTTCGCTATAAACTTTATATCAACATTATATAGCACCATTATTATAACA
>CALWTE010000010.1 GCA_944384375.1 uncultured Clostridia bacterium | reverse complement strand
GCAGGTTACTCACGTGTTACTCACCCGTTCGCCACTAGGCATAGTACAAGTACTATACCCCGTACGACTTGCATGTATTAAGCACGCCGCCAGCGTTCGTCCTGAGCCAGGATCAAACTCTAATGTTTAATTTATGACTCAAAACTAAAACTACTTGCGTAATTTGAGATTTGATTAATTGTTAATTTGTTGTACGTTTAAGTACAGAATTGACAAGAACTCAAAAAACCTTATCTTTAAAAACTATTCAGTTGTCAAGGTACTTAAGTTATCGCTGCAATCTCTTGAAGTGATAACGCTGACGATTATATCAGTAATAATTCATTATGTCAACAACTTTTTTCAAAGTTTTTTAAAAAATTTCAAAATTTTTCACGTTTTTAGGGCATTTTTATAAAAAACGCGATAAACCTATCCGTGTGTTTGCTGGATTTGTGTTTTATTTGTATAAAAAATCACTATCTCTATTCTGTCAAAGTAATATTTTTATTATCTAAATATCATATTAAAACTACATTTTTCTATATTCCTATATATATATTATATATTATATATTATATATTATATATTATATATATTATTGAGTACCCCTTTCTTTATATCAACAATTATAAGTACTATAAAAAATAACATTTCTAGTATAAATAGACATCTTGTAATAAAACGTCATAAATTGTAAAATTTTAAACTAAAATTGACAAATACTTCATTATACTATATACTATCTCAAAAACTTTAAGGTAAATTTATATGAATAAAGCATTTAGAATTTCTTTTTATGCACTAAATATAATCATTTATTTAGTCTGCATCATTTATGGAATCATTAGTTTTTTTGTGGAAACACCTATTTCGGGAACGCAAGCAATTTTAGTTTTAATTGAAAGTTTCGCGGCACTATTAGGTGTATTTGCCCCACTGCTATTAGAAAAAATCTTTAATATGCGTATTTCTTATGCGATTACTATAATAGTTTCAATTTTCATTTTCTTATGTGTAGTGTTAGGCGAAGTATTTCAGTTCTATTACCGTTTTAATTTTTGGGATGCCTTGATACACGTATTTGGCGGAATGTTCCTTGCGTTACTAGGTTTTATGATAGGTAATCTATTTTTTAGAAAACGCAAACAGAAAAGTTCTGTAATGGTTATAGCAACTTTTGCTTTTGCTTTTGGGTTAATGTGTGGTATGCTGTGGGAAGCTATAGAATTTTCTCTTGATTCCCTATTCGGCACTAATATGCAAAAATTTATTCCTGAAAATGAAGAATTATGGAATGGCGGTAATAGTTTTGAAGATTTAAACGGAACAGACGAAGACTTGGCGAACTTCTTCCGCACTCCTGAAGGATATAAGTTTGCACTTATGGACACAATGACGGATACAATGTGTGATTTTGTAGGTGGGATTTTAATGTGTTCTTATTGCATTTTTATGTATAGACGAGACGACACGCACTTCTATAGAATGTTCAACTTCAAGAAAAGGAAAAAAGCCACTATAGTTGCCGAACCTAAAACTGTAATTAACACAAATGAGAACTTGCAAACAACAGAAAATGTAAATTCCTTAACCGTAGAAAAAATACAAATTGAAAGCACAAAAACACAAGTTACAAATGAAGATTTAGACAATAAACAAAATCAAGCAGAATTAACCGAAGAAACTAATTCACCTAATGAAAATTCGGCTAATATAGAAACGCGAAAGAATATAAAACAAGAACAACCTAAACAAAGCAAACAAAAAGATATGGTAAAATTCCAAAAACAAAATGGAAAAAAGAAAAATCACGCAAAAAGTAAAAAGTAAAATTTAAAAATTATTTGAATAGTATATTGAAAGCTTATACTTTCAAATAAAAAGGAAAAGCATATGAAAATTTCAAAAAGTTGGTATGAAATACTCAAACCTGAATTTGAAAAGCAATATTATAAAGATTTACAGAAGTTTTTAGTGGACGAATATTCGCATTACACAATTTACCCCGAACCTGATAATGTATTCAATGCACTTAATTTAGTGCCATATGATAAGGTACGAGTTGTAATCATTGGGCAAGACCCTTATCACGCACCGAAGCAAGCACACGGGTTGTCGTTCTCTGTGCAGAAAGGTGTGGATATCCCACCTAGCCTACAAAATATTTACAAGGAAATTCATAATGATTTAGGCTACCCTATTCCTAAAAGCGGTGATTTAACTCAATGGGCTAAGCAAGGGGTGTTGCTCCTAAACTCTGTACTTACCGTGCGTGCTGGAAACGCAAATTCGCATCGTGGCAAAGGCTGGGAACAATTTACGTCGGCTATAATTGATAAATTAAATCAACGAAACGAGCCTATTATATTTATACTTTGGGGCAATAATGCAAAAGAATTTGCAAAGAACATAGACACCACAAAGCACTTTATTCTCACTGCCCCACACCCTAGTCCATTATCTGCTTATTCGGGGTTTTTTGGGTGCAAACATTTTAGTAAATGTAATGAATTTTTAAAATCTATAAATCAACAGCCGATAGACTGGCATATTTATGAAAAGCCCGAAACTAAAGAAATCTAAGTATATAAAAAACAGCGTAAGTGAAAACTGAAAGTATAAATCAGTGTAAACTTATGCTGTTTTTTAATAAATTTTGTTAAGCAAATTTTGAATTTATGTTTTTATAATCATTAACACTATTTTTAGTGTATCAATTCAAGTATAATAAAGAAAAAGGAATAGTTAATTCAATACTATACCTTTAATCAATCATTTTCCAAACTTATAAAAAATGTTAATAAAAATTACTACGTTTTTTTGCTTGTTTCAAAGTTTAACATACCATAACATATTTAATAAAATTTGTTATACTATAATATATTTAAAAATATAGCTTAAATTATTAAAAACTATAAACTTTGGCACAATTCGTTGCTTTTTTGTAGTTGTTTAGATTTTAAATTTTCGTTTAAACTAATTATTGCAAAATCATTAATTATGCTATTTAAATCTTGATTTTGATATGGCCAACGGAATTTGCGATAATCTTCGTTAAGTGGGTTACTAAAAAACAATCTTTCATCTAAAATAGTATCTTCGCTATTTGCTTTTCCGCCCAAAGTAGCAAGTTTAACCTGTGTCTTGTAAACTTCAAAATTGCCACCCATAAAACCGTAATCAACTGCAACAGATACTTTGCTTAAAAAATCTTGCAAAACTTTGCTTACTTTCCCATTTTCCATACTAACTGGGTCATTAGAAGTTTGTGCTAGTTCTAGCATTAAGCTTTGTGTTAATTTTTTCGGTGCCTCAGTCAAAAAAGAAAGTTTCCCTGTACCACATAATTCTTGCACTTCGGTTTCTTTTCCAAAAAACAAGCACGATAAATCTAAATCATTGCATGCATAATTTAACATATTAAACATTTCGTTTTCGTCACATATATCTTCGTCAATATATTTTAAAACATTGCCCGAATTTATAAGTCCTATAAAAATTTGTGTTGAGTTATTTTCTCTGTTATATAATACACTTAGGCAAGGCTTTATATTCTCGCCTAAAATTTGAGTAGCAAACTGTGATGCGCTATTCAAAAAAGAATACACAGGAAGCGCTGAATTTTTTTGTATGTCTTCTATCATAACTTCTATATGACGGCCAAGCACTTGAATTCTTTTATCGTATTCTGTCATTTTTGCCCATGTTTTGTTTGTGATATTTTTAATATCTAGGTACTTATTATGCTCACGGGTTTCAGACACATTTTGCGGCAACCTTATATCCTTGTAGTAATATTCCGCCAAACTCTCTAAGTACCTTTCGTACATATTTTTTAGTTCAATTTTTTCTTGTTTTTCTCTCGCGATTGCGCCGAAAACTGGCAAATAGGACCTGTCAATATACTCAGAATTTGCTGAAAGCGTCTTTTCCTTATCTTTGCTATAACTTTCTATTAATTTATCTAATTCGTCTCTTGAAAACATCTTAACTTTTCCTTTTTACTCTCTTAAAAAGCATTTTAGCACAATTTTTAAAAAAGTCAATATGAAAAGAAAAAACATACAAGTTTTTTCTCGTATGTTTACTGTAAATTCGCTTTTTTCTTCCTTAAAATATCGCCGGGGTTTAGTTTGTAAGGCGTCTTTAATTTTATTTTTTGTTGGACAAGTAGTGCGTCAGTAATTTCCGCCCCCGTTAAGTCTTGCATTTCGGTAACGGTAAAAGTTTTGTTGAAATTATCGTTTGGAGACAAAATTTCTAGTTCGTCGCCCACCTTAAACCTATTGCGTTGTTCTACCAAAGTTAGCCCTGTGCTATCTGTTGGTTCTAGAACTTGAGCAATAAAGTCATATGTTGAAATAGGCAAACTTGATTCCAAAAACTCAGCATCGCCTTCCTTTAGGCAAAACCCTGTGGTAAACCTACGGTGGCTACATTTTTCTAGTTCTGCAATACGACTGGCGTCTGGTTTGTAGTTTTCTCTATCGTTTTCCAAAATATCCATAGCCCTACGGTAAGTATTCACAACATTTGCTACATAATAAGGAGACTTCATTCTGCCTTCTATCTTAAAACTCGTAACTCCCGCATCAGCGAGTTTGTCTAGATAGTTTACCATACACAAATCTTTACTATTCAAAATATACGTACTACGTTCGTCTTGCTGAATTTCGTATTCTTCGCCTTCGCCCTTGTCTTTTCTGCTCTTTTCGGTAATATAATATTCCCAGCGACAAGCCTGTACGCACGCACCCCTATTGCTATCTCTACCGCTTAAATAGTTACTGAGCAAGCATCTGCCACTATAACTAATACACATAGCCCCGTGAACAAAGGCTTCTAACTCTATTTCACTAGGTAAATAGTCTCGTATTTCTTTAATTTCGTCAACACTTAATTCACGAGCCAGAATTATACGTTTTGCACCCGCATCAGCCCAAAACTTTGCCGAATATTTGTTACTTGCACATGCTTGTGTAGATAAATGGATATTTAATTCTGGGGCAACTTCCTTACAAACTTGCATTACACCAGCGTCCGAAACAATTACAGCATCGGCTTTGATATCTTGCAAATATTTTAAATATTCAGGTAACCCTTCAAAATCGCTATTGTGCGCTTGAATGTTTACTGTAATATATGCCTTTTTGCCGAGTTTGTGGGCGTAGTCTATATAAGTTTTCAACTCGTCTGCTTCAAAGTTTTCGCTGAAAGCACGCAAGCCCCATTTTTTGCCCGCAAAGTAACAAGCGTCTGCCCCAAAGTAATATGCAGTTTTTAATTTTTCAATATCACCTGCTGGTGCTAATAGTTCTAATTTTTTCATAAGTCCCCCAACTATTTAAATTTAACCACACTCAAGCCGTCGCCTATATGCAAAACTTGTGTGTCTAAATCTTTGTTTTGTTCTAATGTGTCTAAGAAATCGCGTAAAACGTGCACTGTTGTTTCAAATCTCGGGAACGGTATAGGCTGATTACCTCTAACCATACCGCGAAACAAGACGTTATCCGATACCCAAACGCCTTTTTCGTCTAATAAAGGCAAAATCATATCAATCATTTCTAAATATTTGCCTTTCGGCCCGTCTAGAAAGATTAAGTCAAACTTTTGCCCTTTTAGTTTGGGTAATTCTAACATACAGTCGCCTTCTATAATGTTTACACGTTCAGTTAGCCCTTGATTAGCAAAGTTTTTACGAGCCATTTCTATATTTGGCAGGCTGGCCTCCAAACAAGTTATATTTGCATTCGGGCTAGCCTTTAATAAATTAGATGCCGAATAGCCTATTGCCATACCGATTTCCAAAATGCGTTTGGGTTGCAAGGTTTTGCATAATTCTACTAAATAATCTCTTGTATCGTCTAAAATTACGGGAATTTTGTTCAATCTCGCAAATTTTTCTAAATTTTGCAAAAATTCGTCCATTGAATTAAACCTCTAAGAAAATAGGAATGATTAACGGTTTGCGTTTTGTACGTTTTGTAAATAAGTTTGTGAGTACTCTACGCACAATACCTTTCATCTCTGCCCAATCAATTTTATCCGCCCCCGTACTAGATAGGGCTTCTATAACAGTTTGTTTTGCTTCTTTTATAATATTTTCCATTTCACTAGGGTAAATAAAGCCCCTAGGAATGAGTTCTGGCCCGCTAACCACCTGCCCTGTTCTAGCATTAACTCCTACCACAACGACACAAATACCGTCTTCGGCAAGTTGCAATCTGTCTTTAACTACTGAGTTTTCCAAATCGCAAATAGTTTTGCCATCTACTAACTTTTCCCCCGCTTGTACATCTGGTAATGCTTTTATGGTATTAGGAGTAACTTCCACAACGGAGCCAACGTGTGGTACAATGATATTTTGTGGCTTTACGCCCATTTTGATTGCAAATTGTTCGTGATATTTTAAGTGTTTTACTTCACCATGCATAGGCATAAAGAACTTAGGTTTAATCAGTTTGTGGATAATCATAAATTCAGTTTGGCAAGCGTGCCCTGATGCGTGTACGTCGCTTAAATCGTCGTAAATAACATTAGCGCCTTGGTTGATTAACTCGTTAATCATATTTGTAACTGATTTTTCGTTACCTGGAACGGGCGAAGACGAAAATACTACTGTATCGTTTGGCCCGATTTGTACACCTGCGATTTCGCCGTTAATCATACGGTCTAGGGCTGTATGCTCTTGCCCCTGGCTACCTGTACCCAAAATCATAATTTCGCTATCTTTGTAACGTGGTACTCTTTCAATATCAATAATTTGCTTGTGGTCAAACTTGATTTCGCCGATTTTCATAGCAAGTTCCATATTGTTAATCATACTACGCCCAGCAAAAGCCACGTGTCTATTGTATTTCTTTGCTAAATCCATAATTTGCTGTACTCTGTGTACGTTTGATGCAAATGACGTGATAATTATACGTCTATCTTTTGCTTCGTCAAAGATTTGCTCTAAGGTCGCGCCAACTACACTCTCGCTCATAGACATACCAGGTCTCTCGATATTTGTACTTTCGCACATCATTAAGAGTACGCCCTTTCTGCCCAACTCACCCATACGGCTTAAATCTGTCGTTTCGCCCGCAATAGGTGTAAAGTCTATTTTAAAGTCCCCAGATACAAACACCACGCCCACAGGAGTGGTTATTGCCAAAGCATATGCACCTGGTATAGAGTGGTTTACATGGATAAATTCCACAGTAAAGCAACCTATTTTAACCGTGCCACCAGGGTTTACGGCGGTACCCTTCATTTTGATTTTAGGGAATTCACGCAACTTGTTTTCAATAAAGGCAAGTGTCAGTTTACTACCGTAAATAGGCGCTTTCACTTCGTCTAAGAAGTATGGCAGGCTACCTATGTGGTCTTCGTGTGCGTGAGTGATGCAAATACCTTTAATTAATTCTTTGTGTGCTTTTAACCAAGACATATCAGGTATAACTAAGTCCACACCTGGCATATCTGGTTCTGCAAAGCCTACACCACAATCAATAACTAAAATATCGTCTCCAAAACGCAATGCGGTAATGTTATCCCCAACCTTACCTACACCGCCAAAGAACATAACTTGTAGCCCTTTGCCCCTGCCCAAACGTGGGCGGTATGGCTTTTGATTGTTGTTGAACTGTCTAACATTCTTAAAGTTTCTACGCAAGGTAACTTCATCACCATTACGTACTTCTATGGTTTCCCCTACGCTTACACGTCTAGTCAGCCTTCTGTTTGGCTTAGTTTGGTTGTTTACCGAATTTTCTATATTATCTTCTATTTTGTTTTCCAATTTTATTTTTCTCCTTTTATAATTTTAATTTTAATATAAATACACACTTAAAAAAGACGGATAAGTTTTACCGCCTTGTTTAAGTAATATACACAAACTTAAACAATGAAATCATTAAACAATGTACTTCAAATTCTCAACAGGTTCCCAGTCTTCCTTCTTTTTTGGCGAAATAATTTCATCGCTATCAACATAGAATTTTAGTCCGTTTATATAGAAGTATATAACCATTCCCAAAATGCTATTGAATAGAATTGTAGCAGGAATTGTCAAAAACAACCCTACAGATGCCGTCAAGATTATTGCTGCAATATTTACCGCAATAAACACAACAGACATAACAAGTTGCCTACCAAAAATCTTGCCAAAGTTTTTGCAAACATCTAATACGCTTTCTTTTAAAGATGCCCAAACACCTTGATTGCGTACCACCATACAAGGCGCCCACGCACAAAAGATTGTTGATTTTATCGCATTTAAAAACACAACAACTAACACGCACAAGAAAGGCGCAAAGAATGATAACCAAAAGTTATTCAGGGTAAATAGTAAAACTGTGCAAATAAATGCTGCAATAATAACTAAGTTTATAGGCACGATAACCACAAGTTTTGCTAATTGTAGTTTCACAGACTTACGCAAATTTTTAATAAAGCAACTTGAAAAACTTAGTTTTATATTACTGCCCATATAGTGATAAATTGAATCGTGTATTGCTAATTCCCCTAAGCCTAGTAAGAAAGAGCCAAAAAATTCAATTATAACTATCAATACAATAGCAAAAGGTAAAATTGTAGCTAGATTTTGCGAAACTATTTCAGCAAAAGATACAAGCAACTGTGCAATACCGTCAAACATTTGGTCTAGTCGCAAGTTGGCAAAATTATCTGTAATTAAACCTGCGATTTGAGTAAAAAAGCCTGCTTCGCTTAAATTTTGTATTAATGGATAACAAATAGCCACACTTAAACCACAAATTATTAGTAGGCAAACCAGCACATAGGCTAAAATTCGCCAAACTAAACCGCCGTTGCGGATAAATAACTTTGTCGTTTCTGTTATAACCATATTGTTCCCCTTATCTAACGTAATAATACTTGCGGTTATTGTACTTTGGAATGCCATAGTAGTCAAAGAACATACTCACCCCAAAAATACACATTAAAGGTAGGAAAATTATAATTCCCAAAATGCCACCCAGCCAGGAAACTCCTAGTGCAGTGGTTAGAATTGCCAGTACAAAGCAAGGAATAAAAATCACTACTTCCATAGCAAACACTTGCCATGCGTTGCGCGCTACCATTTGTGTTGCGTTTGATAGTGCAACAATCAGCGGTGAACCGTTTATCATCATTTCCACAGTGGCAAAAGCAAATAGTGAGTAAATTCTAGCGAGTGGATAAAGCCCTAAAATTGCAATAATATAGTTAATTACCGTGCCCCAAATTGTGCCCACGCCGTCAGTCGCGCTTAACACGTGCACTAAAAACATTAGTAGCATTAAAATTATGTTTATCACAAATGTAATAACCGCTAGGCATAGCACTACTTTTGTAACGCTGATTAAGTTGTTGTTTATACTTGTGTAGTTTTTGAATGATGGCTTGCCAGTGCGGAAGTGCCCTTCTATAAAACCTAGCATAAGGCTTGCAAACACTATTAAGATAATAAAGCCCAAAACTATCCAAAGTATGTTTAGCCAGTCAAAACCAAAAACCGCTAGGTAAAAATCGCCGAATGAGTTTAGGGTCAAGTTAGGATAGTTGTATAAAAAGTCAAATAATGCAAAAGGCCTTAAAAGAAACCCAAAGAATACCGCTGGCCCAATAACAAGTACTAGTATGTAGATAAAATTTTTAAAATAATAACTCAATACATCCTTAACATAATTCATAAGTTAGACTCCTAAAATTAAATTTAGCTCAAAATTAAAATTCCAATATTAAACTATATACTTTTAAATAGTATATATGATATAAACTTAAAAAATCAAATATAATTAAACTTTTGTACTTTTGAATTTATGAAAAGCAATTAAATTACTATCTTTAGTAGTGATTATAACACAACGCATACAAAAAAACAAGTGTTTGAAGAAAATAATACCACAAACCCAAAAGTTTGCGGTATTAATAAGTTTTTTGGAACCACAAGCTGTTCCTATGGTATTCGTTTTATCAAAAAAGAAAACAGTATTTTGATACTGCTTTTTAAAATATGTTAAAGTTTGGTTAATTAATTACTTGAATGTACATGCAACAATTGTTGACATGTGCTATATAAACTAATTTAAATATAAAAGATTTAAAAAACAATGAAATTTTTAATCATAAAACATAAAGAAAAGACAAGAAGATTAATAATATTAAGTATCCCCTGCCTTAACTTTCAATTTTTGTTTAAAACTACACATTTTGTGTATTGCTATATTTTATAATTGAATAAATATAGATTTAAAATTAAATATGCTATTTTAACTTTCAATTTTCAATTACCGCCGTATTGAAAAATGAATAGAAATAATTAAATAAGATAAGCAGGCGGTGAAGATTTTTAATTCCGCTACACAATTTGTGTAGTGGCTGTTTTCAATTACAACTAAAAAAAGAGCGGTTGCTCTTTTTTAGTTGTTAGGTGGTTTACCCGAATTGTTATTTTGTTTAAAATAAAATTTATATTTTCATTTTTAACTATTGTTTGTGTCGTCGTTTATATTGCCGTTGTTTATTGGTTCAAATTGGGCAACGATTGTTTTGCCGGCTAAGTTTGTTGT
>CALWTE010000009.1 GCA_944384375.1 uncultured Clostridia bacterium | reverse complement strand
GACAACTTGATTAAAAGTCAAGTGCTCTACCTACTGAGCTAACGGGCCATATTGGCAGGGGTGGCTGGATTTGAACCAACGCATGCTAGAGTCAAAGTCTAGTGCCTTACCGCTTGGCTACACCCCTATATAGGGAATTTTATTTTTACCCTTTTGGCAGGGGCAGAAGGATTTGAACCCACGAATGCTTGAGTCAGAGTCAAGTGCCTTACCGCTTGGCGATGCCCCTAAATAATGAGGGCTAATAACTAGACTTATCGTGGTTTTTTAAAGCACAAATCATATTTTGCGGTGCTTTAAAAACTAAATGTTCCACTAGCAACCCCCAATTTTTACGGAAATCATAATTCAACGTGTGAAAACCTTGCTCTACCAAAAGTTTTTGTGGGACTCGCTCCGTTCCGCAAACAAATGTTTGCTCCACTTTCACGCCGAGGTGCTAAAAACTTGCCACTGGCAACTTTTTCGGGCGCACCTGTTCGAGCCCCAAAACCTTTTCAAGGTTTGCAGGCATTACCGCCTGCTCTATTCACACATTTGAAATATTTCATATTTCCAATGGGGTGAATAGTGGGACTCGAACCCACGACCTCCAGGGCCACAACCTGGCGCTCTACCAACTAAGCTATATCCACCATACGATTTAACTTATACTAAATACAAGTTAGCCAGATTATTTTGCATTTTCGCTTTAAATAAGCATTTTTTGTGGTATTTTGCCTAATTGTACTCTAAAATTTCTCACAAACAACAAATTTTAGAGTCTCTTGCCCTAGCGGGCCTTGCTTACCAGCAATCTGGTCGCACATTATGGGGATACTGACTGAAGTCCGTATCCCAATGGTGCGCCCAGAGAGACTCGCTCCGTTTCACAAACCAACTTAGGTTTGTTCCACTTTCACGCCGAGGTGCTAAAAACTTGCCACTGGCAACTTTTTCGGGCGCACCTGTTCGGAGTCTCTTGCCCTAGCGGGCCTTGCTTACCAGCAATCTGGTCGCACATTGCGGGGATACTGACTGAAGTCCGTATCCCAATGGTGCGCCCAGAGAGACTCGAACCCCCAACCTTCACCTTAGAAGGGTGTTGCTCTATCCTGTTGAGCTATGGGCGCATACAGGCTAAATAACACAAAAACACCTTATTTAAATAAGATGCTTTATTAATATAGCATAATTAATTGCATAAGTCAACCTTTATTTGCTAAATTTTTAAAAATCGTAAAAATAATTTTTTATATGTCTTTTTTTGTATCCCCTACTTCAGTTATTTTCGTGCAAGTTAATTTTAAATATGCCAAAAAACCTACTTAGATGCTTTATAAATTTTCCAAAAAATATATATTCCATTTACTTAATCAATAAGACTTGAGATATTATTAAAACAATTATAAATAATTTATAGTTAAAAATTCGTTTTGCAAGCTTGCTTTTAATTTCTCTCAAAAATTAAGCAAAATTTTTGCCAATAGAAAAAATTAAAAAAACTTAAATTATGGTTTACATTTTTAAATTTATTTAGTATTCTATAAATATAAAACTCAAGGAGAATTTTATGAAAATAGTTAAAAAAGTTAGCGACACTGAAGAATTCGTTTATGAAGAAAGTTTTTGGTCAGGCAACAAGGAAGTAACTCTAAATGGCAATAAATTAGAAAAAATAGACAAACGTCAATTTAAAAATGGTGATGAAGTTTTTGTAGTAAAAGGCAACTTTTTAACTGGAGTTTCGCTAGCATCTCCACAACGTACTATTGATATTTCTTATAACGAATGGTATGACTGGCTATTGATTTTCCTTCCATTCTTAAACGTCGTGGGTGGAATTTTCTGTGGAATGATAGGTGGCTTTTTGTCGGCAATATTTAGTTTTATTTCAGCCTTTGTAAACACTCTGATTTTAAGAAGTAGTTTAAAAATGACAGTAAAAATTATACTTTGTATAATTAGCATTATCGTAGCAACAGGGTTGTGGTTTGGTATTTATTACGGAATTGCCTATGCGATATTAACCGCTTAAAATATTATATCTTTTGCTAAATTTTATAAAAATTAATTAAATACATTTTATTTAAATTTGCAATATACCCGCAAAAATTTGATATATACCCGCAAAATTTAGCAGTTATACTTCAAAAAAGCATTTGTAAATTATTTATATCAAAAATAAAAATATCTTCCGTTATTTCTTTATTTTAGCGAAAGATATTTTTTATTTATTTTCTAGTATTTTTTCATTATTTTTAAAAGATTTATCAATATTTAATTGTGGAGCAAGTTCGCTTTGCGATTTGTTTTGTTTTCTTTCTGCAATTTGCCATCTCACTAAACCGTAAGTATTTAATAAGAAGAATATAGCAAAGGAAATTACCATCGGCAAATATTCTAAGCCTTCGTTTATTACAGAAATTGTCCAAAGAATTATCAAGGCTATATTATTTATAATAAAGGCAATGGCATAAAAACTGCTCCGCCTATACATTAAGTACGTGCCTACAATGGAAAGAATAAAAGTCATTGTGTTTATGATTAGTTCGCTTGTGTTTAGCGCTTGCAAAATAAAATACACCCCAACACTTACCACTAGCGCAACTAAAACGACGATTAAATATTCTTGCCAATGCAATTTTTTAACTATTACTTCTTGTGAATTTTGCGCATTTCTATACTTTAACCATTTTAGAACGGTAAAAATTTGCAAAGGCACGATACAACATGCCGTAACCAAAACTTCCCCATAATATTGTTGCGAAATTGCCATTATTATATAGATAATGTTATAAACAAGCCCCGCAACAGGCGCCCAAAAAACGCCTTTTGACGAAAGCAAAACATAAAAAACACCGATTAACGAACAAAATAAAGCTAAGTAATTTCTGTCTGTCGTAAACGCAAAACACAAAATTATTGCAACAAAACTTAAGCCTAGAAAAACAAGTTCGTACCATTTCCAGTTTTTTAATACATTTTTCATTTTAACCTATTTTTAGTTTTTTTGTGGATATTTTGCTCTTTTGCTTAATTAATATAAATTTAATTTGTAAAAAAATTTAAACTTCTCTATAATTTATTCCCATAGCAGATTTAAGTTTTTTAAGTTTTTCGCTAGCCACCGCTCTTGCCTTATCACTCCCCTTGAATAAAATATGCATAATTTCTTCCTTGTCTTGTTCCAAAACTTTGCGTTTTTCCCTAATAGGAGTTAAAGTTTCATTTAAAACTTCAAACAAAAAGTTCTTAATCTTCACATCGCCCAAACCACCGCGTTTGTAATGCGCTTTTAACTCGTCTAGGTTGGCATAATCTGGCAAATATTTCTTAAAATGCTCCTCATTTGAAAAAGCGTCTAGGTATGTAAAGACAACATTGCCTTTGATATTTCCCGGGTCGCTAACTTTTATGTGATTTGGGTCGGTGTACATCATTTTGATTTTTTCTCGCAAAACATCAGGTTCATCGCCTAAATAAATTGTATTGCCCAAAGACTTACTCATTTTTGCCTTACCGTCAATGCCTGGTAGTCTTAGACAAGATTTGTTGCTAGGAATCACGGCTTGCGGTTCAACTAAAATGTCCGTTTTATATAAATGATTAAACGTGCGCACGATTTCACGGGCTTGTTCTAGCATTGGCAACTGGTCTTCTCCAACTGGCACATAATTTGCATTAAATGCCGTTATATCTGAAGTTTGGCTAATAGGATAACAAAGAAAGCCCACTGGAATTGAGTTATCAAAGTTCTTTTGCTTGATTTCCGCTTTTACCGTGGGGTTACGTTGCAATCTAGCTAAAGTTACCAAATTCATATAATAAAAAGTGAATTCGGTCAGTTCGGGGATTTCGGACTGGATAAACATAGTTACTTTTTGTGGGTCTAGCCCTACCGCCATATAATCAAGCGCGACTTCGGAAATGTTGCTGCGTACTTTGTTTATGTTGTCGTAATTGTCGGTTAAAGCTTGCGCATCTGCCACCATCACATAAAATTGCTCGTATTCATCTTCGTTTTGCATACGTACGCGCTCTTTTAACGAGCCTACGTAATGCCCTATATGCAATTTCCCTGTTGGCCTATCACCTGTCAAAATTATCTTTTTCATTTTTAAAGTCTCCTTGCAAAAATTTTACATACAAAACTAAAAAAAGTCAATAAAAACGCACTATTTTAAACAAAATAACACCTTATTGACTTTTTTATAAAAAATAATGAGCAAGTATTTTTAGTTTTTTAATCGTTGTTTATATATAAAACGTTCTACTGCTAAAAATGTATGGGCAGTTTATTAATTATTTGTTTTAATAGAAAAATAGTATTTCATTTATACTGAACTGCACCCCAAAAGTTGGACACTTTTGGGGTGCAGTTCATCTTCGCCATAACCTTTAAAAATTAACTTTTCTTTATACAAGTTGCGTTTTGTTTTATTTTTGTTGTAATTTTTTCTATTTTTTATTATTTTTTGTTAAAATTTCTATATTTTTGTTTTTTTGCTCTAGAAAAATTTTTAACCTTGTTTGTTAAAACTTGCACCACAATAAGAGCAAACAAGTTTTTCGCCTTGCTCGTCTAATCTTGCACCACAATTAGGACACTTGTGCAAAGCAATTTGCTGTTTCTTGATTTTTTGGTTGTTATTTGCGCTCAGTTCTGTACCGTTGTATAGGTAGCCCTTTAAGTACTTTTTGTTAACCGCTTTGGTAAGCAGCGCTTTTACTTGTCTTTCCCCCATTTGTAATTGTTGGGCAATTTGGGAATTTGTGGTTAGATTTTCTTCTTCCACCGCTTCCACTACTCTTTTTAAAGGTCTAAAACCAGCATACCATATCCAAAGCATCGGCATACCATAAAAACCAAACACCACAAATGCAACACCTATACCCAGTAATGCCCAAATGGAGTTTGTCGCCCCGATAATAATAAATGGTATTCCCGCAATAAAACAAACAGTCGCTACAAGAGACCATATAAGCGCCTTGCGCATATCTTTTTTCAAACTTTCCATAATATTAATTATATTTAAAATTTTGCGTTTTGTAAACTATATTTATAACTTTTTATAAATTTAATTAAATATTCTAATTATTTTTGCAAATTAAACCTAAAAATCTATTTATTACTTAATTTTTTGAATTTATTTTTTTAGTTATTTGTGTCGTCATTTACGTTGCTATTATCTATTTGGGAAAAGTTTGCTACTACAATTTTGCCTTGTACGAGTTCTAGCGGTATATCGCAAACGGCGGTGTATGGGGTTGTGCCGTCATAGGTTAGAATTTGCCCGTCAACTGTCCAGTATTCAAACTGGTACCCTTTGCTAGCCACTGCGGATAGGTGGACACTGCTTAGCCCCGTTTCCGTGGTGTAACCATTCATTGAAACTGTGCCAACAACCGCTAAAGTCGTGTCGTCATTTAATAGGTTAATATCTACCGCACAAATTCCGTTTAATTCAACCGCTTTGCCAAATACGGCGGTATATGTGCTGTTGCGGGTTAAAGTGATGTTTAATGGGTTTTCATAGATTTTATTTCCCAAATCGTCTTGCCAGTATAGGAGTGCGAAGCCTATATTCCCCACACCATAACTTTGTACTACACTTTGTGCATCAAAAAGTTGATTGCTTACTTCATTCGTAACTATGCCAAACTCAGTATTATTACTGCAAATAGTTAAGGTGAATTGTTGTACCCAGTGGGCTGTGGCCGTTTGGTCTGCCGAATAACTCCACGTATCCCCCAAACTGATTAAAGTATCGCCTATATACCACCCAGCAAAACGATAGCCAGACCTAGTAGGAGTTGGCAAAGTGCCGATTGATTGTCCGTTAATCACATCTATAGCATTTTGGCTAACACTACCGCCATTTGCATCTAGTGTTAAGGTAAAAATTTCTATCCATTGCGCAATTGCTGTCTTATCGGTAGAATAAGACCAAATATCGCCCGAATTTATTTCCACTCCGTCAACATACCAACCGTCAAATATAAAGCCTTCTCTTGTAGGTGTCGGCAAAGTGCCTATCGCTTCGCCATTAGATACTTGCATGGTTGTAGGGGTAACGCTACCGCCTGCGGGGTCAAAGGTTAGAGTGGTAGATACTTCTTCAACTAAATCAGCAACGGGAAAATCTAGAGTAACATATTCGCCCCCTGTCGCAGCATATACGCTTCCTTTTGATAAACTAAAAACAATATCACCACCAGGCCCATCGCCCAAAAGAAAACTTAAAGAACCTGCTGTAGGTGTCCAAACATTGCCCACTCTTTCAAATTCATAATAATCATATCCGGACATTCCACCATATATATAGAAACTAGCATTATCGCTTGTCCATTGGTAATTTGAATTTAGGTTGAAAGTAAAACTATTAATATAAACATAGCGGTAATTATGAATTCCTCCAGAAGCCGAATAGTCTTCCTCAACACTTGCCACTTCACCATAACTACCATCATAATTAATATCTATATGAATACCTTCATATGTAGTCGCGTTAGGGTTTTCTTCTACCAAATCTGCTATAGGGAAAGTAATAGTTGCATGTTCATCTCCCATACTAGGACCATCGCCTATTTGTATCGCTAGTGTCCCCGAAGATGGACTCCAAACATTACCGTTTCTAGTAAATTCACTACTTTCTGGAGCCATAAAAGTACTACCTAATGCACAAGTGGACGTATCGCTTCCCCATTGATATGCACTATTTAATTCAAAAGTGAAACTATAAATAATCACATCTCTATTAGTAGTATTGCCACTATATTCTGCATCAATAGATGTTACATTACCATATGTATTATCATAGACAATGTCAACGTATTCACTTTCAAATGTCGTAGTACTAGCATCTGAATTAGGCTTATACAAACTAAGCCACATTGTGAGTGATAAGGCTATCATTATTAATAAAATTATTGTACTTATACCAAAAATTTTTGTTTTATTCATACACTCACCCCTATTTTTTAATCCAATCTAATTTAATTTAACTAATTTTTTAACTTTTCATACTATGAATAACAATATATCTAATCACAAATACTAGTATAAATCTAACAAATTAAAACAATTTTTATAAAAACGTGATTTTTTATAACAAACTGTCATACTTATTGTACAAAATTATTTAAATTTAAGCAATTTATTTTTTATAAAATCTTTTTAACTTTAAAAAATTTAGTATAATAAAAAAGATTTACCATAAAATAAATTATATGAGTAGAATTCTACTTTGTCAAGTTTTTTGAGTAAAAAACTACTATAATTTTGTTTATGAATGAGATTTTTTCAAATAGGTTAAAAGAATTACGTATGGAAGCGGGAATTTCTCAAAGGACTCTCGCAAATGCTATTAACGCGACACAAAAGGCAATAGATTTTTGGGAAAAAGGTATAAATGAGCCAAAACTTTCTTTCCTTATTAAGTTAGCACAATTTTTTAATGTTTCCATTGACTATTTGGCGGGGCTAGAAGATTAATTTTTTGTATTTTTTACTTATTTTTTTGAATTTTTTATTTTTATCTTAAATAAATGTAAGGTATCCAATTTCTTGACTAAAAATTAATTTAAAAAACTAATTAAATCTTGTATTTTTTACCTATTATAATGATAAATTTATATTTTTATTAATTCTTATTAAATTTTTTTATTTGCATTACAAACAAATGTATCTACAATATCGGCTGTAAATACAAATGGCTTTTATAAAATAAATTAAACAAAGTTTGTTTTATAACTCTTTATTAAAAAATTCTTATTTTTTGATCTTTTTGTTTAATAAAAAGAAATTATAATATAATATTATATAAATTTTTATTATATAAATTTTATTAATTTAAATAACAATTAAACAATTATTTATTATTTACTTATTTTTTACTTATTTTTTACTTATTTTTTATAGATTACTTCTTATTAATAAACAAAAATAAACTTAATTTAATCTAATTTTAAAAATAACACAGGAAGTGAAGGATATAAAAGTTAGCCTTTAATAAACCACAGGATTATCCCGTGGTTCTCTTATAATGGCAACAAAAAAATGCACTGCAAAGGGAAAACTTTTTTAGTGCATTTTTTAACTTTTAACTTAAAAATGAATATAAAATTGCTTTTTTATTTAAAAATTAAGTATTTTAATTTTATATAATTTTATTTTTCATATTGAAAATCAATTTTATTTTGGGGTTCTTTCCTCTTTTGTGTTACAGTTTCAATTAAGTATATATTTTCTAAATTTGAAAATTTTTATATTGAAACTATTATTTAATTAAATTATTATAAATTAATTAAAATTTTTATTTTATGATATTTTAGGCTTACTTAAATATATTTTTTAGGGTGATTGTTTTTACTTTTGTTACTTCGTCAAAAGTGGACATAACACCTTCTGTGCCAATACCTGAATCCTTATAACCGCCAAAAGGCATTTCAAAACTACGGTGGAAACTAGAACCATTTATAACCGTTCCGCCACATTCTAGGCATTTTACCACTTTAAATGCTTTTGTAATATCGCGTGTAAACACACAACCAGACAAGCCATATGCAGACTGGTTGGCGATATCCACCGCTTCCGAAATATCGTCAAAAGTGGTTACGCTGACAACGGGTGCAAAAATTTCTTCATTGTTCATAACTTTGGCTTCGCGTGGCAAATCGGCAATAATTGTTGGCTCAATAAATGCGCCATTCCTTCTGCCACCGTAAACCAGCCTACCGCCTTCGGCAATTGCTTCTTTGATTTGATTTTCTGCCTTGATTGCGGCTTGCTCAGTAACCAAACAACCGATTTCGGTTTTAGAATCGGCAGGGTTGCCTATAACTAATTGTTTTAGGCGTGCTTTTGCCTTTTCTATCCATTCGTCTGCTATTGACTTATGAATTATAAAACGTTTACTAGCACAACAAACCTGGCCAGTGTTGTACATTCTGCCCGCAACCATTTCTTCAATAGATAAATCAATATCAGCATCTTCGCAAACTATAAACGCGTCGTTTCCGCCGAGTTCTAGTGAACAGTGTGCCAAATGCTCGGCACAATTTTTATAGGTTAAGTTACCAACTGCTGTTGAACCTGTAAAGGTAATCGCGTTTACTCCAGGGTGTCGCGCTAAAGCATTACCACTCTTTGCACCCTGCCCTGTTACCACCTGCAACACTCCTTTTGGCAAGCCTGCATCGTGCATAAGTGCCGTCAACTTAATCAAAGTTAAAGGGTTTTGGTGTGGCGGTTTTACAATAACTGTATTACCAGCAAGCAATGCGGGTGCTACCTTTTGGTCAAACAAGTCGCAAGGGAAATTAAATGGAATAATCGCCCCCACCACTCCTAACGGCTCGCGTATTGTCATTTGCAAAGTGTCGTCTTGTCCTTTTTCTGTACCGTTTGGAATGACATTGCCGTAAAGGTGCTTTGCCTTTTCCATAAAGGCTGAAAAACCTAGCCTAATATTATCAATTTCGGCATATGCTTGCGTGATAGGTTTACCGGTTTCGGTGCAAAGAGTCTTTGCCAAATCTTTACGGTACTCGTCAACCAAATCTAAAAAGTTATTTAAGATTTCTACTCTTTTATAGATGCTGACATTTTTCCACGTTTTAAAAGCAGTTTGTGCGTGTTTTACCGCTTTGTCAACGTCTTTTGCGGTAGCGTCTGGCACTGTGTCTATAACTTTGCCATTGTAAGGATTAACTATCTTTATAATAGAATAATCGCTAGCATCGCAAAATTTACCATTAATTATCATCTGCATAAATTATTCCCCCCTTATTTACCAAAAGCCGTAAAGGATAGCATCAGTCCACCTGTGGTGTTTCTGCCATCGTCTTCATAACCATATTCACCAAAAGTAAATTCCATAATAAATGGAGTGTCGCCTATAGCACGTTTGATACCAGCCACCATTTCTGCCTTTCTGTCGCCGATACCAGCGAGTCTACCACCGCAGTGTACTAAGTGATAAAATGTCGCAGGTTTGCTTAGTTTTGCTTGCAATTCTTTTAAAGTTTTCTCAACACTTGCAATCAACTCGTCAACGGTTGCTTCCATACGAATTACAGCTGTCCCTTCGGCTAAGTTTGCACCGACATTCATTGAATAATCATCATTTGCAAACATAGGGTGGCGAATAGCAATCAAGTCGCCCAACCTATCTTTTACGCCCAATGGACTAGTAATAGTAGCAGATAACAAGTTAGAACCTAATAAATCTTTAGGATTAATTCCGCGCCAGTCTGCATATTTTTGCAAAGCTTTTTCGTTGTCAATTTCCACTAAGCAACGTGTACCGTCAACTTTGGTAATGATACCCATATCTTTGGTCGCGTGATATGCTCCCGTGAATTTATTAGCAAAACTTGCATCTGTATAAATCAAAGCGCAAGCCACACCTTCTTGCGTAATATTTTCATTACAGTAAAGCGACCAGTTACCTTCAATAGTATTATCAGCAGCAGAACCACCGAATGTAGGCACTCTGCCGATTTCACGTGAGATACCTTTTAAGAAGAATTCTTCTTCTGTAGGACTAGCAGCCATATATAATAGATTTGGCTCGTCACTCCTACCTACTTGCTTTAATGCTTGTTTTGCAGCCGCCTGTCCAGCATCCCTAGCGGACTGGTAACTTGCTTTTTTAGCAAAACCCACGCCCACTTCTAAGTTAGCGCCACCTATTGCCATAACACCTAGGAAATAGTCTCCGCCCACAAAGCCTTCTGGCACAACTACGCCTGTAAAACTCGTATTCCCTATTACAGGACAATCAAAAACAGACTTTAAGCCTTTTAACATTTCTTTTAAATTGTAATTGCAACTAGCATATGCAAAAACCAACTTTGCGTCATTAAAATGTGCTTTTTTACCTGCTTCTACACCTGCGGTAAAAGCATCACTATTATTACTAAAACCTGTCTTAACTTTCATAATTTTTTCTCCATTTTATTTTATTTTTTCTTAAAGTATTTCGGCATATAATTTCTTGACGTCTGCGACACTTGTGTCTCGCGGATTCCCGCCCGTACAAATATCGTTATAAGCATCAACACTTAATGAGTCCAAATCTTTCTCAGTTATTCCAAATTCGCTCAAAGATTTAGGAATATTGAGTTTAGAACGTAAATTCTCTACTAATTCCACTGCTAAATCAGCCGCTTCGTCATCGTTTAGCCCTTGAGTGGTTACTCCAAAGGCTTCTGCAATCAATCTAAACTTTGGTTTAGACGGCGAATTAATATTATATCTCATAACTGTAGGCAGTAGCATTGCGTTAGCCACGCCGTGTGGCACGTCAAATTGCCCACCTAGTGGGTGTGCCATAGAATGTACAATTCCTAAACCTACGTTACTAAACCCCATACCTACTACATATTGAGCAAAAGCCATTTTTTCACGTGCTTCTACATTGTTTGGCTCAATGTAGGCGGTATGCAAGTATTTTGCAATAGTCTTGATTGACTCAATCGCAAACATATCACTAAACTGTGTTGCGTTCTTTGTAATTAAACTCTCTATTGCGTGAGTAAGTGCATCTAACCCCGTACTTGCAGTCGTGCCTGCTGGCATTGTGGACATAAGTTCAGCATCAACGAGCGAAAGAATAGGTATGTCGTGTGCATCTACACAAACCATTTTCTTTTTATGCTCGGTGTCTGTAATGACATAGTTAATTGTTACTTCGGCAGCAGTCCCCGCTGTCGTAGGTAGAGCAATCAAAGGCATACATTTGTTTTTTGTGCTAGCCGTACCATTTAAACTAACTACGTCTCTAAACTCAGGATTCCTAGCAATTATTGCAATCGCCTTTGCTGTGTCAATTACACTTCCGCCCCCGACTGCGACTAGGCAATCAGCCTTGCATTTCTCTAAAACTTGCAAACCTTCCTGCACATTTGCTACCGTTGGGTTAGGTTGCACATTTAGAAAAGTTTCATATTCTATATTTTTTAACAAACTAGTTACTTTATCTAGCAACCCAACTTTTGCTATGGTGTGATCTGCGATAACTAGCACTTTTTTAAAGCCACGCGCAATTAATTCCTGTGGCAGTACCGACCTACAACCATACCCCAAATAAACTGTCTCATTAAAAACATATTTTTCCATTTTTACCCCCTTAGGGTATATTATAAACAATTTTTAAAATTAAAGCACGTATTTTGGGGGTGTTTTTCAAAATTTATCAAAAAAGTAGATTTTGTTAAATCTAAACAAAAAAGAGCAATACTACTTGCTCCTTGATAATTCTTCTAACAAATCAAGTTTGTAATCAGCTTCTGCTAAATCAATTTTGTTATTTTCTATTCTGCTTAAATTATGCGCAGATTTTGCCATCATAATTAAACTAGTAGCACAGCAACCCAAAGCCGCAAGCGTATTGCCACTCCATTCGGCATCGGGTGATGACATATCCATTCTCATAAATCCATCTATCGCAACTGCTACCGTAACACACAACACGCCCATAGTAATCACAAAATCACGCTTAACGATTTTGTCTATTCTTTTAGTTTCGTCGCACACATTATGCACTTCTTTAAGAATCTCTTGCTCACTTTTACCTTCACACTCTTGTTTTATTTGTTCGTAATCTTTTTGCTGTCTTTTTTCAAACATTTACGTATAACCTCTTTCATTTTTAATACAAAATAATTTCAAAATAAATTCATTTATCATTTTTAAATTAAAACATTTGCCGTGCATCTAAATCGGCTGAATTTTCTTTTTTAGCCCTTTGTGAATAAGTTTCCCAGTTGATTTCATCTACCAACTTAGCCTGCTCCAACTTTTCCTGAGTAATGTTTAACTTCTTGCCCAAATACCACTTATACCCCATAAAAGTATACGCACAGTACACTAAAGCCCCCAAACCGAGCGGTTGCAACCTTAAGTCGCAAATATCAGTTAAGTTTTTAGCGATATCATCATATTTATCTTGCAATTTTATACAATCTTGCGTAGAATCTATACACTCTTGATAAACTTCTTCCAAAGACAAATCTTCTAGTTTTTCCCTTTGTTGTATATTTAATAAAACATAATTAAACGAACTAGTTTGAAATCTTTTTTCTTTTTTAGACATAATTGTAACCCCTTCTAAAACTTGATGATAAGTATACCAAAACTAAACTTAATTGTCAATATTGATTATTTTTAAAATTCATTTAAAAATTTCGCTTTTTTACCTAATTTTAATTATATTTTTTTGTATTTTTGTGTTATACTAATTTTATAAAATTAAGGGGTATGATTTATGAAAGACATTTTTTCCACACAAAAATACTTAGATACGCTAGACGCATACTGGCGCGCATGTAATTATATATCTTGCGCGCAGTTATATTTGTTAGACAATCCGCTACTGCGCGAGCCACTAAAAATGGAACATATAAAGAAAAAAATCGTAGGGCACTGGGGCACTGTACCTGGGCAAAATTTTGTATATGCGCACTGCGATAGAGTGATTAATAAATTTAATTTAAATATGATACTCATTTCGGGGCCTGGTCATGGCGGGAACTTTTTTATAACGAATTCGTACTTAGAGGGCACGTTTAGTCAGGTTTACCCCGAGATTACGCAAGATATCACGGGGTTAAAGAAACTATGCAAGTCGTTCTCCTTCCCTGGCGGGTTCTCTAGCCACGTTTCGCCCGAAATTCCTGGTTCTATAAACGAAGGTGGCGAGTTGGGTTACTCACTTGCACACGGTTTTGGCGCCGTACTAGACAACCCCGATTTAATAGCGACCGTAATTGTAGGCGATGGCGAAGCCGAGACTGGCCCGCTAGCGACTTCGTGGCACTTAAATAAGTTTTTAAACCCAAAAACCGATGGTGTGGTATTACCTATTTTGCATTTAAACGGATACAAAATTAGCAACCCAACTATTCTTGCCCGCATTCCCGAAGACGAATTAATCAAATTATTTGAAGGTTATGGCTACAAGCCTTATATCGTGGCGGGAAGTGATGCAAAACTTATGCACAAAGAAATGGCAAAAGTTATGGATTTGTGCATAAAAGACATTCAAAATATCAAAAAATTAGGCAAAACAACGCAAAAAACACGTTTCCCTATGATTATTCTGCGCACGCCGAAAGGCTGGACTTGTCCTAAAAGTGTAGATGGCGTGCCTATTGAAGATACGTTTAGAGCGCATCAAGTGCCTGTGTCTATGGATAGACCTGAGCATATTAAAATTTTGGAAAAATGGCTAAAATCATATGCACCAGACGAACTTTTTGATTTAAACGGCAGATTAAGGGAATCAATTAAATCAATTTTGCCTAAGGGCAGTCGCCGAATGAGTGCAAACCCTATTGCGAATGGCGGGACAATTTTAAAGGAATTAAAGACGCCAAAAGTTGAAAATTACACTATTAAACTAAACCGTCCAGGTAGTGTGCGCACGCAAGATATGCTTGAACTCGGTGGATACATTCGCGATATTTTTGATTTAAATCGTGCTAACCGAAACTATCGTATTTTTAGCCCTGATGAAGCAATGAGTAATAGGCTGTACAAAGTTTTTGAGAGTGAAAACCGCGATTTTAATGCCAAAATTCTCAAAACAGACGATAAACTCTCCCCTAGTGGCAGAATTATGGATAGTTTCTTGTCCGAACACGCTTGCGAAGGTATGCTAGAAGGATACTTGCTCACGGGCAGGCACGGTATGTTTAATAGTTACGAAGCGTTTATTAGAATTGTGGATAGTATGATTTCGCAACACGCAAAATGGCTGAAAGTTTGCTCCGAGTTGCCGTGGCGCGCGCCTATTTCTTCCCTGAATTTAATTTTAACTAGCAACGTTTGGCAACAAGACCACAACGGCTTTACGCATCAAGACCCAGGGCTCTTAGACCATTTGGTTAGCAAAACGGCGCAATTTATTAGAATGTACTTGCCTTTTGATGCAAACACCTTGCTATATACTTTTGATGCCTGCACAAAGAGCAAAAATTTAATTAATGTTGTAGTCGCTAGCAAGCATCCTAGTTTTCAATGGCTAAATGGAGAACAAGCAAAGACGCACGTGCAGAAAGGTTTGGGGGTACTGGAATTTGCATGTATGAATGATTACGCTAACCCTGATGTCGTGCTTGCTTGCTGTGGTGATACCCCTACTCTAGAAACGATTGCGGCGGTTTCCCTTTTGAAAGAGTATTTGCCATCGCTCAATGTCCGCACAGTAAACGTGGTTGATTTAATGAAACTTGTCTCGCCAGAACACCACCCGCACGGTTTGAGTGATGCCGAATTTGACGAAATTTTTACGACCGATAAGCCGATAATTTTCAACTTTCACGGTTACCCACGGCTAATTCATCAACTAACTTATAAACGCAAAAATCAAAACTTGCACGTCTCAGGATACAACGAAGAAGGCACAATCACGACACCTTTTGATATGCGTGTTAGGAATAAAATTGATAGATTTAATCAAGTGCTGAAAGTTTTAAAATATGTAAATATTCCGCAAAATAAAAAGGAGGAAATCGCAAAAGACGTTCTAAATAAATTACAAAAACACCACGACTACATTCGCGAATACGGCATAGATATGCCCGAGATTTTAGAGTGGAAATGGTAACAAAAAAGCAAGGAGTTTTCCTTGCTTTTTTAAATTGAAAATTGAAAATTGAAAATTGAAAATTGAAAATTGAAAATTGAAAATTGAAAATTGAAAATTGAAAATTGAAAATTGAAAATTGAAAATTGAAAATTGAAAATTGA
>CALWTE010000008.1 GCA_944384375.1 uncultured Clostridia bacterium | reverse complement strand
CGAGGGTTCGAGTCCCCCCACCCCGACCAATGATGATATAACAGGCTTATGGCTCAGTAGCTCAGTTGGTTAGAGCGCCGCCCTGTCACGGCGGAGGTCGTGGGTTCGAGCCCCATCTGAGTCGCCAATCTCAAGTGTTAGCAAATAACATTTGAGAATAAATATTTATAATATTAGGGTATAATTTATGCCAACAAATGCCCTACAAAAGTTTATCAGTGGTTAACTCCACAAAACAATTTTATACACCAACACAAAAGGACAACCTTACTTAATTACACGGGACTTTAGCTCAGTTGGTTAGAGCGTCCGGCTCATAACCGGATGGTCCAAGGTTCGAGTCCTTGAAGTCCCACCATTTAAGTAAGGTTTTTCTTAAACTGGTAGGCACGCTTGTTTTTACAAGCCCCGGTAGCTCAGCCGGTAGAGCAAAGGACTGAAAATCCTTGTGTCGGGGGTTCAAGTCCCCCCTGGGGCACCATTGGTGTTTATGCACCATACTTTGGGGGGACTTTCACCCCCGGATTGCACTATTACAATTTAGGGATTACTTTACTCCGCCTGCAATAACGGGGGTTCTTTGTGAGACATTTCTAGTTTTTGAATTTTTCCGCCTAAGTTCCCCCTGGGGCACCAATCCGAGTATTAACGCAAAATTAATATTCGGTATAAACGAGTGAATAGCAAATGGGGACTTGAACAGGCGCGCCCGAAAAAGTTGCCAGTGGCAAGTTTTTAGCGCCTCGGCGTGATAGTGAAGCAAATTTTATTTGCGAAACGGAGCAAGTCCCTCACTAAAGGCACCACTGGTGTTTATGCACCATACTTTTATAGCAGTACACTACCCTACTTGTTTTAGCAATCTTTAAAAGAATAGAATAGAGACAATATAAAAATTCCTTACGGGCAACCCATGCTGGCGTGGCTCAATTGGCAGAGCAGCTGACTTGTAATCAGCAGGTTGAAGGTTCGATTCCTTTCGCCAGCTCCATTCCGTAAGGAAACAAAATAGATATTTGTGGTTTGTATTGTTTTAATAAAAAAACAACACAAAGTAACATTTATTTAACTTGGGAGCTTTCCAGAGTGGCCAAATGGAGCAGACTGTAAATCTGTTGTCGGAAGACTTCTGGGGTTCGAATCCCTGAGCTCCCACCAAAAAACACCTTTTGGTGTTTTTATTTTTTGTGTGGAGCTCAGCCACAACTATTTGTTGTGGGCTTGCTTTCGCAAGCGGATTCTCTCCCTTCGGGTTCGCTCCGTTCCGCTTCGCTTCACTTTCTCGCCCGCCGTCAATGGCTTGCCGGCCATTTTGCTAAAACTTGCCACCGGCAACTTTTTATTCCGCAAAATGCCCTTCGCTCCCACCAAAAAACACCTTTTGGTGTTTTTATTTTTTGTGTGGAGCTCAGCCACAACTATTTGTTGTGGGCTTGCTTTCGCAAGCGGATTCTCTCCCTTAAATAACAAGTAACAAAAATATCTTTATTTTTAAAAAAAATATTAACAAACAAAAAAGACAGAAGAAAGTTTTCCTGTCTACTGAGCATAAAGCCCAAATTAACACACTAAATAAAATCTAGTGAGAAGCTCTAAAAGAGCTGTAGATAAATAATATCTACCCCCAAAAATATTAGGTTAATAATGTTATATCACAATTTTATAGTAAATATCAAATTTTATTACAAAAAGCTGTAATCTTTATTTAATTTAACGATACATAATTAATTTTACAATATTTACTTTGCTTTGTTAAATTGTTTAAAACCATATGCTTTGATAACTTAACCATAATAATTTAGCAAAATAACACAATTTTTTAGTTTGAAATTTATCAAAATACTAACTAACTATTTTTTAAGCAAATTCTTATTTAAAAATATTTATTAAGTAATAGCAGAAATGTTGACTTTGTAAATATTTATTTATATAATTTAATAAAATACAAATATAAGGAGTTATAAAATGATGCGATTTCCTTCACTAAAAATGAAAAAATTACCCTTACTGATTGCTTTCGTGTTAATACTTAGTTTAGGCGTAATTGCTTTTGCTGGTTGTGGTGATGAGCCTGAAACGCAACCTGACACAACAATTTACAATGTCACTTCTGAAGAATCACCTTATTATGACGTAAATGGCACTTCCCGAGTAACAGCAGGTACGACCGCTGAAATTTCTATTGATTTGGAATTCCCAGATGCTTGTACTATTGCAAACGTTCAATTTAATGGGCAAGATTGCACAAAAGTAGATGACACTAATTATACTTTCACAATGCCTGCACAAAATGTTGAAATAACTGTTACTCTAAACTGGATTGATACCCCTAGCGATTCCTACTTAAGTTGGGCTGACGATGTGGTTACTTCCCTAGTTTCGGCAAAAAATGATGATAATTACTATCATAATTTTGATATGGGCGAAATAGAATACACCTACTCAGGAAACTATCAAACAGATGCTGATATTACCATTCTATCTACAAACCAAAACGTCATTCCTAATGAAGCAATTGTAAATGACTTTTTACTTGATAACGAACTACCTGGCAATAGTAATGGTTCTAACGAAATAGTAGGTGGCACGTTAGAAATTGACCGTTCATTAATTAATGCAGGAACAACACAAATAATATTCACTTTTCAACGCTCGTTTACTACAAGTTATGCTATTGTCATTACTATAACTGTAACTGAATAACAAAGCAAAACAAATTTAAAAATTAAACCACAAAAAATTAGTTTGATTTTGTTTTCCATATAATTTGTACTTTGTGTAAATTTTGCGATAATCTACCCTGCTATTTAATTAGTAAAACCACAAAGAAATATCTTTCTCTAAAAACCAAATTTACGAATGTTTTAATTTATGAAAGACGGACTTTATCGTTCGCCTTTTTGTTTGTTTAGGATTACAAATTTCGCCAAAATTTTACCAAATTTCAACAAAAAATTTTAAAATTTAGGAAAATTATTATTGACTTATGGTATTAAAATATATATTATAGATAGATATTAGGAGAAAAAAATGGAAAAATACACGTACGAAATACGCAATATTGATTGTGCACAGTGCGCTAAACATTTGGAAACGAGTATTGCAAAAATCAAAGGTTTTAATAATGTCAGTTACAACTTTGCCACAATGAAACTTACTTTTGAAACAGACAGAACTGATGATTTTTACCCCGAATTAAAACGTGCTGTATATAGGACTGAGCCTGACGCTGAAATTATTCATGACAACGCCAACCCTACACACAAACAAAATACTTTTAATATAGATATTGTTATATTTATTTTGGGTGCAATAATTGGTTTTATAGGTCTATACGTGCCTATGCCAACGCTGGCTGGGATAATTTTAGTAGCAATCGGTATGTGCATGTTATTATACAAAACTGCCTACCGCGCTGGTGTGCAACTCTTAAAAAACAAAACAATTGGAGAAAACTTCCTTATAACCATTGCCGTATTGGGTGCTTTTGGACTGGGCTTATTTAATACCATTGTAGAAGAAAACTTTGCCACATTAGGTGAAGGAATAGACGAAAGTTTAATGGTTATAATTCTTTATAATATAGGGAAAATGCTAGAATCTAGTGTTTTGCGAAAATCTAGAAAAAACATTCGTGCACTTATGGAAGTACAACCTGATTTTGCAATGCTAGTGCACGGCGACCACGAGCATAAGGTTCACCCTCAAGACGTAGCCGTTGGTAGCCTTATAAAAGTGCGCCCTGGCGAAAGAGTTCCGCTAAATGGTATTGTTAAATCTGGCAGTGCAAGTGTAGACACTAGTCATATTACAGGCGAAAGTGTACCTATTGCCATGTCTAAAGGCTCTAAAATTTTATCTGGTACAATCTTGCTAGATGGAATACTGGAAATTGAGACTACAAACGTTTACAAGGATAGCGCCGTTTCGCGTATTATGAATCTTATTGATAATGCAAACGACAAAAAGAGCAAGACGGAAACCATTATCAACAAATTTGCAAAATGGTACACCTTGGCAGTTATTTCTCTAGCAATTATTGTATTTATAGTATTTTTATGTATGAATAGACCGATTACTGACGGTATTTACTATGCGCTAATTCTTCTATTTATCTCCTGTCCTTGTGCGTTCGCGATTTCCGTCCCGCTTGCTTATTTTAGTGCGCTAGGAAAAGCCAGCAAAAACGGAATTTTAATAAAGGGTAGTAATTATTTAGATGTTGCAGCAAAACTAAAACATATCGTTTTTGATAAAACAGGAACGTTGACTACAGGTAATTTTGTGGTTAAAGACGTAGTAAGTCTTGACAAAAAATACTCTACGCAAGACATTTTAAAACTTGCTGCCCTTGGTGAACAAAACAGCATTCACCCTATTGCCCGAGCAATTTTACACAAGGCACATTCAATAAAACTTGAACCTGTGGAAAACTTTGTAGAAAATAGCGGAACGGGTGTTTCTTACACTTACAAAGGCGACGTGATTTTTGTGGGCAATGTTACACGAGATAGCACGGAAGAATTTACTAGTGTCAAAGTAATGATTAATGAAAAAATTGTAGGTAAAATTTTACTTGCCGATTCACTAAAAGAAAGTTCGGTGGAAGTTTGCCAGTATTTGAAACAACAAAACATTAAGTTAAGTATGTTAAGTGGCGACAACGCTAAAGTTACTGCGCATGTAGCAGATATTTTAGGAATTGACGACTACAAATCGGGGTTAACACCTGAAGAAAAGTATTCTATACTAGAAGATTATTTAAAAAATAAAAATCCTAATGACAATGTCGCGTTTGTGGGCGATGGAATAAATGACGCCCCTAGCCTATCGCGTGCAGACTTAGGTATCAGTATGGGCTTGTCTGGGAGTCCTGCGACAGTAGAAGCGAGCGATATTGTTGTTGTGGACGATAACCCTGCAAAAATAAAGGACTTGCACAAACTATCTAAATTTACGCGTGCAATAGTTTGGGAAAACATAATTTTTGCTATCACTACAAAAATTTTGATAATTATTCTAGAACTCTGTGGAGTTTTGGCGGCAAGCGGTATGGAAATGATAATTGCCGTTATAGGTGATGTAGGTGTTACACTGCTAGCAATTCTTAACTCTTTACGTATCTTTTATTATAATTATGGCAGAAAAAAGCAAGAAAAACTAACAGAACAAGAAGAACTTGCATAAGTATTAATCTAACACCTTAATTAAGGTTTACACTTTTTAAATACTAATTCAATTTACATTATTACCTATCTTGCTAAATTTTATTAAAATTATATGAAAAATGCTTCAAAAGCATTTTTTATTTTACTAAATTGCAATTTTATCTTTCATATTGAAAAAAGCAAAAGTATATGCTATAATTTAACTTAAACAGTTACTTAAGGAGCAAAAAAATGGTTGGAATTGAAGAAACTAGTTTAAAAATTGATAATAACTTATATTATTTTGATACTGAAAGATACATAAAGGAATTTTATTCCGCTAAAAGGGCTTTCTACTCTGAAAATGTTAACCCTGATATCACGCCTGACAAAAGAGTGGCTAGTTTCCTAGAAAAAATTAGCGGAATCAAAATAGACCCTTGGCATATTGATTTAGAAAAAGACAAGGCATTAATGCAAAAAATTCTAAATAAACACAATGAAATTTTAGACGAATTGCGTATTGAGCGTGAAATTTACGCAAAATATTTAAAAAATTTAGACGCGCGCACTGATTCTTATAAAAATATTAAGGAAGAATCAACAAAAATTCAATCGGATATTTTTGCAATGAATTTTGCTGTAAGTGAAGCTTGCCTAAATACAGAGCGTTTTAATAAAAAATTCCCAAATGTCGCTATAAATTCAAAGGCATATTTAGAATTATCGCAAATAAACAAATAAAAATAAAAAAGGATAAAAAATGAAATTAAGATATAAAAAATACACCTTCCCTAATGGCGCTACCCTATTATATAAAAAAAGCAAAGTAAAAGACTATCACGGCACTGCTTTGGCGGTGGGGTTTAGACGTGGAAGTGAACAAGACTCTATTCCTGGCATTACGCATTTTATGGAGCATCAATTTTTCTTTGATACAAAAAACCGCACAAAACAAGAAATAATGGATTTTATGAATAATTCGGTGCCATTAAATGCCGAAACAAGCTCTGCCTACGTGCGTATGGTGGGTGAATTTTCTAATAAATTGACTAATCAAACCTGGGATATTATGAGTGATTGCCTACTTAACTCAGATTACAAGACAAAAAATTTAAATTCCGAACGTGGCGTTATTCACGAAGAATTAAACCAAAAATTAAACGTTTTTAGTAACGAAATTGATGCTAATCACTACGCGCAATTAATGCGTTTTCAATACCCCTATCCTAAAAATCTAGGCACACATGAGAGCATTGACAAAATCACAGTAGGTGCATTAAATAAGTATAGGCAAAATATTTTTAAATCTAATTATTTTATAATTAGTGCTTACTCAAAACTTCCTTTTTATAAAATTAAAAAATTAGCAAAAAAATATTTTGTGTATAAGTTGCAACCAGCAAAATCACCCGAAGCAAATGACCTTTCCTTAGATTTAAACAAACCCGATGGGCTAAAGGTAATTCCTTCTAGCAAAAATAATATTCAATGTGAAATAACTTTTGCTTGCGATTTGGGAATTAACAATAGTAACAATATTGAAGCAATTAACTGGGTAGCTGATTCCCTATTTAAAGATAACGTGCACCTTTATCACTACTTGCGTTCCAAAGGGTTAATTTACTCACAGCACTGCTTTGACGATATTTTCAACAACTCTTGTTTCTTTACAATTAAATTTCAAACGGGCGATAAAGATAAATTTAACGAAATCATTAAGGCTATCAGTGAGTATTTGCATTACGCATACAACCATAGAATAGACGAAACTAGATTCCAAAACTTAAAACAAAAGGACAAACTTGCTCAAGACATTACTATAAAAAGCAAACCGCAACCTATGAGCATTTGTAAAGGAAATTTTGCTCGTTATGTAACAAATGATGATATAAAAATTCGCAATTATAAGAAACTTCACAAAAAATTAACTACTTACGACGTACACGAATTTGTGCAAAATTTATTTAATGAAGATAGTAAACTCTATATAACGATTATGGGCAATGTTAAAGAAAAAGACTTCCCTAAATTAGATGAGTTTAGAAAAACTCTTGTGGGCGGACTAAAAAAGCCTGCCAGACTTAATAAATAAAGCCGTATTCAATCTAAATTAAATTTTAGATAAAATATGGCTTTTTTATTTATTTAAAGAATTTTCTTTGGAATTTAAATTCCTATTTTTAAATAATTCAGCATTACAATATAGAATATTGTCATTCCTTATATTATCGCGAAACTCTAATTTTTCGGGAAAATAATCAGTTTTGACAAAACCTAACTTACTATATAACTTGTTAGCAACTTCATTTTTAGGACTAACCCATAAATAAATACTTTCGTTATGTTCGTTAAAAAAATCTTGCAAAGTATAATCTAGCAACTTGCTTGCCACTCCCTTGTTTTGGTAGTCTACCCTAGTGTTTACATTAAGTAAAAAATACTTGTGTTCTTCTTTATAAAAACAAACGAGAGCGCAAGCAATTATATCATTATTGTTAATACAAACAGAAATATAATTTCTTTTATCTTTTAAATGGTCTTTATAATATTCAAAGACGTCGTAAAAATATTCTTGTTTAGTATTTTGTGCTGTGGGAATTTGCTCCTTAAAATATTCTGTGTTTTGTAAAAATTCTTTCTCTGTTATTTTTCTATATTCCATATACTACCACCTTATTTTAATTATATATAGTTTTATTAAATTTTGCAAACTATATTGTAAATTTAATTAATTTTATAAAAATTTTAATATTTTTTTAAAAAATACGCATTTTTTACCTAATTTTACACGTTTTTAAAGGTACTATGCATATGCATAGTACCTAATTTTGCGAATAGTTTTATAGATGCAGTAATGCCGTTAAAGCACAATTTATATTTCATATTTTTAGATTATTATAAATTTTATAAAAATAATCGTATTAAAAATATACTACATTCCCTATTTAGATAAAAAAGAAAAGTATAGTTTTATAACTATACTAATCTATACCATATAAAAATTTAATTTAAAAAATTTCTTAATTGATATTATCAAAAAGCATAAAAACTAAATTCTATATTATTAAATTACACTTGCTCTAATTTTAATTTTACTTCTTCATTGTGTAGAGCGTCTAACATTTCGTCAATATTGCCTTGCATAAAATCATTTATATTAAATAGACTCAAACCTATTCTATGGTCTGTAACTCTACCTTGTGGAAAGTTGTATGTCCTAATGCGTTCACTCCTATCCCCTGTACCGACTTGAGTCTTACGCTGTTGTGCATTTTCGGCAATTGCTTTTTGCGTGTACATATCTTGTAACTTTGCGCGCAATACGCTCATTGCTCTTTCCTTATTCTTTATTTGACTGCGTTCATCTTGACAAGCAACCACTATTCCTGTAGGTAAGTGAGTAATACGAATTGCTGAGTCAGTTGTGTTTACGCCTTGCCCGCCATGTCCACCTGCACGATATGTATCAATCCTCAAATCTTTATCATCAATCTTGAAATCAACTTCTTCCACTTCGGGCAAAATCGCTACTGTAACTGTACTTGTATGCACTCTACCTTGAGATTCGGTCTCAGGAACTCTCTGCACTCTATGTACACCACTTTCCCATTTTAGCGCACGATATACACCGTCGCCTTCCACACGCATAACGCCTTCTTTTAGCCCGCCAACTTCTGTTTCGTTATACTCAATAACTTCTACAGTCCAACCACGTTTTTCGGCATATTTCTTATACATATTAAATAGTTCGGCGCCAAAAAGTGATGCTTCATCTCCACCTGCTGCGGGGCGAACTTCAATATAGACGTTGCTTTCGTCATTTTCGTCGCGTGGGAGCAATAAGATTTTAACTTGATTATCTAAATTTTCAATTTTGCTTTGCGCTTCCGCTTTTTCTTGTTGAGCCATTTCAACAAGTTCGGCATCGTTAGTTTCGGCTAAAACTTCGTCAGCAGACTTAATTTGCTCCAAAACTGAATTGTATTTTTGATATAAATCAACATATTCGCTAAGTCTAGCATGCTCTTTTGCCACCTTGCGATACTCGTTCATATCGCTTAACAAATTTGCATCACACATTTTTTCGCTTAACTCATTGTATTTTTCCACAAAAGGCAGTAATTTCTCTATCATTTATTTTCTCCTTGCTTTTACAAATCTCTCTATTCCAAATAAATCTTTCTTAATTTCTATATTTTTAAAATTATTGCTTAAAATTTGCGCTACATCTTCCGCTTGTTTGCCCCCTACTTCTAAATAAATTAAGCCATTTTCTGCTAAATTTTTAGGAGCGGTTTCGGCAATTTTTACATAAAAATCCAAACCACTCTCGCCACCAAATAACGCAAGTTTCGGCTCAAAGTCGGTAACACTCTTAGGGGCTGACTCCATCTCCAACTTGTTTAAATACGGCGGATTAGAAACAATAATATCAAAAGTCTTATCTATATTTTCTAGCAAATCACTCTGCACAAATTCAATATTAACATTATTAATTTTTGCGTTTTCACGTGCTACAGAAAGGGCATTTATATCAATATCGCTGGCAGTAAGTTTGAAATTTTGCGAATTTTTAGATAACGCAATTGCTATACAACCACTACCCGTGCAAAGGTCTAAAACTTCATACTGTCTCGGGTTTTCTTTGATTACATATTCGCATAATGTTTCGGTCTCAGGTCTAGGAATTAGCACATTTTCATTAACTTTTATTAAGCAATTAAAGAACTCCGCAGTGCCTAAAATATATGCTAAAGGCTTACCTAATTGCAATAATTGAACACATTTAGTTAAATCGTCTTGCTGAGTCTTACTTAATTCTATACTATGCCATTTTAAAAATTCTTTATCAATTTTCGCTTGAAAAAGCCATTTTATATCTTTAATTATATGGCCTTCTTTCTTAGACGTAAAATGCAAAAACAACTCGTTTGCTGTCATTCTCTATACCTTTAATTAACATAAAAAAAGATGCTTAAAATTATAAAGCACCTTAATTTTAATGTGATTTTTTAGCCTTTGCGTTGTTAAGGTTGTGTTTTTGGTTAAACTTTTCAACACGGCCAGCAGCGTCAACAATCTTTTGGTTACCCGTAAAGAAAGGGTGGCACTTGTTGCAAATGTCAATCTTCATAACGTCATTTTTGTATGTAGAATGAGTAGTAAAAGTTTCACCACAAGCACATTCAACTTTAACTTCGTGATAATTTGGATGTATTCCACTTTTCATAGTCTTTTACCTCGTATAAATATTTAGTAGATTTTAGTATATAACAAAATTAAATAAAAATCAATAGTTTTAAGTAACTTTTTTAAAAAATTACACCCAAATAGTCCTTTATATTTGAATTTAGGTAACATTTATTAATTTACGGCTTAAAATAAGGCTGCATATTTGCATTTAAGTAACTTTTTTTAAATTACGCTTAAACTAAGCACTAAGTCTATATATTTGCTTTAAAATAACTTTTTAAAATAATGCTCTTATGCTCTTAATAATTACAAATGCACTTTAATTCAGTTTTATTTATAACAAAAATTAAGACTTTTTTGTAGCATTAGTTTATATTTTAGTTACAATTTTCTAAATACTTTTTTGCTATTTGGTAAATATCGCCCGCCCCTATCCAAACGCAGATGTCATTTTGCTCTAACATTTTGTCTAATTCGTAACTCAAAGACTCAAAATTAGAACAATACTGGCAATTTATTCTGCCACCTAGATTATAAAATAAATCGGTCGCATCGCCACCTACCAAATATGCTTCGCGGGCTTGATAAGTGGGCAAAATATACAAGAAATCAGCATCGTCAAAACACTGTACAAAGTCCTGCATTAAGGCAAAAGTACGTGTAAATGTGTGCGGTTGAAAAATTGCAATAATTCTACCCTTTTTGATTAATTTTAAGGTTTGCAAAAGCGTTTTTATTTCTGTTGGGTGATGCGCATAATCTTGATAATGCTTTACTCCATTTTTTGTTTTAAGCAAGCTTAAACGTCTCTCCACCCCTTTAAAACTTTCAATTCCCTGCTTTATAAACTCAATATCAATACCCAAAATTAAGCACAAGCCAACACAAGCAAGTGCGTTTAGTACGTTATGCTCGCCTAAAATATTGTTTTTTATTCTGCATAACTTTTTATCCTTGTAGAAAACGTCAAAACTATACTTGCCGTTTCGCTGTAAAAGCCGTTTTGCGCATAGTTCGCCCTTTTCTAAAAGTCCAAATGTTAAGTATTTATCTTTGTCATAGTGTTGAATATCATCTATATAATCGGCATTTATAACTACTTTTTGTGTAGTTTTCTCCATAAATTCATTAAAGGCAATGTCTATTTCGTCAAGGTTTTTATATGTGTCTAAATGGTCTTGCTCAATATTCGTTATAATGGAATAATCGGGGGTTAATTTCAAAAAACTTTTATTGAATTCGCACGCTTCCGTAATAAAATACTCTTGCCCGCCGATACGCAAATTACTATTTAAATTTAACGAATTTCCGCCGATATGCACGGTTGGGTCAAGCCCAGCACAAACTAAAATATTAGTTAGCATTGCTGTTGTAGTCGTTTTGCCATGTGTACCCGCAACAGCAATAACATTTTTGTAACTTTTAGAAACTTCGGCCAAAAACTCCGCACGCTCTAGTACTCTTTTGTTTAGTTTTTTTGCTAAATTCAAGTCTTTATGCTCCCCTACCGCAATTGTATAAACAATTAAATCTGCTTGCTCCACCGCTCTATAATTACTGCCGATTTTTATATCAATTCCTAATTTCCTTAAAGCAAGGACTTCGGCACTTTCCACATCATCGGTGCCAGTAATATAAGCACCACGGCTAAGCATAAGTTTAGCCAAAGCACTCATACTGATTCCACCGATACCAACAAAATGAATTCTTTCCATAAATAATAGATATGAAAAATATTAAGATTTTGTTTATATATATGGCATATTTGAATTGAATTATCAACAAATTATTGATATATGCCGTCTTTTAGATATTTCGCCAAATGACTTGTTTGGTTTTGAATAGAAAAAGAGAAATCTTTATTTTTGACTTCTCTTTTCTAATTTGGAGCAGGTAAAGGGAATCGAACCCTCATATCAGGCTTGGGAAGCCTGTGTTCTACCACTAAACTATACCTGCAAGTAAATTTATAATACTAAATTTGACTAAGTTTTGTCAAGTATTTAGTTA